>JAYKHF010000258.1:0-7910 GCA_035285305.1 Leptolyngbya sp.
GCTTGGCCGCTGTCCAGGGGGGCACGAAGTACGGCTTTATTAACCTCCTGGGGGAATGGGTGATTGAGCCCCAGTTTGACCTCGCCGATTCCTTCTCCGATGGACGGGCTGTGGTTAAACTGGGCGACCGGTACGGCTACCTCAATACCCTGGGGCATCTGGTGATTCCGGCCCAGTTTAAGGATGCATGGCGCTTTGCCGAAGCCTTGGCGGTGGCCAAGCAAGACACCCAATACGGCTACCTCAACCGCGATGGCGTCATGGTCATTCCAGCGGCCTACGATGGGGCTTTTCACTTTTCGGAGGGGCTGGCCCGGGTGCGTCAGGGGCGCTTCTTTGGCTACATCAATCGCCAGGGCCACTGGGTGATTGACCCCACCCTGGCCTTTGCCGCCGAGTTTGTGGAGGGGCGGGCCGCTGTCCTCTATGGGGACAAGTGGGGCTACCTGGATCGGGCTGGTCAGTTGGTGATTGCCCCGCGCTTTGACTATGCGGCCAACTTTGCCGAGGGCTTGGCCGCCGTTCAAGTGGAGGGTCGCTATGGCTACATCAACCACCAAGGGGATTGGGCCATCCCCCCGACCTACAGCAACGCTGGCCCCTTTGCCGAGGGCTGGGCTCGGGTGCAGGTGGGTGGGGCCTGGGGCTTTGTCAATGCTAGGGGGCAGTCCATGCTGGAGACCGGGTTCAAGCCCTTTGCCCCGTAAAAAAACGTAATGAAAACCGCTCTCGGAACAGACTAAGTTAACAATTATGGTGATTCATGAATAACCCTTAGCGGGGCCATCCCGGCCATGGGTCGGGGCATGGTTTCTCCTGCATCCATATTCAATCCTGTTTTCCGGTTAGACCCAGACCTAGAGCGAGACGTTTAGCATGAGCAACCTATCAACCGAACTGCGCGAAGGCACAAAGAAAGCCCACACCATGGCCGAGAACATGGGGTTTGTGCGCTGCTTTTTGCGGGGTGTCGTTGAGAAAAATTCCTACCGTAAACTGGTTTCCAACTTCTACTACGCCTACGCGGCGATGGAAGAAGAACTAGAGCGCCATAAGGATCACCCCGTCGTTTCGACTATCTACTTCCCTGAACTGCACCGTAAGGCATCCCTAGAGGCCGATTTGGCCTACTACTACGGCCCCAACTGGCGCGACCAGATCGCCATGACCCCCGGGGGGCAAGCCTACGTAGACCGCATCCGTGAGGTGGGGAACACCCAGCCAGAACTGCTGGTGAGTCACTCCTACACCCGCTACATCGGCGACCTGTCCGGCGGGCAGATTCTCAAGGGCATCGCCCAGCGGGCCATGAACCTGAATGACGACGAAGGCACCGCCTTCTACGAATTCCCTAGCATCACCGACGAAAAAGCCTTCAAGGCGAAGTACCGGGAATCCATGGATACCGCTCCGGTGGATGAGGCCATGGTTGCGGCCATCGTGGAGGAGGCCAATGAGGCCTTTGGCATGAACATGGAGATGTTCAAGGAGCTAGAGGGCAACCTGATTAAGGCGATCGGCCAAATGTTGTTCAATAGCCTCACGAGCCGCAAGCGCCGGGGCAGCACCGAACTGGCCACCGCTGAATAACCGGTCGCCTTCCCTGGGGATCTCAATGGTCTGAGTTCCCAGGGGCTAAGAAATCCTAATTTTCCCGGGTTCCCCTCCAAACCCCTCGATAGAGTGAAGCAGGTTTGGATCGTGCCGGAGGTTTGGAGGCCATGGTGAATCAATCTCAGTCGATGCCCCCATCGGAGGGAGTTGATGCGGCGGTTCGTCGAACCTTCGAGCCCCTGGGGGGATCCCTGGGCGAGGCGTTTCAGGGGGCTTGGGATCGGGAGGCGGATCTGGCTCTGCCTGAGGTCATCCAGCATCCACCTAAAAACCTTCGTCAACGGGCCATCGATCCGGGGCAGTTTGATGCGGCCCCGGATCCCCAAAGTCATCCCTGGCGGTGGCTGCTGCTGTGGGTCTTGGGTTGTCTAGCCAGCAGTGCCGCCGTGGTGGGGGCGTTTCTATGGCTCGTGAACCTGCCCCCCATCGCCAACTGCGATAATCCGGCCACCATCACCACGGATCGGGCGGCGCTGTCCTGTGTCCAGGTTGCCGCCGAGACTGGCGACCTAGAGGCCGTGATCGCTGGCCTCACGATGGTGGAGGGGTGGGGGCCGGATCACGGGCTCGCCCCGGAAATTCCTCCCCTGGTGGAGGACTGGTCGGCCATGGTGGTGGCCGCCGCCGAGCAGGAATTGCGCCAGGGTCGTTACCAGGAGGCCGAAGCCCTGCTTACCCGCCTGCCCCGCCAGATCCGTGGCTACTCTGTGGGGCAAGCCCTGCTGGCGGAGTGGAACCAGGAGTGGGAGGCGGGATCGGCCTTGGTGGCCCAGGCCCAAACGGCGATCGCCCGCCAAGACTGGCCCGGGGCATCGGCCCAAGTGTTAGCCCTGGCGACCCTGACCCACCCCCACTGGCGCGAGGAACAGGTGCGGGCCATTACCCGCCAAATCTATGTAGAACAACAGGCCCAGGCCCAAATCCGTCAGGCCGTTGCCCTCGCCTCCCTCGGTGGCACCGAACGGCTGGTCGAAGCCAGTCGGCGGGTCGGCCAAATGTCTCCCGACACCGTGGCTTACCAATCGGCCCAGACCTACCTGGATCGCTGGAGTGATCTGCTGCTGGCGGTGGCGCTTCAGCGCTGGTACCAGGCCGATCTAGACGGCGCTATTCACCTGGGGCAGGTCGTCTCCCACAATCCCCATCGGGCTAAGGCAGCCCAGGAACTCATTTGGCTCAGTCAGGCACGACAAAAGGCCCGTGAGAGCCTTGGCCCTTGGAAGGTGAACGCCCACCAGATGGCAGGCTTCTACGCCGCCATGCTGACGGCCAACCGCATCCCTAGCGATAGCCCCTACTATCCCCAGGCCCAGTCTAGCTTGGCCACCTGGCGCACCCATTTAGACGGGATGGCCACCCTCCAACTGGCCCAGATCCCGGGGGATATCCGGCAGGTGAATGCCCTCAAGCTTGCCCTGCGGCAGGCCGAGACCATTCCCCCGGATCACCCGCGTCGGGTGCAGGCCCAAACCCTCATGGCCCACTGGCAACGATCCCTGGAACAGTTGGAAGATGCCCCCTACCTCCGTCAGGCCCGCCAGTCGGCCCAGACTAACACCCCCGAGGGATTGCGGCAGGCCATTGCCCTGGCCCAGCGCATTGATCTCAACCGCGCCCTGCGCCAGGAGGCCCAAGGCTTCATCTACGAGTGGACCCATCGCCTCCAAACCCTAGAAGATCAGCCTGTCCTAGATCGGGCCTACCAACTGGCGGCAGCGGGCCAGTTTTCCCAGGCCGTGGCCGCAGCCTCAACGGTGCAGGCCGGTCGAGCCCTCTATGATGAAGCCCAGCGGGCCATTGCCCAATGGCAGCGTACCAGCGCCGCCCAGGCTCGCCGCCCGGACTGGAGCAGCGATGTTCCAGCATCGGCTCTCCCCAATCCTTCCAGGGCAACGGCAGCGGCGGCCCCTCCCCAACCTAGGGCTGTCTCTCCCGCCAATGCGGATCCCCTAACGCCCCCGGTGCCCTCGTCGCTGGACGCGCCCTGGTCCCCTGGTCTGCCCACCCGCATCGAGACGGTGCCAGGGGATGATCTCCCCCTGCCGCCGGATCCGGCCCCAATTCCCGTCCCTTTGCGGATGACTCCCCCCGGTGCCCGTCATCCGCAGGTTCTGGCGCAGCCCACCCCACCTGCCCTGATCTCGCCGCCGCCCACCCTATCGCCTCCCATAGTGGTGCCTCCATCACCCATTCTGACCCCGCCGCCCACCCGCCCCGGCCCCACCTCTCACCTAGACAACGCCCCGGCCAAGGCCCAGGGCGATCCGGCTGATGCGGCCCATCCCCTGGAGGTGATCTATACCGGATCCATTTACCTCGGGATCTAGGGCCGCTGGGCCAGGGGTACCCCCCCCGGAACCCTGGGTCGAGGTTAGGGCCACAGGGCCAGCCAGGTAGGCCCTAGCCGAGTGCTATCATGGCTTTCTGTAACCATGGTCGGCGGCATCGTTGGCTGTCCCTGTCAGGCAATCGCAGCGGGTATTCTATGGCTCTTCTTCAACCGTTGCCCCCCAAGCTACCCTCCGTCGTAGGGTCTCTCCGGGGCGATCGCACCGTTGGTCGTCGGTTTCAGGCGGTGTTTCTCCTGCTGCTGTTCGTCGCGATTCTCGGGGCTTTTGGCCTGCGCCTCTTTCAACTTCAGGTGGTCAACGGCGAGCGTAACCGCCAACGGGCCGATAGCAACCGCATCCGCCTAGTGCCCAAGCGTCCGGCCCGAGGCACCATTGTTGACCGTAACGGCACAATTTTAGCGGGTAGCCGACTTTCCCACACCGTGTCGATTTGGCCCATTGCCCTCCCCGAAGAAGAATGGCCAGCGGTGATTGATCGACTGGCGACGGTGCTGAGGATGCCCGCAGCGGACATCCAGCGGCGGGTAGAACAGGCTGGCTATTCCTCCATTGAGTCCATCACCATCGCCCAGGGGCTAAGCCAAGCCCAGGCCACCGCCCTGTCGGAATATCTCAACGACCTGCCGGGGGTGCGCCTGGAGGCTGAAGCGGTGCGCAACTATCCCAATGGCGACCTGGCCGCCCATGTGTTGGGCTACACCGGAGAACTGACGGACACCCAACTCTCTGAACGCCAGGATCAGGGCTACCGCATGGGGGATGTGGTGGGGCAGTCGGGGGTTGAATCGGCCTTTGAATCTGCCCTGCGGGGCCAGTGGGGCGGGCAGCAGGTGGAGGTGGATAGCGCCGGACGCATTATTCAAATTCTGGGGGACAAGCCCTCGGTGTCGGGCCAAGATGTCCAGTTAACCATCGATAGCGACCTGCAACGGGCCGCAGAGGCTGCCCTCGGCAATCGTCGCGGCGCGATTGTAGCCATGGATCCTCGGAACGGGGCCATCCTCGCCATGGCCAGTTGGCCCACCTATGATCCCAACATCTTCACAGGCCCCATCAGCGAAACCCAATGGGCGGCCCTCCAAAGCGCCAATCATCCCTTCCTGAACCGATCCCTGCGAGCCTTCCCCCCTGCGAGCACCTTCAAAATTGTCACCACGGCGGCGGCGCTAGAATCCGGGGCGTTTTCCCCCGATACGGTGCTGCCCACCTTCCCCTACCTGCAAGTGGGGGGGGTGCGCTTTGGAGAATGGAACCGCGCCGGGTTTGGCCCCCTGGGGTTCACGGGGGCCATGGCCTGGAGTAGCGACACCTTTTTCTACCAAACGGCCCGCCGCATGGGTGGCCCACCGCTGATTGAAATGACCCGTCGCTTTGGCTTTGGGCGCAAAACCGGCCTTGAATTGGCCAATGAGGAAAGCGCTGGCATTGTGCCCGATGACGCCTGGAAGCAGGAAGTCCTGGGCACGTCCTGGGTCATCGGCGACGCCATTAATATGTCCATCGGCCAAGGCTACTTAACCGCCACCCCGCTCCAGGTGGCCGTCATGTTTGCCGTTCCGGCCAATGGGGGCTATTTGGTGCAGCCCCACCTGTTGAAGGACAACGAAGACGCTCGCAACTGGCGCGAGTCCCTCAACCTCAGTGATGTCACCATCGATATCCTGCGCCGGGGTCTCCGCCAGGTAATCACCGGCGGGACGGCCAAGGCGCTGAATGTGCCCCATATTCCCCCGTTTGCCGGTAAAACAGGCACCGCTGAGGCCCCCCCCGGGCTTTCCCATGCCTGGTTTGGAGCCTATGCCCCCCTGGATAACCCTGAGGTGGTGGTGGTGGCCTTCGCCGAACACTCCGGTGGCGGCGGCGGCAAGGTAGCGGCTCCGATGGTGCTTCAGGTGCTAGAGTCCTACTTTGGCCACCAGCGGGAAGCACCCACCCCGCCCTAGCCGCCGTTAAAGCCAGTGAGGTTAGCGGAAGGTGTCCGCTTCGGGGGGGGTGGGTGCCTTGGCCAAGGGGAGGGTGAGGCGCACGGTGGTTTGCTGGCCCACAAAGCTTTCAATGCTGACCTCGCCGTCGTAGAGCGCCATGGTGAGCTTCGTGATGGCCAAGCCGAGACCATTCCCAGGGCGTTCGTAGATGCGGCGATCAAACTGCATGTAGGCTCCGATGGTGCTCACTTGATCGGCGTTCATGCCGCAGCCCTGATCAATGATAAAGATGTGCAGGTTGCCATCCTTGGTGTGGCTAATCACCTTCACAGGGTTACCAACCGGGGAAAACTTGAAGGCGTTATCCACCACTTCCTGAATCACTTTTTGCAGTCGCCAGTCTGAAATTTGAACGGAGGCATCCTCAAGCTCAAGCTGAAGATCGGCTTCTCGATGGGCCACCTTAGCCGATTGCATGGCACCAGACATAATGACCGCAGCGGTGAGACAGGGTTCGGTTCTGGCCCGCAGCTTGTCGGCAATTTCATCGTTGGCGAGGGCCAGTTCCAAGTCAGCATAGGTGATAAAGTTCTGGATCAAGGCATAGAGCTTATTCCCAGAGGTTTCGATATCCCCGAGGAGTTCTTCAATTTCCGCCTGATCCATAGAGCCATAGTTGGTTCGCAGCAGACGCGCCCCGTTGATAATGCCCACCAGGGGCGTATTCAACTCGTAGGGCAGGGCGTAGGAAATGGTATTGCGGAGTTGATCCACCTGGCGCTGGGCCTGCTGCTGTTGGCTTTCCCGGCGGGACAGACGGGCCGTAATGGCCTGCCGCAGTTCATCGGGGGTGAAGGGCTTGGTGAGATAGTCATCCGCGCCGAGATCCATGCCGTGGCGCTGGTCATCCCGATCCGCCTTGGCGGTCAAAAAAATGAAGGGAATGGCGCTGGTGTCCTCCTGCTCCCGCAGGGCTGCCAAGACTTCATAGCCGTCCATCTGGGGCATCATGATGTCGCAGATGATCAAGTCGGGTTGCTCTTCCCTGGCCAACATCAGCCCTTCTGCGCCATCGGAGGCGGTGATCGTGTAAAAATCCTCCAGGCTCAAAATGTCATAGATGTTGTCTTGAACCTGAAGATCGTCTTCGATGACTAGAATTTTTTTCATGGCGACTGTCCTTCCTCTGTTCTGAGGTTAGCCCAAAAGGACAACCTGATACTCGGTTTTCGCGGCGAGTGGGGTCTGTAAAGCAAACGTGAAGCCGGTATTCAACACAATAATGATGGCAATACCCTAGGGCATCTGCCTAACGAATTAGGGAGGGTTCATGGGTGGGTCACAACGACGAGGTTGGGCTAGCAAAATACTGCTGTTCAAATTGGTGGGGGGGCAGGGGCTGGCTATACCAATAGCCCTGGGCAAGGTCACAGCTAAACTCGCGCAATTGATCCAGTTCCTCCTGGCGTTCTACCCCCTCTGCCACCACCGTGAGCCCAAGATTGTGGGCCATGTTGATCATCGCCGCCACAATTTTAGGGTTCTTCGGACTCGCGTCCATGGATTGCACAAAACACCGATCCAACTTCAGGGTGTTGAGGTGAAACCGCTGTAGATACTTAAAGGATGAATAGCCAACGCCAAAATCGTCGATGGCAATGCGAACCCCGATTTCGGCCAACTGGTTCAGAATGATCTCGGCTAGATGGCCCTCCTGCATCAACACGGTTTCGGTCACTTCTAACTCTAGCCGCTGGGGCGGCAAGCCCGTTTCGGTCAAAATTCGCAAGACGGTCTCCATCAGGTTGGGGGCTGTAAACTGTCGGGCCGACAAGTTGACAGAGACGTGGCCCTGGGCGGGATACTGGGGCCACCGCTGAATTTGCTGGCAGGCGTTGCGCAGAATCCATTCCCCCATCGGCACAATCAGCCCTAGGGTCTCGGCGGTGGGGATAAAGTGGGCCGGAGAAACATAGCCCCGACTGGGATGCTGCCACCGCATCAGGGCTTCGGCCCCGAC
>JAYKHF010000259.1:0-14904 GCA_035285305.1 Leptolyngbya sp.
CGCGTCACGATTGAGGGCACCGACCAAGCCCCCACCAGCCAAATCCATTCCCGCCGCAACCGCGTGGTTCTCTCCCTGCGGCCCGATGGCGACACCCGCCCCACCCCCCTCCCCGAAACCCTGGTGACGGTTCCCGGCCCCGACACCCCCGCCCTCGCCCAGGCCGAAACCACTGAGCCCAGTCCCGTAACGCCCCCCCCAGCCCAGCCCGCTGTGCTGGTGCCCAACCCCGAAGTGGTGATCGACGGCGTCCCCGTTGCCCAGCCCCAACTGCAACAGGCTCCCCCCTTCCTACCCCGCGCCGTCGCCCCCCCGGTGGGCGATATGTCCTTCGCGGAAAGCATGACCACCTTCAGCACCATTGACCTGGGCACGAACGAGCGGATTCCCCGACTGCTCCTACGCGACGCCCCCGCCCGCGAGGTTTTGGGCCTGTTGGCCCGTGCCGCTGGCATGAACTTGGTCTATGCTCCTAGCGCAGGTGGTGACGGCGGAGGCGAAGGCGGAGGCGAAGGTACCCTAATCAGCCTCGACATTGAAAATGAATCTGTCCAGGACGTGTTCAATCATGTCCTTCGCATTAGCGGCCTAGAAGCCAACAAAGTAGGCCGAAGTATCTACGTCAGCCCTCAATTGCCAGCCTCTGCCCAAAACATTGTTACCCGCACCCTGCGCCTTAATCAAGTTGACGCCGGGGTCGCCTCTAACTTCTTGGTTGCCCTAGGGGCTGAAAGTGCCATTAGCCGAGAGCGAGAGATCACGATCGTCTCGGCTGCTGACGTTACGGAAGGTGCTGGGGAACCAGCAACTCAAACCACAACGGTAGAGCAAATTGAGGTTCGTCGAGCTGATTATGAGGACAGCCAAGCTATTTTGCGGGGTTTGCAAGTTATCGCAGATGAACGAACGAACTCTGTCACCCTTATAGGTCGGACTGATTTAGTAGCGATGGCGACCGAGCAACTCACGCGAATTGATTTGCGTCGTAGACAAGTTGCCATTAACGTTCGAGTTATTGATATTAACCTCAATGCATTAGATGCGTTTGGTACCAGCTTTTCCTTCCAAACAGGAAACTTCGGAATTGTGAGCAGTGGCGGATTAGGTGTCATCAACCTAGGCAATGGCATCCCAGGCACAATTCTGCCACCAACTGTTCCTGGTGGTACTCCTATCCTACCTCGTCCAATTAGCGGAGCCGGGGGTAATAACAACTCTAACCGTTTTCTCGTCCAGCTTTTGGCAACGGTGCAAAACGGAAATGCAAAAATTATTACCGACCCTACGCTTATTGTCCAAGAAGGTCAAACAGCGTCGGTTGAGCTTACTCAAGATGTAGTTACACAGCTCAGAACAGATGTTCAGATTCCTGATACTGGTCCTGCTGTTACTACAATTACCCCAACAATTGAATCTGCTGGACTTGTCGTTCAAATCGTTGTAAACCGGATTGATGATAATGGATTTGTTTCGCTCTCCGTAGCGCCTAGTATTTCAGCCCCAACCGAAGTCTTTGATACAGGTGCAGGAAACGTGGTTCTTCTGTCGCGCCGTCAGATTAGTTCTGGTCAAGTAAGGGTACGTGATGGCCAAACCCTCCTACTTTCTGGGATTATCCAAGAGTCCGAACGCTCTAGCGTAACCAAGATTCCTATTTTGGGAGATATTCCTATTCTAGGAGCACTGTTCCGCAGTACTGTTACCGATAATGAACGCCAAGAACTGATTGTTTTGCTAACCCCCCAAGTTTTGGATGATTCTGACCAAGCGGTTTGGGGGTATCGCTATACCCCCAGCGAACAGGTGCAGGAAATTCTCAATAACCAGCGTTAGTTAGCGCTGGGGTTGAAAGTCACTTTATAGCCACCTAGTGGTCTTGCTGGGTGGTTTTTTGTGGGGGTAGGCCATTTGGGTCGTGACAGGCTCGTGGTGAAGCTGATCGCCTGCCCCATCTCCAAAGTAGATACTGTGAAGTTCTCGGTTAGTCAAAGAAAAAGCTGCTAGCGTTCGCTAACAGCCTGGAATGTGTGAGTTATGAGGTTGGCTGACAAGAGATTCTGTGTTGGGAGCGAAAACCGCGCCCCTACGGCCTGGGTTTCAGGTAGGGGTCAGGTCTCCTGACCCTTTGACAGATATGGGTTCTCGCCAGTTTTGTCCATCAACCAGGTTATTAGGCTTGGAGGGCTAAGTTACCACTTCTTATAGGGTAAAAACTTGCCATTCATAATCACCTTGACGCGATCTCCCTTGGGATCTTCCACCTTTTCAACATCCAACGTAAAGTCGATGGCACTCATAATGCCATCGCCAAATTTTTCGTGAATAACGGCCTTCATGGGCATCCCATATACCTGCATGATTTCGTAGAAACGATAGATCAGTGGATCGGTTGGCACGACCGGATCAAGACCACCCTTCACCGGGAAATCGGTTAGGGCATCAATCAAAGACGAATCAGCCCCAATGGCTTCAATTAACTTCGTGGCTTCCTCCACGGAGGCACTGGCTTGACGGTAGAACACCGAAGCAATCCACACCTCGTCGTAGCCCGTTTTGGCCTCTAGATCCGCAAAGCTCAGTCCAGCGGCTTTCTTAGCTGCGAGTAGCTTTTCAGTAATCACAGAAACAGTCATGACAAGATCCTCATTAATAACGTCTATTTGGTCAAAGGTTTGGTGCTGGCAAGGTGGGAATTGCCCACCCATGTTTTCATCCTTATCCCTCCTCCTTTCGCCATGGCTCTACGGCCCTACTCCGGCGAGTTAATCAGGCCGGGATGCTCCTGGGGGCGAGGGCCTGAAGCATCCCAAAAGAAACGACGTTGATCCGCCGTAATGGGACGGTCGTTAATGCTGGCTTCGCGTCGGCACATCAGGCCATTTTCGGCAAATTCCCAGTTTTCGTTACCGTAGGCGCGATACCACTGTCCGGCATCATCATGCCATTCATACTGAAAGCGGACGGCAATGCGATGACTACCAAAGGCCCACAGTTCTTTAACCAGCCGGTAGTCCAGTTCTTTGCCCCACTTACGGCGCAGAAAATCCCGGATGGCTTCGCGCCCCTGGAAGATTTCAGCCCGGTTGCGCCAGTGACTATCTTCGGTGTAGGCCAGGGCGACACGGTCAGGGTCACGACTGTTCCAGGCATCTTCGGCCATGCGGACTTTGGCAATGGCAATCTCATGGGTGAAGGGGGGAATCAAAGGGGGAGACATGGAAAAAGAGATAAGAGAAAAGAACGGATAGGGCTCCAGGAATAGGCTAGAGCAATCCCGATTATCGACTGATGCGTGCCTCTTCTACAGCACGAGTTTCGCGGTAGAGATGGCTTTCCATTTCAGCTTTTAGGGTATGGTAGGCAGGGTGTTGTTCGATGGTTTCTCGGTTGCGAGGACGGGGAAAGGGCACCTCCAGAATTTCATCAATGCGGGCAGCGGGGCCACGGGTCATCATCACAATGCGATCGCTCAGCAGCAGCGCTTCTTCGATGCTGTGGGTAATCATGATCACGGTCTTGCGCTGCTGTTCCCAGATACGTTCTACTTCGTCCTGCAAAAAGCCACGAGTTAGGGCATCTAGGGCACCAAAAGGTTCATCCATCAGCAGAATTTGCGGATCGATGGCAAGGGCACGGGCAATGCCCACCCGCTGCCGCATTCCGCCAGAGAGTTCGTGGGGATGTTTCTTTTCAGCCCCTACTAGGCCCACCAACTGGATATGCTCTTTGATGATGCGATCCCGCTGCTTAGGCGATAGTTTTGGATTAACGGTTTCGATGGCAAAGCGTAGGTTTTCCTCCACCGTCATCCAGGGCATGAGGGCATAGTTTTGGAAGACCATACCCCGGTCTGACCCCGGCCCCGTGATGGGATGGCCGTTGAGCAAAATCTCGCCACCGCTGATGGAACTGAGGCCCGCAATCATATTGAGGAGAGTGGATTTCCCACACCCAGACGGGCCAATGATGGAGACAAAGGTATTGGGCTCGATCTCCAAGTTGATGTCTTGGATGGCGACAAAGTCACGACTGGTTTTACCGGAGAGCTTGTTAATTAAGCCCCGCTTTCCCGGAAAGACTTTGGACACTTGGCGAATAGATAGCTGAGCGGTATCCGAGGGCGCATCCGCTGAGAGATAGCTGTTCACAGGGGCAGTTCTCATGAATTTCGACCAAAGGCAACAAACTTTTCGAGGGCTGCAAAGAGACTATCCAGCAGTAATCCTACGAGACCAATAATGAAGATGGCTACTAAGATATTGGCGATGGAAAGGTTATTCCACTCGTTCCAAATAAAGTAGCCTAGTCCTGTTCCTAGCAACATTTCCGCTGCCACGATGACCAGCCAAGCAATCCCCATGCTGATCCGAAGACCCGACACAATATTAGGGAGAGCGGCTGGAATAATCACCTTCAAGATGGTGCGAAGCCTCGAAGCACCGAGGGTATTGGCCACGTCTAGATAATCTTGGTTGACGTTTGCGACCCCAAAGGTGGTGTTAATCAACGTGGGCCAAATACTGGAAATAAAAATAATGAAAATCCCAGTTTTCTCAGAATCTCGTAGCAGGTATAGGCCGAGGGGAAGCCAAGCCAACGGTGATACGGGCTTGAGAAGCTGAATATAGGGATTGAACGCCTTGTAGGCCACAGGGGACATGCCGATCAAGATTCCCAAAGGTACGGCAACTAGGGAGGCTAGAATATAGCCAATAGCTACCCTACGTAGGCTAATTAACAGGTTCCATCCAATCCCTAAATCGTTGGGGCCGTTGTTATAAAAAGGATTAGTAACCCACCACCAAAATTCTCCAATGGTCTCGGTGGCCGTGGGTACACCGTTGACAAACCAGCCTGCCCTTGCGCCAATTTCCCAAAACAGGAGAAACAAGCCCAGGGAAAGCGCAAATAGCCCAGCGGCCTTGAGATTTTCATTTTGCCACCAAGGATCCTTGGTGCTCGTGGGAGCAAGGCCCACTGGAGTTGGTTGACTCAATGCCATGGTGAAACTCTCAATTAGAACGTTAGGAACCTAGATGTTGATGGCCGGACATATCTCTGATGTAGGTTGGGTGCAGCAAGGCGGAACCCAACACGCGCCGAGGATTTTGGGCTGACAAACGATTCTGCACTGGGCGCGAAAACTGGGCGCGAAAACTGGGCGCGAAAACCGCACCCCTACAGTATTCGAGTCATGTCGGGGTCAGGTTTCCTGACCCTTTGACAGATACGGGTTCTCGCCAGTTTGGTCAGTCAACCGGATCCTAATCTGGGTGGGATAAGCCCATGACCCAGATGAGAAGGGCTAATCCTACACGCCAAACTCGTCAATTTGGGACTTGACGTATTCCCCTGGGGCAGAGGGATCAAAGGTATCGAAGGCGAGTTTTTCTTCGCGTTCGGTTTCGGAAGGGGGATTTTGACCCAGTTCCTGGGCGAGTTCCCGCGCCAGTTCCGTGAGGAAGACGTTTTCTCCCACGCTGTCGTAGGTGGCGTCGGTAATTTCCTGGGCGACCTTGCCATCGCCCTGCAAATCCCAGCGCACGAGCTGCGACGAAATCCACTTGGCGAAGCTCTGCCAGGGGTAGGGGTCGAAGCCGATGCGGTCGGGGACGCTGAGGGTATT
The DNA here is from genome assembly GCA_035285305.1 of Leptolyngbya sp. Classification (GTDB taxonomy): domain Bacteria; phylum Cyanobacteriota; class Cyanobacteriia; order Phormidesmidales; family Phormidesmidaceae; genus Nodosilinea. The sequence continues at coordinate 5,627 of JAYKHF010000259.1, forward strand.
GCCTTGACCATCCTCAAAGTTACCCGTTAGCACCGCTTCCACCACTTCGGTGGGCTGGTTGAGGAAGGCTCGGTCGGAAATTGCAGCGGCGATTTCCGACCGATTGGCTGGATCCTGGGCGTAGCCCGTGGCTTCAACGATGGCCTTGTTCAGCGCCCGGAAGGTGTTGGGGTTGCTTTCAATCCAGGTATCGCTGGCGGCAAAGGCGCAGCAGGGATGGCCATCCCACAGATCCTTCGTCAGCATGTGAATGAATCCGGCCCCTTCGTAGACGGCCCGCTGGTTAAAGGGATCGGGCATCAACATGGCGTCGATATCGCCCGCAATTAACTGGGCAATGCTGTCTGGGGGCGGCACCGGGCGAATTTGCACATCGGTGTCTGGGTTGAGCCCACCGGAGGCCAGGTAGTAGCGCAGCAGCAGGTTGTGCATGGAATAGGGGAAGGGCACCCCAATCACAAAGCCCTTAAAGTCGGCGGGGCCGTTGACGTTACCCTTGTGGCGCTCGGCAATGGTGATGGCCTGACCGTTGATATTTTCGATGCTGGCGAGCTTCACCCCAAAGGCGGCGGAACCCAAGCCTAGGGTCATGGCGATGGGCATGGGGGCCAGCATGTGGTAAGCGTCTAGCTCTCCGGCAATGGCGGAGTCGCGCACGGCACCCCAGCTTGGCATCTTCACCACTTCGGCGTTAAACCCGTACTTTTCGTAGAAGCCCAAGGGCTGGGACATGATGATTGGCGTGGCGCAGGTAATGGGAATAAAGCCCACCCGAATATCGGTTTTCTCCAGGCCGCTGGTGTCCACGGGGGCTTCGGCGTTTTCCTCGGCAGGGCCGCCGCCACTGGCACAACTGGCTAGGGTGACGAGGGCCGCCCCCACCGCCATGTTGCGCAGAAACTCCCGTCGGGTGGCACCGCTATTGCGAATGGACTCGGCGAAGAACAGCCCCGCCTGCGGCCCAAAGGCGGCGGCAAAGGCATTTTCTAGACCCCCCGCTTGTTTGCACAGGGCTAGGATTAGCTTCTCTCGCTGCGGATCGTTGCGGCCCACCCGCTTCAGAAAGAGCGCCTTCCGCAGTTCGTAGGCATTCACCGCATCGGCGGCCCGGAGCTGATTTTCCTGGTATAGCCCCATCTTCACCAGGTCATCCACCATGTCCACCGGGTCTTGGGGCATGGTTTGCAAAAAGGAGGAATGATCGGCGGTGAAATGCACCGTGCCACAGGTGCGGCAGGGTTGACCTAACCCCATCAAATTAGGGGCAGCACAGCTTAGGCTACCCCAATCACTGAGCGACTTTGCAACGGTTGAAATCACCATAGGATGAATCCACTAGAACACAACAACAACCTTTTCCCAATCGGCCCAAAGGCCCAAGCCTGCGTTGAATCTCAACACTGACGACCATCGAGTGAAACGCCATGGACAAATGACTCATTTCGATGATCGATATAGATGATCGGAGTCAAATTATCCCGTTCAAACCAACCTTTCCCAGTTTGATTAGAAACGCTGTATTGGAAACGCTGTTTCCGAACGTCTCTAAAAAAATCATCTAAATCTTGCTGATTTAAAGCCTATCAAGTTAGGCCATAAAAACCCATAGGATGTTTTTTGGGTCTTGGTAGGACTTTCTTTAGAACTTAGTCTTTCCTGGTAAATCAGTCCCATTTTGGTTAGGTGCGTTACAGATCTTCGACTAGAGATCCATCGCGCTAGGGCCATAGATTGCCTTTGCAGAATTGTCCTTAGGAATTTGTTGTTTCTGCTACAGATTTCTGTCTCCAGATTTGGGGGGAAACCCCATGAAGCTGCCGAAATTGGCGAGTGAAATATCCCGCATCGCCATAGCCAATCGCCTCTGAAATGGCACGAATAGAGTGATCGGTGTGGGTTAATAACTGCCGAGCTTGGGCCATCCGTCGCTCAATGATCCACTGCTTAACGGTGCGTCCGGTATGGGTTTGCACCAGGTTGGTCAAATAGGCTGGAGAGTAGCCCACCGCCTGGGCCACGTCGTTGAGCCCAATGGGCTGGCAAAAATGGGCCTCAATGAACTGGAACAGGTTAGCCAGTTTGGGATCATCGGGGAAAAAGGTGGACGGATGGAGGGGGCGGGTTTCTGCGCTAGCGTCCTCCCTGGTTCCCGGTACAAGGGCAGTTTTGAGATGGCCTAGGGGTATCGAGTTCTGGGGGGATTGCCGATCTAGGGAGGTTTCTGGGCCTTCGCTCCAGAGGCGAGCAAGCTGATCTTGGCGCTGCAAACGGGTGTTAATCGCCGCCAGAAATTGCTCCACGGTGCAGGGCTTGGTGAGGTAGTCGTCAGCCCCCAGATCCATGCCTCGGCGCAGGTCGGCCATGGTCACTTTGGCGGTGAGAAAAATGAGCGGAATTCTCGCCGTTGGGCGAGATCGGCGCAGGGTAGACAGCACCGCATAGCCGTCCATGTCGGGCATCATAATGTCGCACACGATCAGATCGGGCTGATGCTGTTGGGCGAGGCCGACACCACTGGTTCCATCGCTGGCCCCTACCGCATCAAAGCCCTCAAACTCTAAACACTTGAGAAAAATGTTCCGGGTTTGGGCCTCATCTTCAATTACTAAAATTGTTTTGGCAGGCATGAACTTTTCTGGTGTCATTCCGCTGGAGCACGACCCCGGAATTGATAGCGTGATCTCGTCGCGAGTTTCACTCTGGTTGACTGATAAAACTGGCGAGAACCCCTATCCGTCAAAGGGTCAGGAGACCTGCCCCCTACCTGGAACCCCTGCCGTAGGGGCACGGTTTTCGCGCCCGATCCAGTCCAGAATCTTTTGTCAGTCAACCAAGGACTTGAGTGGGTCGTTTATGGTGTCACTGAAGCTTGAAATAGAGGTTACGGTTTGCTTTATCATTCTTTGATAAACCTGAAGCCCCCTTCCTGTTGTGTCTGGCGATACATTTGTCTGGCGATACATTCTTCCGTAGCCTGTCCCCTCCGGGTTCAGCTTGCTCGCGCTGCCGTTGCTGCATTCACCGAAGGTTCCGATGACCCAAACCTATTGGCTGCCGTCCTGCTTGGCCCCGGCCATGGCCCCGCAGAGCCAAGAGCTAGAGCATTTGCGCCGCCAACATCACCTGATCCTGAATGCCGTGGGTGAGGGCATCTATGGCCTGGATTTGGCGGGCAACGTGACCTTCGTGAACCCAGCGGCGGCGGAGATGATCGGCTGGGCGGTGGAAGACCTGATCGGCCAATCCATGCACGCGGTGATGCACCACTCCCGCGAGGATGGCCAGCCCTACCAGCGGGAGGATTGCCCGATTTATGCCGCGTTCCAGGACGGCAGCGTGCGGCGGATTACCAACGAGGTGTTTTGGCGCAAGGACGGCACCAGCTTTCCGGTGGAATATATCAGTACGCCCATGCGGGATGAGGAAGGGCAGCTCATCGGGACGGTGGTGACGTTTCGGGATATTACCCAACGGCGCTGGGCCGAGGAGATTTTGCAACGGGCCAATGAAGAACTGGAGCAAAAGGTGCAGGAGCGCACCGCCGAATTGCAGGCCGCCAATCAGCAACTTCAGCACCTCAGCGAGATGCGTTCCCGCTTTGTCTCCATGGTGTGCCACGAATTTCGGAACCCGCTGAATACCATTGCCCTGTCGGTGTCCTCCCTCAACCGCTACGACACCCAACTGCGCCCCGAGGAAAAAACCGACTACCTGCGGGCCATCAACACCAATGTGGAGCGCATGACCCAGATGATTGACGACATTCTGGTGATTGGAAAAATTGAGGCGAAGGTGTTGGAGGTGAACCCGCAGCCAATGGATTTGGTGGCCTTTTGCCAAGGGCTGCTAACGGAGTCCGACTATCGCCGTCCCCAGGCTCCCATTCAATTTCTCTGTCGCCATCGCCACCTGTGGGCCGAAGTGGATGAGCGCCTGCTGCGGTCAATCTTGGGCAACCTATTGTCCAACGCGATTCGCTATAGCCCAGATCTCGGTGCCATCACCCTAAAGCTGACGGGACGACAACAGTGCCTCACCTTTCGGGTGCAGGATGCGGGCATGGGTATCCCCCTCAGCGATCGCCGTGACCTGTTCAAACCCTTCCATCGAGGCCGCAATGTCAGCAACATCCCCGGCACTGGGCTCGGGCTGAGCATTGTCAAACAGTTTGTGGACTTGCAAAACGGCACCATCGCGGCGACCAGTCGCCAGGGCCAGGGCACGCTATTTACCGTACGCCTGCCCTGGGTGTCTCGGTAGGGCTCCCGGCAGAGGGGCCGCTTCGACGAACGATGATAGCGTTGTTGATCACAATGCCCACCAGCAGGACAGTAGGGTGCATTCGCGGCGTCAATATTCTTGGCCAATGTTGGATCAATCCATTGGCCGCAATGCACCGCTTACCCATCGCGAATGTCTCGGTATGTGGTCTTGGTGCATTGCTTCGCGAATGTCTCGGTATGTGGTTTTGGTGCATTGCTTCGCGAATGCACCCTACGGATCTATGGAACGGATGAATGGATTAGGTATTGCCGTATTCCCAGTACTCTGGCAACCGGAGCAGGGAGACTACCAGCAGTCGCTGATCCTCACGGATGGCAACGTTACGCCCCAAGCATTCCCGGAGTTGGAAATTGCTGTGCGGCGGCTGATTGAGGGCTAGGGCATCCGTGCCCGTCGCGTTTTCCTGCCCTGCCAAGTCGGGAGGGAGCAGCTAGGACTTCCCGTTAGGGGGAGGGGATTTCGGCGGGGGTGATCGGCTCTGGGGGATCAAGGTGATCGGTCTCCGTGGGAATGTCGCTGCCGCCCAGGTCGCCGTGGAGCAGGGTGTAGAAGCAGGGGATGATGAACAGCGTTAGCACCGTGGCTAGGGAGAGGCCGGAGAACACCACCACGCCCAGGGGTTGCAGAAATTCGGAGCCTTCGCCAATGCCCAGGGCCAGGGGGAACAGGCCTAGTACCGTGGTGACGGTGGTCATCAAAATTGGGCGCAGGCGGCGGGGGGCGGCTTGCAGAATGGCGGCTTGGCGAGAGCAGCCGGTGTCGTTGTAGATTTGGTTGGCCAGTTCCACCATGATGATGGCGTTGTTGACCACAATGCCCACCAGCAGGACTGCACCGACGACCACCGTGGCCCCAAGGGCAGTTTGGGTGACAAAGAGGCCCAGGATTCCCCCGGCCAGGGCTAGGGGCACCGTCAGCATAATCACCAGCGGGTCGATCAAGGAGTTGTACTGCACCGCCATGACCACAAACACCAGGAAGGTGGCCAGGGCACCGAGGACGGTGAGGGACTGCTGAAGGCCATCGTTGGTGGCGGCGGCGGCACTGGGGAGGCGGGTGATGCCGGGGGGTAGTTCCAGTTGTTCAAAGATGGTATCGGCTTCGGCCAAGGCGGCCCCGAGGCTCGCGCCCTCGGCGAGACTCCCCGCCACCAGAAACACCTGCCGCCGATTGATGCGCTGGATTTCGCCGGGAGCCGGGGCCAGGGCCACCTGGGCAATATCGCCAAGCTGTAGGCGCTGCCCGGTGCGGGAGACCAGAGGAACCTCCAACAACTGGGCCGACTGTTGTACCGTGCCGGGGGCCAGTTGCACCTGGATATCCACGAGGCGGTTGCCCCGCTGAAGCTGGGTGGGCACCGATCCATTCAGTGCGGTTTGGATAGTGGCCCCCAAGTCCGCCGCCGAGAGACCCAGATCCGCCGCCCGATCCCAGTCGGGCAGAATTTGCAGTTCGTCTTGGGGCGCTTCGCCATCGGGCCGATAGCGGGCCAGTTTGGCCTGTTCGCCGAGGGCGGCGACCAACTGCCGTCCGGCCTGAATCAGGGCTTGGGGGTCGTCCCCCTGGAGGCCGAGATCAATATCGCTTCGCACTGGGGAGTTGCTGAGGATCAGCCCGCGCACGGTCTCCTGGCTAACCCGAATCAGGGTATCCACCAGGGGCAGTTGGCCCAGTTCGCCGTTCATGCGATCCACAAAGGCGGCGGTGTTGCTACCCGGTTTGAGGGTGATGGTGCTGCTGCCGCGTAGGGGGTTGGCGCTGGTGTTGCTGCCAAACAAAAAGCCCCCCGCTGTGGTGAACACGTATTCGGTTTCGGACTGGGCTAACAGCACCCCATCGACGGCCTGCATCACCCGTTGGTTGGCCGCTATGGTGGTGCCCGCCGGAAACCGCACAAATACCCGTGCTTGGCCTGTGTTGATGGTGGGCAAAATTTCCTGGGGAATGCGCTGCACCATCCACAGACTGCTGCCGCCAAACACCACCAGGGCCAGGGCAATCACCCAAATTCGATGGTGCAGAACGACACTCAGAAAGCGGCTGTAGCCCAGGGTGACGCCCTCTAATCGGGCCTTGAACCAGCGAAACAACCCCACCTTTTGCAGCGATCGGGTGGGTCGTCCCATCAACATGCGGGCCGACAGGGCGGGGACGATGGTCAGCGCGACAGCCAGGGATGCCGCCACGGAGAAGCTGACGGTGAGAAGCAACTCGTTAAAAATCAGGGAAATAAAGCCGCCAATCAGCAAAAAGGGCAGCACTGCCACCAGGTTGGTGGTGGTCGAAGCCAGGAGGGCCGACTCTAGCTCACGGCTACTGGCCTCGGCTTGGAACAGGGCTTCCTGCTGATGAAAGCGACCCTTCAGGGGAGAACGCGCCATCCTTTCGGCTCGCTGGGCGATGTTTTCCAGCATCACAATGGAGTTATCCACCACAATGCCCACGCCCAGGGCCAACCCACCCAGGCTAAAGACATTCAGCGACAGACCAAACAAGCCCATCAGGATCAACGCCGCTAAAGAGGCGAGGGGAATGGCCAGTACAATGATGAAGGTTTGGCGCAGGGACCCCAAAAACAGCAGCACCGTCATCGCCGCCAGGGTAGCCCCGGTTAGCCCTGCGATCGCCACATTGCGAATGGCATTGCGGATAAAGCGCGATTCGTCGAGGGTGGCGGTCATGTCCATGCCGTCGGGCATTTGGCCAAGGCGCTGCATTTCCGCCAGTTTGGCCTTCACCCCATCAACCACATCCACGGTGTTGGCGGCGGGCTGCTTTTGCACGCTCACCTTCACCGCTGGCTGGCCGTTGAGGCTGACAAATACCCGCTGCTCCTCAATGCTGTCCTGGATGGTGGCGACCTCTTGCAAAAGCACCTGCTGGGGTGGGCTGGTGCCGGGAACGGTAATCGGCAGGGTTTCCAGGTCTGCCGCCGAGGTAAAACGCCCCACTAGGCGGGTTAGGGTTTCTCCATCGCCCCCCCGTAGTCGTCCGCCAGAGACATCCTGGTTGCGATTCCCCAGGGCCGTCAGCACGTCATTCAGGCCCAAGCCCACCGCTTGCAGTCGGGGCAAATCCACATTCACCTGCACCTGTTCGTTGACGCCGCCGGAGACATCGGTATTGGCCACTCCCGGCACCTGTTGCAGTTCCCGCTCCAGTTCCTCCTCGGCAAAAATGCGTAACGCCTGGGCACTGAGGCGATCCGAGGTCAGCGCCATTTCGTAAACCGGAAGTTGGGACGGATCAAACTTAAATAGTCGTGGCGTTTCAAGGCTGTCGGGCAGGGTTCCCCTGGCCCGGTTCAGCGTGGCTGTGGCGTCGTTGAGGGCTTGGTCAATGTCGCCCCCCGGTTCAAAAAAGAGGTCAATGCTAATCTGGCCCTCGCGGGTTTGGGAGAAAATCTGCACCACACCCTCCGTTGTGGCCAGGGCTTCCTCCAGGGGGCGCGTCACCTCATCCACCGCCACCACAGGCGAGAGACCGGGGGCATCCCCCCGCAACCCAATGCGTGGATAAGTAATCGCTGGCAGCAAGTCCACGGGCAACTGGCTGGTGATAAACAGGCCCATCACCAACACCGTCAGCCCCAGCATCAGGGTGCCAATGTGCCGCCGAATCGCCAAGCCGCTGATGCTAAAGCGTTGGGGAGAAAGGGGGGAGGGCGTCATGGGAGTCGGGAGTGGGGAGTCGGGAGTCGGGAGTTGGGAGTGGGGAGTTGGGAGTTGGGAGTCGGGAGTTGGGAGTTGGGAGTCGGGGTTAATCCGATAGCAAACTGGGTTGCACCGCCGCCCCAGGGGTGAGGGGTTGGCCACTGCGCACAACATAACGCTCGCCCGGAGCCAGCCCCGCCAAGATGGTCACTTGGCCATCGCTGCGTTCTCCCACCCGCACGGGGCGAGGCACCGCCACAAAGCCCTCGCCCTGGGGCTGAAGGACGAAGATTTGATGCCCCGGGTTCGCGCTGGGGTCATTGACTTGACCGTTGCCCTGACCATTCCCCTGACCATTCCCCTGACCGTTAGATCCACGGCCCGGACGGCTATCCCCATCTCCCAGACGACCACGCCCTTCGCCTACCAAGAGGGCGCTGTCGGGCACTAGCACAGCATTGGTGGCGGAACCCAGCCCCGTTACCCTGGCCAATAGACCACTCCCCATGCGGCCACCGGGGTTGGGTAGGGTAATTTCCATGGGCACGAGGCGAGAGGTGCGGTCAGCCACGGGGGAAATGCGGGTAACTTGGCCCCGGAAGGTTTCTCCGGGGAAGGCATCTAGGGTGACGGTGGCGGATTGCCCCAGGCGAAATTCGCTGAGGTTGCGGTCGCTCACCTCAATCACCACCACCACCTCAGACAGATCACCTAAGGTCAGCACGGCCTCCCCAGGGCGCACCAAATCCCCCGGTTCCACCAGTCGCTCTAGCACCACACCGCTGAGGGGGGCGGTCAGATTCGCGAAGGACAGGCGCTTTTGGGTTTCTTGCACAATCGCCCGTTGGGCCACCACCCGCTGCTGGGCCGCCGCCACCGATTGTTCGCGGGTGCGCACCTGTTCCTGGGCCGAGGCTAGGGCCTGTTGGGCCACCCCCAGGGTGGTTTCAGCTTGCTCGGCGGTTTGTGCGGCAATGGCTCCTTCGTTGGCCAGGGTGCGCAGGCGTTGGGCATCGTTTTGGGCCTGCTGAAGCTGAAGATTGGCCTGCTCAATGCGGGTGCGAAGGTCTGCCAGTTCTCCCTCGGTTCTAGCAACCTCCGCCTGAAGCGCCGCCAATTCTGCCTGGGCCTCGCCCACGGCGGTTTGCAGTAGCGTATCGTCCACCGTGCCCACCCCCTGCCCCTGGGCCACCGCATCCCCCACGTCGTAGGTCAGGGTTAGCAAACGGCCCTCCGCCTGGGAACGCAGAGACACCTGGCGGGCGGGCTGGGTGCTACCGATATACTGTCTAGCCGCTGAGGCCGCCGATTGCGCCTCGGCCACATCTACCACAATCGGGC
>JAYKHF010000260.1:0-8115 GCA_035285305.1 Leptolyngbya sp.
GGACAACGTCATGATCGCTTAAGTTTACAAATTGACAAGCCCCTGTGGGCCAAACCAGCAATTCTCAGTATGACTAGGCTGGCGAATAAAATACCGCTCAGGCTGAGCCTGTCGAAGCCTTTTCACCGCCTTTTCACCCTTCGACAGGCTCAGGGTGAACGGCCAATTTGACAAAATGAGAATTGCTGGGGCCAAACGCTATCGGAACAGGGCCAGAGGGTGATCGAAACTCCAGCCGACGACAGCCCAAGCCCTCGACCGAATTCGGAGAGCCCCCTTCGATGTCGCGGATCAGCGCCTTGAAGCCAATCAAGCCCCTCCAAAGCTAAGGTCGCGCTTCAGCAGGCCGCGCTTCTCTGAAGAACTGTTACACTTCCTCAACAATTGGTATTACTGCCTAGGGTCGCGATGATAGGATTCCCAACAAACGGTTGAGAGATAGGAATTCATGACTGAAACGCTTACAGGTCAAACACCTATTTTCGGGGGCAGCACCGGCGGCCTTCTGACCAAAGCCCAGGTGGAAGAAAAATACGCCATCACCTGGACAAGCTCTAAGAAGCAGGTTTTTGAAATGCCCACGGGTGGCGCGGCCATGATGAATGAAGGGGAAAACCTTCTGTATCTGGCCCGCAAAGAGCAGTGCCTTGCCCTGGGCACCCAGCTCCGCACCAAGTTCAAGCCCAAGATCGAAGATTACAAAATCTATCGCATCTATCCCAGTGGCGAAACCCAGTTGCTGCATCCCGCCGATGGGGTCTTCCCTGAGAAGGTGAACGAAGGCCGCACCGCCGTGGGCAGCGTGGCTCGCAACATCGGTTCCAACCCCGATCCCGCCACCGTCAAGTTCAGCGGCAAGGCCACCTACGAAGCCTAGGCTCGGCCCTTCTGCGCCCGCTTAGCCTTTGCCGTCACGTTCCCTTGCTTTTGGTTGTTCTCTCTGTTGCAAACATCTATATCCTGATACCTAGGGCATGGCGACGCTATGCCCTTTTTACTTTTCTCGGCCTGTAGAATATCCCCATGATTTCCCCGTCCTTCGAGCAGTTCCAAGCCTACGCCAGCCAGGGTAACTTCGTTCCGGTCTATCAAGAGTGGGTGGCCGATTTGGATACCCCCGTTTCCGCCTGGTATAAGGTCTGCGCGGGGCAACCCTACAGCTTTTTGCTGGAGTCGGTGGAGGGGGGCGAAACCCTGGGCCGCTACAGCTTTCTCGGTTGCGACCCGCTGTGGGTGATGGAAAGTCGGGACGACATCTCCACCCAAACCCACCGAGACGGCACCGTCAACCGGTTTGAGGGCAACCCCTTCGAGATTTTGGCCGACTGCCTCGCCCCCTACCAGCCGGTGAAAATTCCGGCCCTACCCGCTGGCATTGGTGGCCTGTTTGGCTTCTGGGGCTATGAGCTCATTCGGTGGATTGAACCCACCGTGCCCATCCACCCCGCCACCGCAGGCGACCTGCCCGATGGTCTGTGGATGCAGGTGGATAGTCTGCTGATTTTTGACCAGGTGCAGCGCAAGGTGTGGGCTATTGCCTACGCGGATTTACGCGATCCCCATCGGGATTTGCACGATGCCTACGCAGAAGCCTGCGGTCGGGTGGGGCACCTCGTCGAAAAACTCACCCTGCCCCTCTCGGAACACCAGGGCCGCTTGCCCTGGGCACCCCCCGGCCATCGCGGGGAGGAACCCCTCACCTTTACCAGCAACCGCACCCCCGAGGAATTTTGTGCCTGCGTAGATCGGGCCAAGGATCACATCCAAGCCGGAGACATTTTTCAGGTGGTGATTTCCCAGCGCCTCTCCACGGAATACGCGGGACACCCCTTCGATCTGTACCGATCCCTGCGGCAGATCAACCCCTCCCCCTACATGGCCTACTTTAATTTCCAGGACTGGCAGATCATCGGATCCAGCCCAGAGGTGATGGTGAAGGCCACCCTAGAGAACGGGCCAGAATCCCCCCGCATCGCCACGGTGCGCCCCATTGCCGGAACCCGCCCCCGGGGCAAAACCGCCGCCGAAGACAAAGCCTACGAAGAAGACCTGCTGGCTGACCCCAAGGAAATCGCCGAGCATGTCATGCTGGTGGACTTGGGCCGCAACGACCTGGGCCGCGTCTGCACCAGCGGCACCGTGCGGGTGGATGAACTGATGGTGGTGGAGCGCTATTCCCACGTCATGCACATCGTGAGCAACGTGGTGGGGGAACTGGAACCCAGCAAAACCGCCTGGGACTTGCTCAAAGCCTGCTTCCCAGCGGGTACCGTCAGCGGTGCGCCGAAAATTCGCGCCATGCAGATCATCCACGACCTAGAACCCTGCCGCCGTGGCCCCTACTCCGGCGTCTACGGCTACTACGACTTCGAGGGCCAACTCAACACCGCCATCACCATCCGCACCATGATTGTGCAGGGGAATGCTGAGGGCGGCCACACCGTCAGCGTCCAGGCTGGGGCAGGGCTGGTGGCCGATTCCGTCCCCCAAAGCGAGTACCAAGAAACCCTCAACAAAGCCCGGGGAATGCTGGAAGCCATCCGCTGCCTGCAAGCCTAAAACTTAACCTTGACACTGCACTAGGGGCAGCGGAGTTGGTAAATGCTATAGCCGTAGGCATCGCTGTGCTGGTCAAACAGGGCCATTTCCGCCTGGGTCTCTTGAATCACCGCCTGCATGGCAGGGTCAGGAGACTGGCCCAGAGCTTGAAGCTTGGCCTTGAGGGGGTTGTAGTAGTTTTGCCACCAAGCTTCGGCGGGAAGTCGCTCTACCCCCAACACCTCAAAGCCCAGGGCCATGGCGGTTTGGCCATTGTCGGCCTCGCTGGCCATGGCGGGATAGGCCTGCTGCCAGTAGGCTTGGGCCGGAGCGGGAAGGTCTTCGGTAAACCAGCTCAGTTCTGAGATGACCGCCAGACCACCGGGCTTTAACAACGGCTTCCACGCCGCCAAGGCTCCGGCAAAGGTCAGGTTATAGGCCGATCCCTCCGACCACAGCAGATCCAGTTCTCCAGGGGGCCAATCTAACGCGCCAAAGTCGGCCTCAATCCACTGAATCCGATCCTGTAGGCCGAGTCCCTTGGCCCGCTGGGCGGCTTCGGTCAAAAAGTCGCGGGAGAAATCCACCGCTCGTAGGGTCGTCTTAAACCAATCGGCCAGGAGTATCGCGCTGACTCCGGTGCCGCAGCCGAGATCGGCAATTTGGGGATTGGGGGGCAGGGGTGGCAACTGGGCCAGAATCCGGCGCGACAAGCGAGTATCCCCTGGCCCTTGACGGTCTAAGTCGCGGTGTAGGTCAATCAACGCCGCGATTATCGGGTCTAGTTGGGGGTCTGGTTGGGGGTCTGGCTGGGGTTCCGTCATGGGCGTTCAACTCCTCGGGGTGGTGCGTCAGGCAACGCAAATCGGCCAGTTCACCCGGCCAATCGTCACAGTCAATTCACAAAATAGGTGCCGTACATCATGTACTCATCCCGCTGGGCCTGGGGTTCGCCTTCGTAGAAGGCCACTTCCACGGTGGTAATGGCTCCCGATTCGTCGGTTTTGGGGATCAGCTTTACGTAGGGATGGTGGGTGTCGTAGAACTGGGGATTGGCCTCTAGCTTGAGCAAAAAGCCGTCCTCGGTGCTGATCAGGGTGTAGGGGCTGGCTTGGCCACTGCCCCAGGTGATGTCGCCGCTGGTGATGGTCATGGGGCCAAAGGCGAGCAGCACGTTGCTCATCGGCTCCCATTGGTTAACGAGGGCATCGGGGAGGGGGTCACTCTGGACGGGGGGCGTGGTGGTGGGCGCTTGGCTAACGGGTGCCTGGGGGGCGGGGGGCTCACCCGTGGGAGCAGGCGCGGGGGCTGTTGGTGGCGCAGGCTCGGCGGTGGGGGGCGCGGGCGGCGCGGAGGGATTGCCATTGGGCGCATTGCCATTGGGCGCATTGCCATTGGGCGCATTGACCTGGGGGCCGCTGGCGGGACGACAACTCGCCAGCATTAGGCCCAGCATCAGCCCCAACCCAACCCAACGCCTGCACCCTCGCAGACTAGCGTTTCGGCCCTCAACGACGGTGACTTTAGCAGGGGTAAACACAGACGGCATGGACATAGTGGGCCTTTTTTGGATGACACCTGATTTGCGCCAACCGCCCCCTCGGCCCAGCACCGAGCCTAGGGCGTTGACGCCTCCTATTATGACCATTGATGTTCAGAACGATGCAGGTAACGCCTGATTCTGCCTAGGGTTGGCCGCTGACGCATGGCCCCCAGTGCCCCCCCCCGGCATTGAAGTTTTCGGCGGGGCAGGGTTAAGTAAACAGGGGCGGCCAACGCTCCGACCGCCATACGCTTTCCCTTCACGCGGTGGACGGCCTACCCTCTGTTGAGTCAATGGATCTCCCATGTCCCATGTCTTCAAACTGGCTGCGGGTGGTTCCACCCTCCTCGCCCTAGTCGCCCTACAAGCCTGTGGCGGGGCTTCGGATCCCACAGCTACCCCTACCGAGCCCGCTACAGCGCCGGAGAATGCCACCGCCGAGAACGGCACCTTAGTCATCCGCGCCAATGGGGAGGACTTTGTGCGCCAGGGCTTTACCAGCCGCGACGGCTGGGCAATCAGCTTCGACCAGGTGTATGTGTCCCTGGCGGCAATCACCGCGTCCCAAACCGATCCGCCCTTTGCCCCCGAATCTGGGGACGAACTCCAGGCCCAGGCTCAGGTGGTCGTAGACCGTCCGCAGGTGGTGGACTTGGCGGAGGGTGACGACAATGCCGAACCCGTTGTGGTGGCGGCACTGGAAGCCCCCGCCGGACGGTTCAATGCCCTGGCTTGGACGATGCCCCCCGCCACCGATGGCCCTGCGGCGGGTTATTCCCTGTGGCTTCAGGGCATGGCCACCAAGGACGGCCAAACCCTGCCCTTTACGCTCAAGCTTTCCGAATCCCTGGCCTTTACCTGCGGCGATTTTGTCGGCGATGAGCGCAAGGGCATCCTGGCGGCCAACGGCACGGCGGAGGTAGAGGCCACCTTCCACTTTGACCATCTGTTTGGCGATCATTCCATGCCCGCCGAGGACGACATCAACACCGGAGCCTTGGGGTTTGATCCCCTGGTGGCCCTGGCCGACAATGGCGAGGTGAATGTGGACAGTGCCGACCTCGAAGCGAGGCTTTCGGCGGCGGATTACGCCACATTCCTCAACATTTTGCCCAGCCTAGGCCATGTGGGCGAGGGCCATTGTGAAGAAATTCAGTTAACGGCCCCATGAAAAATCCACTGGTTTTACTGTTAGCAGGAGGGGGGAGCCTGGTGATGGCCACCCCGGTCTTTGCCCACGGAGCCAAGCTTGAGTACCAACCCATCTCCGGCCTCGAAATCCAGGCCCGCTACGATTCGGGAGAGCCGATGAAAGCCGCCCAGGTTAACATCTATACCCCCGACAACCCCAGCGAACCCTGGCAGACAGGCACCACCGACGACGAGGGCCGCTTTGTCTTCACCCCCGACCCCAGCCAACCGGGCAACTGGGAAGTGATGGTGCGCCAAGCGGGGCATGGGGATATTTTGGTGATTCCGGTGACGGGTTCTGGGGCTGAGGCATCGCCCGCCGTGTTGGCCAATCGCGCAGCGAGCCGCACCGCCGGATTGCCTCTGTGGGTCAGCATGGCGGCGATGGTCTGGGGCTTTGTGGGCACCGCCCTATTTTTTGCAAGGGGTAAGCGCTAGTGCATATTCCCGACGGTATTGTTTCGGCCCAGGTGTGCGCCGCTGGCTATGCCCTCACCGGGTTGGCCACCTGGTATTCGTTGCGGCAAATTAACCGCAAACCTGACCCCAGCGCCGAAATTCCCAAGGCGTCGTTGCTGACGGCGGCGTTTTTTGTGGCCTCGTCGATTTACATCCCGGTGCCGCCGACCAGCGTCCACCTCATTTTGAACGGCCTGTTGGGGGTGGTGCTGGGCTACTTTGCCTTTCCCGCGATTTTGATTGGCCTGTTTTTTCAGGCGCTGGTCATCGGCCATGGTGGGCTGACCACCCTCGGCATCAATGCGGCGATGATGGGCCTTCCGGCGCTGTTGGCGTACCACATCTTTCAGAGCCGCAACACCCTCGGCAATGCCATTCCAGAGCCCGCTCGCACGGGGATTTTTGCCTTTTTGGGCGGTGCCTTGGGTTTGGGGATCGCCGCCCTGATTTTTCTGGCCCTGGTGATTCTCAACATTCCCGCCGATGTCAACGCCACCACCGAACGGGCGGCGATTCTCACCCTCTCCATCGCCCACCTTCCCTTGATGGTGGTGGAGGGCATGTTTACGGCCATGCTGGTGCTGTTTTTGCAGCGGGTGAAGCCCGAATTGCTGGAGGGCTAGGCATGGGCGCGTTGCGATCTGAAACCTACATCCACCGCGAATCGGTGATTCACCGCTGGGCACCCCGGCTCAAGCTGGTGAGCTTGCTGGCGCTGATGTTTGCCTTTGCCACGGTGCACCAGTTGGCCCTCGTGCCCTGGATGCTGGGCTTGGCCCTGCTGCTCTACGCCCTCTCGGGCTTACCCTTGTCCTTTTTGGGGCAGCGGCTGAGTTATCCGGGGCTGTTCATTCTGGCGGTGGTGGTGCTGTTGCCGCTCACGGTGGGGGAAACGGTGCTGGCCCAGTGGGGCTGGTTCACCCTGCGCCAAGAGGGTTTACAGGCCACAGGGCTGATCCTGGGGCGTTTCCTGTCAATTTTGACCCTCGGCTTCATCTTGCTGGGCACCACGCCGTTTTTGACCATTTTGAACACCATGCGCCGCCTAGGGTTGCCCGTCATCCTGGCGGATATGACCCTGCTGGCCTACCGCTACCTCTACGAAATTGCCGATACCCTAGCCACCATGCAGCAGGCCATGCGGCTGCGGGGCTTTGGGCAGGCGCGGCAGCGCTGGTTTCGCATTAACGGGCAGGCCATGCAGCAGCGGGCCATGCTGGCGGGCAATTTGCTGATTCGCAGCTACGAACAGTCGGAACGGGTCTACAAGGCCATGCGGCTACGGGGCTATGGCTACGGCGTAGTCTCCACGGTGGGGTCTGGAGCCCCCGCCCCAGACCCAGGGTTAAGCTGGCTGCTGACGGGGGCTGTCCTGCTGGCAGCGGCGGGTATTGTGATTGCAGAAGGGATATTGCATCGATGATGGATTCCGTGTCCACCAGCCTCAACCAAATGCTGGCTCATGGCCAGCGACCCGTGGCCATTGCCACCCAAGGGCTTTCCTTTTCCTACCCCGACCAGGCCGATGTGCTGGGCGGCATCGATCTCACCGTCCATGAAGGGGAGCGCCTGGGCATCATTGGCCACAACGGCTGCGGCAAAACCACGCTGTTCATGCTGCTCTGCGGCGTCCTCATGCCCACGGCAGGGGAGATTGCCCTGTTTGGCGAACCCCTCAAACCAGGACAGTTTCGGCCTGAGGTGGGGCTGCTGTTCCAAGATCCCGACGATCAGCTCTTTTCCGCCTCCGTGCGCGACGACATCGCCTTTGGCCCCCAGAATATGGGTTTAGATCCTGCCGAAGTCGAAGCCCGCGTCACCCACGCTGCCGAAATGACGGGCATCACCGCCCTGCTGCCGCGCCTGCCCCACCACCTCTCCGGCGGCGAAAAGCAAATGGTCGCCATCGCCGGACTGCTGGCCATGACCCCTAGAATTCTCCTCTGCGACGAACCCACCGCCAGCCTCGATCTCCGCACCCGCCGCCGCCTGATTCGGTTCCTCAAAAACTCCACCGAAACCCTGCTGATCTCCTCCCACGATTTGGAGTTTGTCCTCGAAGTCTGCGATCGCGTTTTGCTCATCGACGAAGGCCGCATCATTGCCGATGGCCTCCCCAGGGGGGTGATGGGCAATCAGGAACTCATGGAAAAACACGGCCTCGAAAAACCCCACTCCCTCATTCCCCACCAGGATCCGCACCACGGTTAACGCGCCAACGCCAACCCAGACCGCCCGCCGCGCCGCAATACCGGGTCCTGATTGACTGACAAAACTTACCAGAACCCAGATTTCTCAAAGGGTCAGGAGACCTGACCCCTACAGGGCCTAAATGCGGTAGGGGCGCGGGAACCGCGCCCGGTGCAGAATCTTTTGTCAGCCAA
>JAYKHF010000261.1:0-2789 GCA_035285305.1 Leptolyngbya sp.
ACCATCCTGCCGGTTTTGTCGGCTTGCTGGTCGAGGTGGGCGTTGGCGGCCTCTAGGGTGGGGAAGAATTGGTAGTCCCAGCGGTCCTCCCGTTGGGTCATGAGAATGCCTTGGCCGTGGCGCTGGCGCAGTTGTTCCAGGGTGCCCAGTTCGATCAACTTGCCCTGATCCATCACCCCGATGCGGTTACAGAGGTATTCCACCTCATCCATATAGTGGGTGGTGAGCAGCATGGTCATGCCCTGCTGGTTGAGGCGCTGAATGATCTCCCACAGGCGGCGGCGGGTTTGGGGATCTAGCCCCACCGTGGGTTCGTCCAGAAACAAAATCTTGGGATTGTGCAGCAGGGCGCGGGCAATTTGCAGCCGCCGCTTCATGCCGCCGGATAGGGTCTTCACCTTGTCATCGCGCCGATCCTGAAGTTCCACATACTCTAGCCAGGTGTCAATGCTGCGCCGCCGCTGGGCGGTGGGAAGGTGGTGCATCCGGCCATGGAATTCCATGTTTTCCCACACCGTGAGGTCGCCATCGACGCTGGTTTGTTGCAGCACCACGCCAATCTGGCGGCGCACCTCCAACTGTTGGCGGTTGACGTCATATCCGGCCACGACGATATCCCCTTGGCTGGGCTGGGTGAGGGTGGTCACCATGCGAATGGTGGTGGACTTGCCCGCCCCGTTTGGCCCCAGCAGCCCAAACACCTCCCCTGCCTCAATGGACAGGGATAGGTCATTCACCACGGGTACCCCGTTGTAGACCTTATGCACATTTTGCAGACAAACCGCAGCCGCCATCGCCCTTCACATATCGTTATGGACTCCTCAAGTATCCCCCAGAAGTTCCCCTTTTGCAGGGATTCTTCCCTGAGGTGGCCCTAGGGCCATGCTCCGGGCGCTGTGACCATGGGCTCCGGCAAAGCCCGGAGAAACCCCCTATGATGACGGTGGGCTGGATGAGCGGCGACGCCTAGGAGAGGTCTAGGCGACCTTTGATCCCCGGTTTGAACGAGGGTTGAGCAATGTGCTGAGTAGGGTTCGGTATGGATTCTGGGCTGAAGGAATTGGGAACAACGGCGACGGCAGCCGATGTGATTATCATCGGCAGCGGCATCGGGGGCCTGTGCTGTGGGGCCTTGCTGGCCCGGTACGGCCTGCGGGTGACGATCTGCGAGAGCCACAGCATCCCCGGCGGCGCGGCCCACGGGTTCGAGCGTCAGGGGTTCCGGTTTGATTCTGGCCCGTCGCTGTATTCCGGGCTGTCCTCGCGGCCTTCCACCAATCCCCTGCGCCACGTGCTGGATGCCATCGGTGAGGCGGACAGCCTCGCCTGGGCCAACTACGATACCTGGGGGGTGCGCCTGCCTGAGGGCGACTTTGACACCACCGTTGGCAACGATCAATTTTGCCAGGTGTTGCAACGGCTGCGGGGGGAACAGGCGGTACAGGAATGGCGGCAACTTCAGCGGGTGATGGCCCCCCTGGGACGGGCGGCGACGGCCCTACCTCCGGCCACCTTGCGGCTGGATTGGGGTGCCCTGCAAACGGTGTGGCCCTACGGCTGGGCCTTGGTGCAGAATGCCCCCGCCCTGGCCCAGTCTAGCCAACCCTTCAGCGCGGTGCTGGATCGCACCGTCACCGATCCCTTCATCCGCCACTGGATGGATATGCTGTGTTTTTTGCTCTCCGGCCTGCCCGCCGAGGGCACCAGCACCGCCGAAATCGCCTTTATGTTTGCCGAGTGGTATCGACCGGGGGTAACGCTGGACTACCCCATTGGCGGCAGTGCAGCGGTGGTGAACGCCCTGGTGCGGGGGCTAGAGAAATTTGGCGGCACCCTGCGCCTGGGTGCCCCTGTGCAGACAATCCGGGTAGACGGGGGACGGGCCACGGGGGTCACGCTGCGATCTGGGGAAACCCTGACGGCGAAGCGGGCGGTGGTCTCCAATGCCTCGATCTGGGACACCCTGCCGCTGCTGCCTACGGGTGCCCTGCCCCAGTCCTTTGTGGAGGAACGGCAGGCGATGCCGACCTGTCCCAGCTTTTTGCACCTGCACCTCGGCATTGATGCCACAGGTCTGCCGAAGGATTTGGCCTGCCACTACATCACCCTCCAAGCCTGGGAACTCGGCATCACTGCGCCCCAAAATTTGATTGTGATGTCCATCCCCACGGTGCTGGATCCATCCCTGGCCCCACCAGGCAAGCACACTATCCATGTCTATACCCCCGCCACCGAACCCTACGACCTGTGGCAGGGCCTAGATCGGCGCAGTCCTGAGTATGCCGCCCTCAAAGCCCAGCGGGCCGAACCCCTCTGGCAGGCCTTAGAACGGGTGATCCCCGAGGTGCGGCAGCGGGTGGAGGTGGAACTGGTGGGCACGCCCCTCACCCACGAACGCTTTTTGCGACGACATCGCGGCAGCTATGGCCCCGCCATTTCCGTGCAGGATGGCCTGGTGCCCAGCGGCAAAACGCCCCTCCCGGGCCTGTGGTGTACGGGGGATTGCACCTTCCCCGGCATTGGCTTGCCCGCCGTGGCCGCCAGCGGGTGGATTGTGGCCAATAGCCTGGTGCCCGTCGGCCAACAGCAGCAAGTCTTGCGGGCCTCCCTGGGAACCTAGATCCCCCGCCGTCCGCCAACCGTTGCGAAGTGGATCCTGGATCGGCCATTGGCCAAGCCGTGATCGATAATGGAATTATCCAGCCATCGCTAACGTTCCGACTGCAATCGCCTCAGCCAAGGAGGTTGGTATGGCCCGAAATTCCCTGCATCATCCCGAGTATCACCCA
>JAYKHF010000262.1:0-12006 GCA_035285305.1 Leptolyngbya sp.
TCGCTGGGCGAGGCCGGGGCCAACGGGGGTGGCTTGGCTGGAGGGGGGAGGCCAAGCTGAAGCCGCCTCTAGACCAGGGGTAGCCAGGATCCAGGTCATCAGTCGGCGGGCGGCCCGTAGTTCCCGATAGCGTCCGGCCATTACCGCCTCCGTCCAGGGATCCGCCTGCCCCCGTTGGCGTTCCGATTCAATGGCGGCGATCACGGCGTCAATTTGCCGTAGGGAAGACTGCCGAAGGTGGCGGCGTAGGGTGGCCCAGGCGGGGCGGTGGTGGATGTGACGGGGCGAAGGGCCGTTGCCCGCAGGACGCTCCACCAGACGGGGGGGATCGCCCGCAGGTAATGGCCCGATGGGGGAGATGGGGGCTGGGGAGATGGCTGGATACCGGGCTTCGCGCTGGGGTAGGTGGCCGGTGAGTTGGTCGATCCAGGCGCGCAATTCATCGACGGGCATCCCCCGGAGACCAAAACCATCGGCCCCGAGTTGTTGGGCCGCAGCGGCGAGAATGGGCTCCCCTTGGGCACTCAGCACCAGCACCGGCAGGGTGGGAAAACGCGCTTTGATTTCGCCGCAAAGTTGCAGACCGGGCAGTTGGCCCGGAGCCCCTGCCCCCAGGCCCAAATCCAAAATGACTAAATCGATGGTGAGGGCCGGATCGCCCTGGGCGGAATTGTCATCCGCGACCCCCTGGTCTGCGGTGGGGCGATGGGTGAGCAAGGCCCAGACCTCTTCGGTGGGGCTCGCCTCCGCCACCACTCGATACCCGGCGGTTTGCTCTAACCAAATGCGCAGGCCCATCCGAAAGACGGGGTCCTCGTCAACGAGCATCAGGCGCGGGGGGGAATCGGTCATTCTCACTCTGAGCTATCGGCGCGATTGGCGTTGTCTTCGGCGGGGGTGTTGCGGCCCTCGGCTGCCCAGATAGACCAAATATAGGCCCGTTCGGTCTGCCACCGGGCGATGGCGCGACGGGCTTCGGGATAGAGGGCACGGCCTGGGGCCACTTGATTGGCCAAATTGATAGCCGCCGTCAGGCTACCGGCATAGGCAAGCCCCTGAGCCCGATCCAGAATTGGCCGATCCTCTGCGATTTGCAGCGTCGTTGTCCAGTCTTGAATGAGGGTTTGGGATCGGCTATAGAGGGCACGGTTAGCGCCAATTTTTTGGGCTTCTCGGATCGCCTCCTTCAGCTTACCCTGATTCGCTAAACCCACGGCAGCCTCGAGCAGAGGCCGATCCTCAATCACCTGGATCTCGTCATGCCAGAGGGCAATGAGGGCTTGGGCTTCGCCCCGCAGGGCTCGCCCCAGTTCGACCTGACTGGCCTTGTCCATGGCCGATCGCAGGGCTGGAATGGTTCCCGGTTGAGCCATGGCCCGGGCTTGGATCAAAATAGGCCGATCTTCAATGCGCTCGAGATTGGCGCGCCAGGTTGAAATGAGGGTTTGTCCCTGGATCCGGCGAGGCCGATCCACCGCCACCTGAAGGGCTTGGGCCTCAGCCCATTGATAGGTCAATTGGCGACCCAGCTTAGCCACCATGGTGCTAAATTTCAGACGCTGGACATCCTCAAGCTGGGCCTGCCAGAGGCTCAGGTTGGCCTGACTGGGGGCGGCAAAGGCGCTGTCAGGGGAAATTTGCTGGGTCGCGGCGATGGCTTCCATCAGGTTGAAGAGATGGCCGTAGTGGGGGGCTGTGCCAGGATTGTCGGATCCGGTGTGGGCCATGAGGCGCTGGGCCTGGGCCAGTCGCAATAGATCCGCCGCCGCCGGATCGACGAGATCGGCCATGGGCGGCACCGCCTGGGCTAGGGCGATGGCGGCGTCTGGGTTGCCCTGGTTCCACTCCGCTAGCCCCGCTGCCAGCAGTTGTTTACCCCACTGGTCTACCTCGGTTTCAGCGGTACTCCACACCTGGCTACGCAGATCAATGGCGCGAGCCAAGGCAATGGCTCCCTGCACATCCGTCGGAGACCCAGAGGCCGCTAGAGCCCGCGCCTGGAGCAACTGATCCCAGGCCTGCTGTTCAAGCTGGGTTTGGTGGTGCCAGTGGTTGAGTCGGGTCGTGTTCCAAAAGGGACTTTTTAGGGATTTAAACGCCTCCAGATGGCCCTTAGCCTGATCCCAATCCTGATCCGCTAGGGCGGCTTGGATCTGGGCTTCCAGGGCTTGCCCCCGTTCCCAATCCTGCCGCCATTCAAAAATAACCGCCTGGGCCGAGGATCGCAGGGGGGTATTGAGGGGAATAGAACTGGCTAAATCCACCGCATCCTGTAGTCGTCCGGCCTGCACCCAACGGTTGGCGCGGACTAAGATTTGCTCCGAGGCATCCGTCAAGATCTCCTGGGCATCATCGTAATGGGCATTCTGGGTGGGCCAGTTCGCGGTGAGTAGCACCGCCTGCGTGAGGCTATGGGGATCCCCGGTGCGGGCCTGGGCCTGGGCGCAGTACAGCATGTCGCTGGCGGAGTTGAACGGGGTGATCCGATCACAGTCGGGCTCGGGGGGAATGTGCGTTAGCCACAGCAAGGCCCAGCCACAGAACAGCCCTGACCCCGCCAACAGCGCTATCCATAGCCCCGGCCAAAACCACCCTAGCGGGCGCAAGGCTGGCTTAACCTTAGCGCCAGGGCGGGGCTGAACCGGCACCGCTGAACGAGGGATTTGGGAACGTGCTGATGTAGACGCCATGAAGTCAACCTACCCAAGCCAATGGAGTGAATCGGGCCAGCGCGAGTCGTGGCCCAGCAATGCCACATTTTAGGAGCAATTTCCGGAAGTGAATCGGTTTTTTCGCGGCCTATTCTGGCCCAAACCAGCCCTCGCTCGATGGGCTCTCGCCCCCTTTCCCTGGGATCCTGGCGTGGTAGAGCCGCCTGCCCCGTGTCATCCCCCCGCAACCCGTCGATCAATCTGACCCATCGTCCTCTAGAATTTTCCTAAGTAATACAGTCACCTTGGCCATTGGGTTGCCTGAGTTACAAGGCTCCGGGCCATTGGGTTATGGATTGCGGTTTCTTCGACTTTATCGGCACGCAGCCCAATGTCTGATTCGGAACAACTGCCAGAAATTCTCAAGGTTATCGACATCCTCGATGGGCTAGAGGCGCTGATTGAAAACGCCCCTAACGAAGATGTGGAAGACATCCTAGAAGAAGCCTGGCTCCACATCAGTGACACCTTCCCGGAGGACTTTAAAGCGGCCACCCAACACGACGCCGGAGCCGAAGGACTGCGCCGCTATCTTAAGGTCAAGGCGTTTTTTGAAAATCCCTCGGAACGGTCGATTAGCGCCGCCGAGTTGGAGGAATACTATCGCAGCTATACCGCCGCCGAAGAGGATGAAGACGAAGAATCAACGGATTTTTTCTTCCCTGAGGAACCTCAGTAGATCGCAACATCCTGGTCAGACCACCCTGACGGGAAGCAAGCTACACCCCCAGCCCCTCTCCGGCATGGATCTCGGGGCTACTCGGGACTAATAGATCTCGGGTTCTGATTGGGGCACCGCAAAATTTGAGGGATCGCTCAGGTAGCGCAGAGTATCTTCCTCTAGGCGATGGATGAGGTAGGGCTCTAGGGCGTCGGCATGGCGCAGGGCGGCGAGATAACCCTCCAAAAAGAGACGGAGGTCGCTGGTGCGATAGCCTCGGTGCCAATGATCCACAAAGGCATCGGTTATTCGCTGATAGTAACGAACCGCTTTGGCATCCTGAAGCATAGGTCTCGGGGGGTATGGCTCCACTACGATGGGGGATGAAAGCGTCCCCGCATTTACGACGCTCCCAGGGTGAGGGAACATCACCCTGTCTCTTAATGTAGCTTCATGATTGCCGCTGGGGTAACAGCGGTTAACAACTTATAACCTTTTGCCGTCCGGATCGATCCCCTAGGGCCGAAGAACATCCGGGCTCAGGGATCACGATGGGGGCTTGGCATCCCCAGGTTCAGCCCCGGGGAAGGCCTCTCCTTTCTTCGATCTGGATTGTCGGTATCAAAGAAGACCGGCCCTAGAGTGTGACCGTTTGCCCGGTGGCGGCGGCGGTGGCAATGGCGGTCGCCACTTGCAGGCTATAGAGACTGGCTGCGGGGGTGGTGTAGAGGGGGGTGCCTTGGTAGAGGTAATCCAAGATGGCGCGGGTATCGGCGGCAAACAAGCCCCGTCGGGATCCGATCACCATGGGCTGTGTGCCCTCGGCGGTGATCACCTGACCCTCGTCCCCGTCAATCTGGAGGGATCCCTGGGTGCCGATCACCTCCAGTCGTCGCACCGCCTGCGGAATGGCCTCCCCCTTGCCGTATAGCAATTCCCCCTGGACGCCCGAGCGAAAGGTGATCTGGGCGGCGCAGAGATTCGTCCGGTAGTAGGGCAGGCCATCGGGGCCGTCTTCCCAGCCGTGGTATTGATTTTGCCCCGACACCCGCGCCACTGGGCCAAAGGCATCCACCAGTCGATGCACCCGAGAAAGCGCCCCGACCAAGGGGAAGCCAAATAAATCGGGCTGATAGGTCCAGCGCTGGGGGGCGGGACGCTGGGGCGAAAGGGTGGTGTAGCGTCCATAGAGGGGGAGGCCGAGGGTCGTGAGGTGGGCCTTGAAAGCACGGTGACTGCCGCCCAAGAGTTCAATATGTTCAATGTGGAGCATCACCCCTTGTCGCTGGGCCAGGTTCACCAGTTCCTGGGCCTCCTGAGCCTCTAGGCAGAGGGGATATTCCACCACGACATGGCGGCCTGCGGTGAGGGCGGCCTCCACGACGGATCCATGGTCGCGATTGATATGACACACCATCACCAGGTCAAGGTCGGGCCAGGTCACGAGGCTGGTCCAGTCTGAAGCAACCGTGGCCCCGTAGGTTTTGGCGAACGTTTGGGTATCCTCTAAATGGTGCCCTGCGATCGCGACGAGGCGTCCCCGACCGTCGGCCACCAGGGCCTCAGCTCGCCGCCGAGCGGCAAACCCCGTACCCACCATGCCAATGTTCAGAATCATCCGTAGGTTTGCTCCCCAGGTTCATCAAATGTTTACGGTGTACCGCCCTTTTTTCACGGAAGTATATTTCCCGTGAGATGAATGCAATCTCCCCTTTCCGAAAGGGGGAATAATTAAGTTAAGGTGGCACTAGCCCCACCTTGGCTCCCAAGTCATATTCCCTGGGTCGCATGAGCTACTGTATCAATCCCAACTGCCCGCAACCCAAGAATCCTCCCACCGAGATGTACTGCCAAGCCTGTGGGTCGCCCCTACTGCTGCGCAATCGATATCGGGCCTTGCGGGCGTTGGGGAAGGGCGGGTTTGGGTCAACCTTCCTGGCCCGGGACGAAATGCTGCCCGGAAAGCCCCCCTGTGTCATTAAGCAATTGTGCCCCGCCAGCGATTCACCGCAGATCATCGATATGGCTCGGGACTTGTTTCAGCGGGAAGCCAAGATTCTGGGCAAAATTGGTAGCCATCCACAACTGCCGCGCCTGCTCGACTACTTCGAGCTCGATCAGGAATTCTTTCTTGTCCAAGAGTTTATCAACGGATCGACCCTTCAACAGGAGGTGAAGCGGGGTGGCCCCTTTACCGAGGCGGGGGTGAAGCAGTTCCTCAGCGAAATTTTGGGGATGGTTCAGTTTGTCCATTCCAGCCAGGTGATTCACCGAGACATCAAACCGGCGAACATCATCCGCCGCGATCAAGACAAGAAACTGGTCTTGATTGACTTTGGGGCGGTGAAGGATAAGGTGAACCCTGTCCAGGCGGCGAGTTCCGACCAAACGGCGCTGACGGCCTATGCCATCGGCACCCCGGGCTATGCCCCGCCCGAACAAATGGCCATGCGTCCGGTCTATGCCAGTGACATCTACGCCCTTGGGGTCACCTGTATTTACCTGCTGTCTGGCAAAGCGCCCAAGGACTTGAACTATGACCCGATGACTGGAGAACTGCTGTGGCGAGATAAGGTCCACGTTAGCGACCATTTTGCCAAGGTGCTTGGCAAAATGTTGGAAATCTCCGTGCGCCACCGCTATCAATCAGCGGAGGCCGTGCTGCGCGATCTCGATCTTGAGCCTTACCTGATGAGCTTGGCCCAAAACATGGCCACGCCCAACCCGCCTCGGGATGCCAAAAAAGACCTTGGTTCCGGCCAAACTGGCCGCCTAGGAGCGGGATCATCCGGGGCAAACCCGGCGGGCGCTGAGCCCCAAACTCCAGCCTCCTCTGCGGCCCGCCTTGCCGCCGCCATTCGGGCTCGCCGGGAGCGGGCCAGCAACAGCCAAACCGGCAGTCCCACGGTCGGACGACAGGGCAGCTACACCGGATCGCGCACGGCGGCGGGGCGTTCTGGCCCGCCTTCAGAGGCCCGCCCCGCCCGCCTCCAGATGACCTCGGATGAGGTCAAGCAAAAATACTCCAAGGGCCGACGGGATTTTTCCCTGCAAACCTTCCGATCCCTCGATGTGCAGCGGGCCGCCTTACCCGATATCAATTTCAACCAGTCGAAGCTGATTAGTGCCAACTTTCAGGGCACCGATCTGAGCAACGCCAACTTTGGGCGGGCTAGCCTAACCAAGGCGAACCTGCGTAACGCGAAGCTCGTCAAGGCGTACTTTCACAATGCCAACCTAGAGGGGGCTGACCTGCGGGGGGCCAACCTGGCCCAAGCCTGTCTGTCCAATGCCAATCTGCGAGGGGCGAACCTCTGTGGGGCCGATCTGACGGGGGCCTTGGTCAGTGATGACCAACTGTCGGCAGCCCGCACCAATTGGTCTACGGTGCTGCCCAATGGCCGCCGAGGCATCCTCTAACTCTGCCCCGGCCTAGGATTGGGTACTTTGCGGTCTAGGTGGTCGTTGCTTTGGGGCATGGCTTGCATGGGCGAAACCCCATAGTTTCAGAAGGTCAGGCCGGTTCCATCAGGGCAATATTGGAGAAGACGAAGTCCTGCACCTGGGGGCCATCATCGGTGGTGGTTTCGAGGTGGCGATGGGACAGGATGTAGTAGCCGCCGACGGCTTCATAGTTGTCCTCGAAGGTGCTGAGCCCGCCTTTTTGCACTCCGGTTTGGGGATCGTGGTACACGGAATCGTAGCGGTGGGCGAGGTAGCCAGCCCCGGTATCGTGGCTGCTGAAGGTGTGAATGGTGACCACAACACCGTGGATATGACGATGCACCATGGAGACTTCGTGGTTGCGAATGTGGTATTTATCGCCTTCAGCCTTGCCGCCCATCAGGATTTCTACGGAACCGTCGGCCAGGGTTTCCCCGTAGCGGAAGGTGTTGGCCCCATGGGTAGATTCAAAGCTGCGCCGAACCCGGTGAATGGCCACTTCAAAGAGTTGTCCATGGATCGCCTTCTGAGCGGCTTCATCATCGATCCCGGTCACCTCTGGCTTCAGGTCAGGGCCAACTTTAGCCTTGCCCCGGTAGATCTGGCCGTTATCGGTGTAGGTGATATCGGCGGTGTAGCCTGGAAAATCTTGCCCCCAGGTATAGCGGTTTTCGTAGGCAGCGCGAAACAAATCTTGAGCCGCAATCTGGGTTCCAACCATGATATTTCTCCGGTTAAAGCGTTGGGCTACCTAGCCACGGGTCATCCCGGCTAGGTCTTCTTCCTTAGCATAGCGAGGTTTCCCCCCAGACTTCACGGCCTGGGCAGACAGCCATGCTCATTTTGGCGCATCACCGTTCGCCTTGAGTTTGTCGTTCGCCAAGCGTCCCCCATGGGGAAAAGGCGTGACTCCCCATTCTGGTTGACTGACAAAACTGGCGAGAACCCAGATCTATCAAAGGGTCAGGCGACCTGACCCCTACAGGGAACCCATGCCGTAGGGGCGCGGTTTTCGCGCCCGACCCAGAATCTATCAAAGGGTCAGGCGACCTGCCCCTACAGGGAACCCAGGCCGTAGGGGCGCGGTTTTCGCGCCCGACCTAGAATCTTTTGTCAGTCAGCCAGATCCCCATCCTTAGGTTTACCGCTCAGCCCGAACGCTATATCCTCGGCGGTTAGCGGGCAGAGTAGGTGAGGGATCGCCACGCAAATTGAGGCAGGGCCAGCATTCGCCGCCAGCGCCAGGGTTCTTGGTACAGCCGATAGAGCCACTCTAGGTTAAAACGGCACATCCAGCCTGGGGCGCGGGTTTTGACGCCAGCCCAAATGTCGAAACTGCCGCCCACACCAATCCAAATGCTGTTGGGGCAGAGATGCCGATGGTCGCGGATCCAGATCTCCTGGCGAGGAACGCCCAGACCGACCAAAATCACGCTGGGCTGTAGAGTTTCCAGCCGTTGGAGGAAGGTAGACTGTTCCGCTGGGCTGAGGAAACCGTGCTGGGTGCCCACTAGGCGAATCCCTGGCACCCGGCGCTGCCAATAGAGGGCGGCGTGATCGGTAATACCGGGCGCTCCGCCGTAGAAAAAAGCCGTTTCCTGGGCGCTTAACCGTTGCAAAACCCGGCCCGCTATTTCAATGCCGGGGGTGCGAACCACGCGCTTGCCCTTGGCCCGAAAATATAGGACGACCCCAGCCCCATCGGGAATCACCAGATCCGCCCCTAGGATAATGTGGCGCAGTTCTGGGTTCTGATCCGCCTGTATGGCCATTTCGGCGTTGAGGGTGACGACATGGGATCCTTCCCCCCTACGATACTGGGCCAGCAGCCAATCGGCGTAATCGGCCCCCACATGGATGGGCAACCCCATTACCCTCAGGGTTTTTACTGCGTCCGACCGATTTGCCAGCACCATGACTCTTTTCCTCGATTTGCCGATGTCTTTGCCCAATGTTAATGTTTCGGCCAATGTTTTGCCCAATGTTTTGCCCAATGTTTTGGCCAAAACATTGGCCCAGGGTATTGCCCCAGACGCGCCGAAGCCACCCTGGGGACGATGTCGATTAACCATAGAGACCATACCCCGGAACTGATCGAATTTGTCGTATTTCTCAACGATTTCCCCAAGGATTTGAGGGGGGATTTTCGGCCCAGGGGTTCCTAGCCCTGGGGCGGTGCAGGGTAGGATAAAACTCAACGGACTCAAAACCTGGTTGGGACTGGTTGTTAGCGCTATGACAGAACCCCTTGCCCCGCTTCCCATTACACTGCCTCTGCCCGACGATGCCCAGCAGGAGGGCGAATGGCTGCGCTCGGTGCTCCTGAGGTGGCTGAATGCGGAATATCTCCCCGAACCCGCCAACGAAGCCATTGCCGAACGGGCCGCCCAGGTCTTTACTCGGCAGCGCATGGAGGGGGAGGACGACCTGGGGTCGCTGGTGATGGCTATCTTGACGGAACTGCAAGCCTTTGATTTTTCCCAGAGCTTCTATGGGGAGTTTGCGGTGGCCAATGCGGTGGGGGATTTAATTTGTGATCGCCTCGGCATTGATCGCTGCTGCGGTCGATCCAATACCCTCGATGCCAACGACATCTAGCGCCTCATCCCGCTGGCTTTGCGCTAGGCTGACACAGGGATTTGCCCCATCTCCCATTGCCCTCTTGCCCCTGCTTTGGACAGTTTCACCATGGTTCATTCCCTTCTGGCCCTGATCTTCGGCCTGGTCATCAGCTTGGGCCTGGTGCCCAGTATGGCCCAGGCCAGTTCCTACCCGACCCTCGCGGTGGCCCCGATGGCGGTGGCTGCGGTGCCCGCCGTCGATATTCAAACCTTTGCCAAAGCCTACCAGGCCATGCAAACCATCCGCGATGAGGCTGAGACCAGCATGGCCGCTGCGGTTGAGGCGGAAGGGTTCACGGTAGAAGACTTTAACGCCCTGGCCGACCAAGCCCTTGCGGATCAAAGCCCCCCCGCCGATGCCGCCGTAGCCCAACGGTTTGAGGCGGCTATCGAACGCATTGTTACCCTGCGCCAAGGGGCAGAAACGGACATGGCTACGGCCATTGAAAAGACGGGGATGTCCTTAGATCGCTTTAACGAAATTCTGGCCCAATCTGAGCAGGACGCCGATCTCTACCAACGCATTGACGATCAAATCAACGGTGGCTAGGGGCGGCTGGCCGCGTGAAGGCTCTTGCTAATGGGGAGACCTGCCCCAAACCTCGGTAAGGCGCTGATCTCGGCCACAGGCGGTGCGGTAAAAGTTATAGCGCACGGGATGCTTGAGGTAGTAGTCCTGGTGATAGTCCTCAGCGGCATAGAAAACTTGGGCGGGCTCGATGGCGGTGACGATGGGCCGACCTCCCAAGGATCTGGCCACAGCCTGTTTAGCGGTTTCTGCCCGTTGGCGTTCGTCCTCCGTTTGCACAAAAATTTTGGCTCGATACTGACTGCCCTTGTCGCAAAACTGACCACGGTCATCCAAAGGATCCACATTCTGCCAAAACACGGTCAGCAGGTCGTCGTAGCTGACCTGGGCGGGGTCATAGGTCACTTGCACCGCCTCCACATGGCCAGTCCCCCCCGCAGAAACCTGCTCATAGCTGGGGTTTTCGAGGGTTCCCCCGGTATAGCCCGACCGGGTCGAGATCACCCCGTCTAGGCTATCAAAGGGCTTTTCCATGCACCAAAAACACCCCCCGGCAAAGGTTGCGGTGGCCAGGGGTGGCGCTGCTTCCCCCGAGTTTGACGGGGATGGATTGGACAGGGAATCGGCGGTGGCGTAGTAGGGCAGGGCATCCCACGTCCACACCACCAGTCCCAGGAGACAAAGGCCAATCAATAGCTGACGCAATCGCTTCATCGTGCTCTCGTCCTAATTCCGTCCTAGATGACCTGTTTCTATGGTGCCACTGAATCCGTCGCCGCGCTCTCGGACGACGATCTGAGCGAGGGGTTTCTGCTAATCTAGGCGATCACGCTATCCCCCCGGCTACGGACAGAAAAAAGCGCCAGAGAACGCCCTGGCGCTAGGTGTTGAGGAGTGAACGATTAATTCTTAAGGTATGGGGGGGATGTGACAGTGGCGTGTTTTCGGTATGTCAACCCTGTGACAATCGCCATGGGGGATAATTCCAGAAGCGCCCAAGAATGTTTCATCCGCCGTTGCCGTGACCCAACCCGAAGCCCTCCGTGCCTTACTCGCTGCCGTTGCCCAGGGGCAAATCAGCCCTGACATGGCCCTAGAACAACTGAAATACCTAGAATTTGAGCCCATCGACGACTTTGCTAAGGTCGATCATCATCGGGCGCTGCGTACCGGGTTTCCCGAGGTCATTTGGGGGCCTGGAAAAACGGTAGATCAAATTGTGCGAATCATGCGAAGTTTGCAGGCCCAAAATCCGGTGGTGATGGCAACCCGCATTGAGGCGGAGGTCTACGATCACATTCGCCAGCAGTTGCCGGAGGTGATGTACTACCCCATGGCCCGCATTTGTGCGTTGGTGCCCCTCCATCTCGCCCCCCACCAGCCCGGTACCTTGGGCGTGCTGACGGCGGGTACGGCGGATTTACCCGTGGCCGAAGAAGCGGCGGTGACGGCGGAACTGTCGGGCTTTCGCGTCCTACGGCTATGGGATGTGGGGGTGGCGGGGCTCCATCGCCTGCTGCGTCACCAGCACCTCATTCGGGAGGTGGATGTACTGATTGTGGTGGCTGGCATGGAAGGGGCCTTGCCCAGCGTGGTCGCGGGGCTGGCGGATTGCCCCATTGTGGCGGTGCCCACTAGCATCGGCTATGGAGCCAGTTTCCAAGGCATTTCGGCCCTGCTGACCATGCTCAATTCCTGCGCCGTGGGGATTGGCGTCGTCAATATCGATAACGGCTTTGGAGCCGCCATGCTGGCGGGGCAAATTTTGCGCACCGGGGCCAAGCTGAGCCGCGAGTGGCCAACCTAGGGCAGAATCCAGCGGTTTGGACGCCCTGGGGTGATCTCTCTCCCCTGCTTAGTCCAAGTTGCGCCCGGTGAGCTCTACAAAAATATCCTCTAGGTTGGAGGGGCGTACCATCCTGCCGGTTTTGTCGGCTTGCTGGTCGAGGTGGGCGTTGGCGGCCTCTAGGGTGGGGAAGAATTGGTAGTCCCAGCGGTCCTCCCGTTGGGTCATGAGAATGCCTTGGCCGTGGCGCTGGC
>JAYKHF010000263.1:0-14598 GCA_035285305.1 Leptolyngbya sp.
CCGGCACCCTTGGCCGCCTAATCGTAGATATTCGCCGCCTTCAGCATGTGATAGGTGATCAACAACTGGGTCAGCGCCAGGGGGTAGCTTTGCAGGGTTTCCCCCGTGGTGCCGATCACCTTACCGATGTCGGTGTTGCCTTCAATGCTGCAAAACCGGCCCAGGTAGGGGATTTCGCCGCAGAGGGTGCGTTCCAGTTCCTGCACGGGTTGTTCGGTGGCATGGCAGTCGATTTCTAGGACGTCCACGGGTTTGCCCATGTCGCGGTCTAGTCCTAGGCGCACGGCATCGCTGAGGGTGCCGCCATGCTTGGTTTCGAGCAGGTGGCTAAAGTCGGGATGGGGGATGGTGGGGCGCATCACCAGGCGCACGTTCAGCAGCAGTTCGTCGGTGCTTTGCTCGTTGCTAGGGGGGTAGAAGGAGACCACCACATCGGCCCATTGGCGCTGGGGCCGGATGTAGGCTTCCGAGTCTTCCTCGCGGGCTTTAATTTGTTCGATTACTTCTTCGGGGGTGTAGCCGCGTTTGCGGGTGTCGCGCTTAATTTTCCAGTTGGCCCGCAGGTCTTCCGGCGGTGCGAGGTAGACCTTCACATCGTAGGCGTCGCGGCAGGCGCGGGTGGAGTAGCCCAGCAGCCCTTCCACAATCACAAAGCGGCGAGGTTCGATGTATTCGGGGGCGTCAAATTCCCCGCTGCTGTGGTTGTAGATAGGTTTGAGGATGGGTTGCCCTGTCCGCAGCAGGCCCAGGTGTTGTTGGATAATGTCGATGTAGTTGCAGTCGGGGTGGAGGGCGGAGATGCCCATTTCCTTACGCTGCTTGCGGTCGTAGCGGTGGTAGTCGTCCGTGCAGATGGTGGTGACTTGGTCTTCGCCTAGGATTTGGGCGATGCCTCGGGTCAGGGTGGTTTTACCAGCGGCGCTATCGCCTACGATGCCAAGAATAATCGGACGGCCTACCATATATTCCTCCAGGGTTGTATAACCAAAGGTTAACCCTCCCATTGTAGGAACCAACGGGACGCAATCCGATGATTGATTTAGCAAACCAGACGATTTTGGTAACGGGCGGATCTCGCGGCATTGGCCAAGCCATCGTGGAAACCCTGCACAAAGCCGGAGCCTCCGTGGTGCTGCACTATGGCCAAGGGCAAGCCGAAGCCAAAGCCATCGCCGCCGCCCTTGGGGCCGACGGGACACCCAACGACCGATTGTATCTAGTGCGGGCGGATTTATCCCAACCCGGTGCCGCCCAAGCACTTTGGGCCAAAGCGCTGACTTGGCGCGGGGCCATCACCACGGTGGTGAACAATGCCGCCACCATGCCCGCCGCTCCCATCGAGGGAGATGGGGATACCTGGGCCGACGCATGGCAGCAAACCCTTCAGGTCAACCTGATCGCCGTTGCCGACCTGTGCCGGGAAGCCGTCCTCCACTTCCAAACCCAGGGTGGCGGAACGGTGGTGAACATTGCCAGTCGCGCCGCCTTTCGGGGAGATGGGCCAGAATTCACCGCCTACGCCGCCTCCAAGGGCGGCGTGATTAGCCTCACCCGCACCCTAGCCAGGGGCTTCGCGAAGGATGGCGTACGGGTCTACGCCATTGCCCCCGGCTTCGTCCGCACCGACCGCATCGAACAGGTGATGGCCGAACGCGGATCCGAGTATGTGACCCGTGACATCCCCATGGGTGCCCCCGCCGACCCCCAGGACATCGCCAACCTGGTCGCCTTCCTGGCCGCTGGCCTTGCCCCCCACGCCACCGGAGCCACCTTCGACGTGAACGGCGCGTCCTACTTTCATTGACCCGCCCACCAGATCCCAGGGTTCTGATCTGGGGGACTGGAAGGTGCTGAGTCATGGGTAGAAGAACCCTGGGATCTAGAACCTTGATTTTGCCCAAACCTCCACGCCACAATATAAAGAAGGCCTAGGTCTTTGGTGCATTGCTTCGCGTTGGCGTTAGGTCTTTGGTGCATTGCTTCGCGAATGCACCCTACATCCCCCCGATTCCCGACTCCCGACTCCCGACTCCCGACTCCCGACTCCCCATGACCGCAATCCTGCCTTCCCCAATTCCGTCCCAATCCTCATCCCTCCCTCCCCTTTCCGTGGATATCGCCATTGTCGGCGGTGGCATTGTGGGGCTAACCCTGGCGGCGGCGCTGCGGTCCTCTGGGTTGCGGGTGGCGGTGGTTGAAGCCCAAACCCCGGAAGGGGCGGCTTCTCGGCAACGGGCCTATGCGTTTTCGCCCACCTCGGTGGACATTATGAAGGGGCTGGGATTGTGGCCGCAGATCGGGCCGCAGATTTGCCACTTTCAGCAGGTGCGGCTGTCCGATGGCGACCATCCCGAAGTCGTGCGGTTCTCACCCCAGGATTTAGGGGATGACTCGGTGTTCTACGGGGCCGAGCATTCGGTGCTGATGACAGCCCTACAGGGGGCGGTGCAGGCAGCGGCAAATATCCATTACCTGAGCGAGTCTACCCTCACCGTTACGGAGCGCCACGGGGAACGGGTGATCGGTACGCTGACCACCCTGGACGGAACTCGCACCCTGGATGCGGCCCTAGTCGTCGCCGCCGATGGCAAACAGTCTCCCCTGCGGCGGCAGGCGAATATCGATGCCTTTGGCTGGCAGTATTGGCAGTCCTGCATTACCACGGTTTTGGAGCCCGAAGGCGATCATCAACACACCGCCTATGAACGGTTTTGGCCCAGTGGCCCCTTCGCCATTCTGCCCCTGCCCGGGGGTCGCTGTCAGGTGGTGTGGACTTCGCCCCACGAGGAAGCTCAGGCCATTCTGAAGCTGCCCGAGGCGGAATTTATGGCCGAGCTAGAACGGCGCTACGGCCCCCAAATGGGCAAGCTGAAACGCCTCACGCCGCCCGCCCTGTTTCCAGTGCAGCTCATGCAGTGTAACCGCTACATCCAGCCCCGCCTTGCCCTAGTCGGGGATGCTGCCCACAGTTGCCACCCCGTCGGTGGTCAAGGGCTCAACATGGGCCTTCGCGATGCCGCCGCCTTGGCGGAAGTCCTCACCGCTGCCCACCACAGGGGCGAAGACCTGGGCTCTACCGCCGTTCTGCGTCGCTATGAACGCTGGCGGCGCTGGGAAAACTGGGTCATCCTCAGCTTTACCGACACCCTCACCCGCAGCTTTTCTAACCAAATTTTCCCCATCGTGGCCCTGCGCCGCCTGGGGCTGTGGATGCTGAATCACGTCCCGCTCCTGCGCCACCTAGCCCTGCGGTTGATGACCGGACGCCTCGGGCGGGTGCCCAAGCTGGCCCAAGAAGGTCGGCGGTCGGGCCATGCTGGGATCTAGAGTTCCCGGAAGACCTCGCCCCCGGCCCCTCTCCGCGTAGGAGAGGGGAGACGGCAAACAGCCCCTAGGAACGGGCCATGCGCCAGAAAAGGAACTGCTGGCTGGGTTCGATGGCCACGCCGTCCACGCCGTCCTGGGCAAAGACATAGTCCTTATTTTGCCAGAGGGGCACGTAGGGCACCTCCTCCGCCATCATGGTTTGCAGTTCGGCGATGATGGCCTGACGGGCGGCGGGGTCTTGTTCGGCTCGCTGTTGGGCAATCAGATCATTGGCTTCGGTGCTATAGAAAAAGGAACCATTGGCCTGGGAGGCTCCCTCTTCACAGCCCGCCTCCACGCTGCCCATCTCGCAACCCAGGAAGGGCTGGATAAAGGTGTCGGGATCGTTGTAGTCGGGGTACCAGTTGGAGAGGATGATCGGGTAGATGCCCTGACCCACGTTCTGCCACAGGGTGGCCCCTTCAGTGTTTTGAATGTCCACGATCACCAGTCCCGGCAGCGCGGTTTCGATGGATTCCTTCAGGGTGCTAGCCACGATGCTGCGGGTTGTCGAAGCCGAGGGATACCAAATTTCTACGGTGAGGGGGTTGGTTTCCGAGAAGCCTGCCTCGGTCAGCAGTGCCTTGGCCTTCTCGAAATTGCCGTCCCCCAGGGTGTCTTTAAACACAGGCTTAGCCACCTCAAAACTGGGGGGAATCAGGCTATACAACGGTTCTGCCTGACCTTGAAACACCCGATCATTCAGCAGGGGCCGATCCACCATGGCGGCGATCGCCTGCCGCACCCGCACGTCGTCTAGGGGCTCAATCCGCTGATTCAGGGACATATAGTTGATCACATTGGTGCCGCCCTCAATCACCTGCCAACCACTGGCGTCAGATTCCCGTTGCAGGCTCGTGATTTGTTCGGGGTCGAGGGTTTGGTAGGCCACATCTAGGCCCCCCGTCCGAAAGGTGTTGTAGAGGTTGGCGGGGCTGGTGAAAATTTGGATATCGATGCCCTGGTTGGTCGGAGCCTCGCCCCAGTAGTTTTCGTTCACATCCAGCTTGATGGCATCACTGGCAAAGCTGGCCAGTTTGTAGGGGCCGCTCCCCACAAAGCTATCGGGCTTAAACTTGCCTGACCCAATTTCGTAGGCGGCGGGAGAAACGGGGGTAATCCCAGAAAAGCTCAGCAACGCCGGAAACGCCGCGAAGGGGGCGCTGAGGGTGATGGTGAGTTCGTACTCCCCCGTGGCCTCCACGGACTGAATTTTTTCCGACAGCAGGTAGGCCGGACGGCCACCGTTTTCCATGAAGCGCTCCATGGAAAAGGCCATCACCTCGGCGGTGAAGGGGGTGCCATCGTGGAGGGTGACCTCCCGGCGCAGGGGGATGGTGTAGGTGAGGCCATCCTCGCTGACGGTGGGCATCTCCGTGGCCAGTTGGGGCACCAAGTTCGTGGTGCCGGGGGCATAGGTATAGAGGCGATCCCCCAGGTTTTGCAGCAAAATACCAGGGAAGGTTTCGTAGGCATCGGCGGGGTCGAGGGTGCGGGCGGTGAGGGTGGTGCCGAGGGAAATCCGCCCGTTGCTGTCGCCGGTGGTGGGGGTTTCCGTGGCAGTTTGATCAGGGCCAGCGCAGCCCAGGGCTACCCCTAAACACAGGCTAAACAGCCCCACAAACTGAATAACGCGCCGCCAAGATCGTCGTCGCCACAGCGCTATTCCCGATAAACCTTGCCAGCGAAGGGCCAAATTAAGCATTGTTTTCCCCAGTCAACAGTGAATTTATTGTGAACCATGGGCGGCATCCTGGAAATATTTATCGGGTTGGCCTGGAAATGTTTATCGGGTTGGGTGGATCGGGGTTGGGTGGGCCGGATCGGGCCGTAATCCACCCCCAGCCCCATGACGCCCCTCCATTCCCGACGTTCCCTGCCGATCTCCCCTTGTCTTCTCTAAAATTGCCCATTAGGATAAGCCAGACCAGGACAGCGGGTGCATGGCGCTTGCCCCTGGGTGCTGCCCCCGGCGAATCCCCAATCCGCGTGACCAAATGCCGCTTCCCAGCGGGCCTACCGGAGGGGCAAGGTTGCCTTGTCCGTTCGATCCTGGGGCGTACCGGTTGGATTGGGGGGCATCCGGCTTGGCCCATCCCCATTTCCCTGCGAGGTCATTGGCTCTGAGTGAAAGATACGGTTCCATCCCTTGATTTCCATAGGCCATCGATGGATGTGGTCCTGATTGACGATGACCCCAATATTTGCCGTCTCCTGATGCGGCTGCTGACCCAGCACGGCTACCATCTGCGTCAGGCCAACAGCGCCGAGGCTGGCATGGCGCTGATTCTGGAACAATCCCCCCACCTGGTGCTGCTGGATATTATGCTGCCCGACCTGGATGGCTATGAGCTTTGCCAGCGGTTGAAAGCCCATCCAACGACCTGCGATATCCCAGTCATTTTCATCAGTGCCCTAGCAGACTCCCTCGATAAAGTGAGGGCGTTTCAGGTCGGAGCGGCAGACTATATCGCCAAGCCCTTTGCGGTTCAGGAGGTGTTGGTGCGGGTGCAGAACCAAGTCCACTTAGCTCAGCAGCGGCAAGAACTGCATCAAAAAAACCAGATTCTGCGACGGGAGGTGGAGGAACGCATTCAAATGGATCAGGCCCGACAGACGGCGGAACGGAACTACCACAGTCTGTTCGAGAACTCCACGGTGGGTATCTTCAAGGCCAACGTCCAGGGCCAGTTTCTCAGCGTGAACCCCTCCATGGCCCGCCTGTTTGGCTACGACTCCGCCGCCGCCATGATGGCCGCCGTGGACGACATCAGCCACCAAATCTATGCCCAACCCAAGCGCCGCGAGGAGTTGCTGGTCTACCTCAGTCGGTTTGATAAAATCACCGACGCAGAGTCGGAGGTGTTTCGCCAGAACGGCAGCACCTTTTGGGTCAGCGAAGATATGTGGCGCGTCTTCAACCCAGAGGGCAAGCTGATCTACTACGAAGGCATCGTCCATGACATCAGCGAACGTCGCCAAATGGAGAACGAACTACGGCAGCAGCAGCAACAGGCTGATCGGCTGTTGGTCAACATCCTGCCCTACCGCATTGCCCAACGGCTGAAGGCTGGGACGAGCACCATCGCCGAAAGCCTAGATCACGTGAGCGTTCTGTTTGCCGACCTGGTCAATTTCACGGCGGCCTCCACAACCATGAGCCCCCGCCAGTTGGTCAAGATGCTGAATGAGGTTTTCTCCATATTTGACCAACTGGCCGAGTTCTACCGCCTCGAAAAAATTAAAACCATCGGCGATGCCTACATGGTGGCCGGAGGACTGCCCAACGCCAAGGGGAACCACAACGTCGCCATTGCCGACTTCGCCCTAGATATCTGTGAGGCCATCCAGCAGTTTCCTCGACCCGATGGCGAGCCTTTCAAAATTCGGGTTGGCATCAGTTCTGGCCCCGTGGTCGCCGGGGTGATTGGTCGCCGCAAATTTGCCTATGACCTCTGGGGCGACACCGTCAACATCGCCAGCCGCATGGAGGCCACCGGAGAAGCCCAGCGCATCCAAGTGACACCGGAACTCTATGAACGCCTGAAGGAGGATTTTCGCTTCGCCCCTAGGGGCAGTGTGACGGTGAAAGGGCGCGGCCCCATGACCACCTATTGGCTCCTCGGTCGCCGTACCGCTAGCGATGCCGACGACCTCACCGATAAGCCGTAGCCTAAGCCCGTCCCTCCCTCAAGATCCAAGGCAACTAGGATAGGGTGAGATCCATGCCGTCGGGCAGTTGGGCACCGCTGAGATCCGCTTGGGTCAAAATGGCCCCGGTTAGATCGGCTCCACGGAGATCGGCCTCTCGCAGGATGGCCCCCGTGAGGTCAGCGTAGCTGAGGTCGGCCCCTTGCAGGTTGGCTTGGCGTAGGTCAGTTTTGGGGGCATCGGGCCGAAACCCTTGACCCAGGCGGGCGCGACAAAGCTTGGCTCGGTGTAGGTTGGCCCCCACCAAGGATGCCCCACTGAAATGGGCATAGCTGAGGTTAGCGTCCTGCAAGGTCGCACCGTTGAGGTTCGTCGCCTGGTCAGAACTGGGGCGCAGATCGGCTTCGATCAACAGCGCTTGGGACAGATCGGCCTGCTGGAAGTTCACACCGCACAGCATGGCCTTCACCAGATTGGCCCCGGCTAGGTTGGCCTGGATGAATACGGCCCCACTGAGGTCGGCATCGCGCAGTTGGGCCTGGGGGCAGTCAGCCTGGGTAAAGTCGGCTCCCCACAGAAGCGCTTCACTGAGATCAGCCTGGGCGAGTCTGCTGCGCACAAAGTGGGCTCGTCCTAGCCGCGACTGCCGCAGATCGCTGTGGCTGAAGTCGCTGTCGCTGAGGTCAGCCTGAATGAGGTCAATCTCCAGCAGATTGAGCCCCGCAAAGGAGCGTTCTCCGGCGCGATATTGGGCTAAAAGATCCCCAGCATCCATGACTTACCGTCGCCAAAACACTTCAGCAGTGTACTGTATCCCCTCTCTAAAATCGACGTTTCGTGATCTCAGATTCCCTAGCGCACCAGCACACCGGCGGTTTGTTGAATGGGCACCACGTTCAGCACATCGATCTGGGCGCAGTACTTCAGATCAGCCTCGTTACTCAGCCGCAGCAAGCGTTGGCCGTGGCTAGCGTAGTGCATTAAATCCAGCAGGTTGTCCTGCCATTGTTGATAGAGACTCACGGCCCCAATGACCGCATCGTTCCCGGCCAAGGCTGTGAAGCTTTGCCCCGTGGCGTCCATAATGCCCTGGATAATGGCTCCGGCGCAGACGGTGTCCTCCAGGGAGTAGGTGCCTTCCCAGCCCGAGCCCACCAGCCAAATGGTATCTGGGTTACGGTCGATCAAAAAATCGACCACGGCTTTTCGGGTCGTCAGGGCTCCTGTAATCACCGTGGGAGCATGTTCAATCCGCTTGAGGCAGCGGGTGCCGTTGGTGGTGGACATGAACAGGCGTTTGCCGCCGGTTGTTTCGACGGAGTGATCCAAGGGAGAATTCCCCAGATCGCAGCCCTCCACCTTGCCGCCACCCCGTTCTCCCGCCCGCAGCCGCCTATCGCTAGGCCACTGCTCACTCACCGTCAGGAGTTCATGGATGTCGCTAAACACCTGAATCGCCTCGGCTCCCGATTCTAGGGCAGCGGCCATGGTTGAGGTGGCCCGGAGCACATCAATGGCAATGGCACAGTCAGGGGTCGCGCCCTCGGGTACTTCTTCAGGAATGTGATAGAGAAATAACTTCACGGCAGGGAGATCTCAACTCAGTGGGTACGGGTCGGGAGGAATGAAATCCTCGGGGCAGGGGGCCATCGCGCAACACACCCTGGGAATGGGCCGATGAATGGCCGTAGCCACCCTTCATGGCTAGGCGGGCAGTAACCCAGTTTATGATGTTTCGGCCTGTGTAATTTGCCCAGGATGGGCAGAGCCATGCCGAGGGACAATAGGCCACCCATGGCCCACCCGCATCCTAACCGCTGGGCCGACCAAAAATCCCACTAACCCCGGTCGCCTAGGGCTGAGAACAGGAACCTAGGGAGGCGGCTTGGGGATCCCATGACCTGGGCAGGAATCCGGGTTGATGGCTATTGGCCAAACTCTAAGCGCACCTGTTCCACCATCTCCGTCGTGATGGTCTCCGCCTCCTGTTCACGGGCCACATCTTCAATCCGCTTACGCGCCTGGGCACGGACGAAAAAGGGGATGTTTTTGAGTTTGGCCTGGGCTTCTGGCGTCCAGTTGGGAACGTCTGACATGGGCAAAGCAAGGATAGAGGGGTCAAAAAACGGAGTCAGCCAGGAAACCGTAGAGGAAAACCGAGGGCAACGGCTGGGGGTTTCCCGATGGGGGTTTTCCGATGGGGGTTTCCCGACAATCCCCGCTGGGTAATCCCATCCTAAGGGGACGACCCTGGCCCATGGCCATTTCTTGCCAAGGCGTAATGTTTGGCCAAGGCGTAAAGATTCTGTTTTGTGTCTGAATGACTTAACACTGTTTCTAAACACCGATGAACGGGGAACACTAACAGCATCCGCTACCGAGGATGGGAATGCCGTGGATAGGGAGACTTTAGATATGAACACCCTAGATCTAGACCAATCAGACCTCACCGCCGCCCAGGGCGACGCGGAGGATGACCTAGAGGCGGATACAGCGGCCCTGATCAAAAACCGCCGGACTACGGATTTAGTGCGTCTGTACCTGCAAGAAATCGGTCGGGTGAAGCTGTTAGCCCGGGATGAGGAGGTGTCCGAAGCCCAGTGCGTCCAGAGCTATATGCAACTCCGAGAAGCCCTAGAACAGGCTGCCACCGCCGAGGACGGTATCCTCCACCGGTATCATGCCCTGCTGCAAACTCGGGATCGACTCTCATCCCAGTTGGGCTATCGCCCGTCCCTAGAGCGCTGGGCCGCCGAAGCCCAGGTTCCCCTGGTTGACCTCAAGCCCACCCTGTCGGCGGGGAAGCGAGCCTGGGCAAACCTCAGCCACCTTTCGGTGACGGAACTCGATCAGGTGATGGCCGAGGGCACCCGAGCCAAGGAACACATGATTAAGGCCAACCTGCGCCTGGTGGTCTCCGTGGCCAAAAAGTACCAAAATCGTGGGCTAGAGCTACTGGATTTGATTCAAGAAGGCACCCTAGGCCTAGAGCGAGCGGTGGAAAAGTTTGACCCCACCAAGGGCTACCGCTTCAGCACCTATGCCTACTGGTGGATTCGCCAGGGTATCACCCGCGCCATTGCCACCCAAAGCCGTACCATTCGTCTGCCGGTTCACATCACCGAAAAGCTGAACAAAATTAAAAAAGCCCAGCGCAAACTGGCCCAGGAAAATGGCCGCACCCCCACCGTGGACGATATCGCCAAGGAGCTCGATATGACGGCTCACCAGGTGCGGGAGATGCTGCTGCGGGTGCCGCGTTCGGTCTCCCTAGAAACAAAGGTGGGCAAGGATCGGGATACGGAACTGGGCGACCTCTTGGAAACCGAGGGGCTGTCACCGGAGGATCTCCTGATCCGCGAATCCCTGCGCCGCGACCTCCAACAACTCATGGCCGATCTCACCACCCGTGAGCAGGATGTGATTTCCCTGCGCTTTGGCCTCACCGATGGCACCCCCTATTCCCTAGCGGAAATTGGCCGTGCCCTAGAGTTGTCCCGGGAACGGGTGCGCCAAATTGAATCCAAAGCCCTGCAAAAGCTCCGCCAGCCCAAACGCCGTAACCGCATTCGCGACTACCTCGAAACCCTAGGCTAATCCCACGGATCATCATCCCACGCCGAACCACTTCTAACGGGCGGAGACAAAGCGTTCCTTCGCCAAGGCCCGCAGGCGGCTGATGTCTTCCCGACGGGTCACCGATAGGGGAACGGTGCGCTTGATTTGCTCAACCACGAGGGCGGTATCCGTGGGGCGGTGTTCGTAGAGGGCGCGGTAGTGGGCCGTAATGATTGCCTGTTCAATTTCCGCCCCACTAAAGCCCTCGGTCGCGGCGACCAGGGTGGGCAGATCGTAGGCCTCTAGCCCCTGGTTACGACGGCTGAGATGAATTTTGAGAATATTTTCCCGCTCGCTGGCATCGGGTAAGTCTACAAAGAAAATTTCGTCAAAGCGGCCTTTGCGCAAGAGTTCCGGCGGAATAGCCGAGAGATCGTTGGCCGTGGCCACCACAAAAATTTCCTGGGATTTTTCTTGCAGCCAGGTCAAAAAATAGCCAAACAGCCGCCGACTGAGGCCCCCATCGGCATCGCTGTTGCTTTGGCCCATGCTTTTTTCGATTTCATCAATCCACAAAATGCAGGGGGCCATGGTTTCTGCCAGGGTCACCGCCCGTCGAAAGTTTTTATCCGATTCGCCCACATATTTGTCGTACAGTCGCCCCGCATCCAATTTTAGGAGGGGCAAATTCCACTGGCGGGCAATGGTTTTGGCGGCCAAGGATTTACCACACCCCTGAATCCCCACAATCAAAATGCCCTTGGGGGCAGGCAGATTAAAGGTGCGGGCTTGGGGAGTAAACCCCACCCGAGCATAGGCCAGCCAGCGCTTTAAACCCTCAAAACCGCCCAGTTCTGAAACATTGGTTTCCGAGGGGAAATAATCCAGCAGCCCTTCTTCATGGATCACACGGGCCTTACGGGCTAGGATTCGCTTCACGTCCTCGGCATCCAGTTGACCATCGTGGAGCGCCGCATAGGACACCACCTTACGGGTTTGGCTGAGGGTCATGCCCTGGAGCGCCTTGACCAAGGCCGGAATATCCTCAGGGGAAAGGTCTACCTTGACCTTATTCCCCAGGGTGCGTACCACCCGAGAGACCTCAGAATACAGTTCCTCCGGCTCCGGTAGCTTGATGTCAAAGTACACCACATCCTGGGCTAGCTCAGGCGGTAGGGCCACCCCGCTCCCGCTGACCACCAGGGTGGAGTGGTTGAGGGAAAACTGCTGGGCCACCTCCCGAAACTGGCGAGCCACAACCGCATCCTTCAGGTGGGGAGCAAAGTCCTTGAGCCAAAAAATCGCCCGAAAGCTCATGTCCTGGATGTGGCGCAGCATGTCGATGGGCTCAGCGGTTTTGGGAAGCGCTTGCCCGCGCTTAGCCCCTGGGGGAGCATACTCATTTTGCCAGCGGTGGTCGGGGCTTTCGGGAGAACGCATTAACCCCTGGGCAATACTCCACTCAAATATCGGCATTTGCATATCGAAACAGGCCTTTTGCATCAGGCCTTGTACCCGTTCCTCCTCCACGGTGTCAACCACAATCACGGGGTGGAAGGAGGCGACCAAGGTTTTGAAATGCTGTACACCGTCTTTGAAGGTCATCGCCAGTTCTCGATAAGGGTTCTGGAGGGTCATGGAAGGTGGGCCTACCCAGGCCGTGAGCCCCTCTCAGATGGGCCAGGGATCCATCAGCTATCCCCCCTAGGCTATCCCTCTGCCGCTATCCTAAGTTCCTATCGCTGAAATTGGAAAAAGTCATCGGGGGCAGCGGGTCGGTTTGCCAGGGCGAGCAGGTAAAATCGTTAGGAAATCATACCCAACTCAAGAGTTGACCGAGGTGAGTTATGGTGAAGAATGATGCGGCAAAGGGCGAGACATGAACCAAGGAATTGACCTACAAGGCAGTTTTGTCAGGCTGCTGACGGATCTAGGGCTCCCCGGTGGGGTCGCCAAGGCGCTGTGGCTGCCGTTGCCCATGGTGGTGATTTTAATCGGGGCCACCGTCAGCATTTTCGTCACGGTGTGGCTAGAGCGGAAGATTTCC
This sequence comes from Leptolyngbya sp., assembly GCA_035285305.1. Taxonomy (GTDB): domain Bacteria; phylum Cyanobacteriota; class Cyanobacteriia; order Phormidesmidales; family Phormidesmidaceae; genus Nodosilinea. The sequence goes on from JAYKHF010000263.1 coordinate 12,623, forward strand.
GCCGCCGCCCAACAGCGGATTGGCCCAGAATACGTAGGGCCGCTGGGTACCCTGCAAGCCGCCGCCGACGGCATCAAACTCCTATTTAAAGAAGACATCACCCCGGCCAAGGCCGACCCGATTCTCTTCACCCTTGGCCCCGCCATTGTGGTGATTCCGGTTTTTCTGTCCTACCTGATTGTGCCCTTTGGCCAAAATATGGTGATCACCGACATCGGCGTCGGGATTTTCCTCTGGATTGCCCTGTCCAGCATTGCCCCCATCGGGCTGCTGATGGCGGGCTATTCCTCCAATAACAAATATTCTCTCCTCGGGGGTCTGCGGGCGGCGGCTCAATCGATCAGCTACGAAATTCCAATGGCTTTGGCGGTACTGGCGGTGGTCTTAATGTCCAACAGCCTGAGTACGATTGATATTGTCAATCAGCAGTCGGGCTACGGCATCCTCGGCTGGAACCTGTGGCGACAGCCCGCCGGGTTCCTGATTTTCTGGATTGCGGCCCTGGCAGAATGTGAACGTCTGCCCTTTGACTTGCCGGAAGCGGAGGAAGAACTGGTCGCAGGCTATCAAACCGAATACACCGGTATGAAATTTGGCCTGTTCTACGTCGGTTCCTACGTCAACCTGGTGCTGTCGGCGTTGATTGTCTCCATCCTTTACCTCGGTGGCTGGGAGTTCCCAGTCTCGGTAAGCTGGATCGCTGACCTGTTGGGCATCAGCGAAACCACCCCCTGGTTTCAGGTGATCACCGCCTCCCTCGGCATCATGATGACCCTGTTCAAAGCCTATGCCCTGGTCTTTCTAGCCATTTTGCTGCGCTGGACCGTGCCCCGGGTGCGGATTGACCAACTGCTCGATTTTGGCTGGAAGTTCCTGCTGCCCGTCTCCTTGGTCAACCTGCTGCTAACAGCGGGGCTGAAGCTCGCCTTCCCCTTTGCCTTTGGCGGCTAGTCTAGGGTGAGGAACATCATCTTCACGCCCTAGTCATCACCATCGGGTTTTAGGCTGGGGATGGCCCTCACCCAGACATCCAAGACATCCATTGCTCAAACCTGTTCAAACGCTGGAGGTTTTCCCATGCTGGGGTTTCTCAAACAAGTTGGCGACTACGCAAAGGAAAGCTTTCAGGCCGCAAAATACATTGGCCAGGGCTTGTCCGTCACCTTCGACCACATGAAGCGCCGCCCCATTACGGTGCAGTATCCCTACGAGAAACTCATTCCCTCCGAGCGCTTCCGGGGCCGCATTCACTTCGAGTTTGATAAGTGCATCGCCTGCGAAGTCTGTGTGCGGGTGTGCCCCATCAACCTACCCGTGGTGGATTGGGACTTTGACAAAGCCACCAAAAAGAAAACCCTCAAGCACTACAGTATCGACTTCGGGGTCTGCATTTTCTGCGGCAACTGTGTGGAATATTGCCCCACCAACTGCCTCTCCATGACCGAAGAATACGAAATGGCCACCTACGACCGCCACGAACTCAACTACGACAACGTGGCCCTTGGTCGTCTGCCCTACAAGGTGACCCAGGATCCCATGGTGACACCGCTGCGGGAACTGGCCTACCTGCCCAAGGGCGTCATGGAACCCCACGACCTGCCCCCCAACTCCCAGCGGGCGGGCAAGCTACCCCAGGAGATTCTGGAGGAATCCGCCGATGGGGAGGCCCAGCCCTAGGCGGCTAAGGCTCAGGTTGTGGTTCAATAGCGGGGAGGCTCCACGGGGCTAACCTGATCGCTGTTTTCTAGGAGTATAGGACTCGTGACGCTAGCAGAAGGGGTTCAACTAGTTGCCTTTGGCATCCTGGTATTGATGATGTTGGGTAGTGCCCTCGGGGTGGTACTGCTAGAAAATATTGTGTACTCGGCCTTTTTGCTGGGGGGCGTGTTCATCAGTATGGCGGGGATGTATATCCTGCTGAATGCGGGCTTTGTCGCGGCGGCCCAGGTGTTGGTCTACGTCGGCGCGGTCAACGT
>JAYKHF010000264.1:0-8380 GCA_035285305.1 Leptolyngbya sp.
ATGAGCCAAAATGAGCATTGCTGATCGCCCTTGGCCAGCCTTGACGCCTCCGAAAAGTTACGCGACACTACGTTTCAGTAAGGGCAGCGCTCTCCTAAAGCCATGCGGGTCAATACAAGTTATTGACTTTTGCAATGTAAAACGGCAGCGTAACCGCTTAATCCTTAGTAGGATAAAATTGCTCAAATCTCGCACTCGCCAAGGGCAGCCGCGCTAGTTGGCCTATGCTTTTTGGCCCTTCGTGACAGCAAGACTAGCCACCTAATCAATGGCCACCCATGGAAACCCTAGAGTTTATTATTTATCCCGATGGTCGGGTCAAGGAGATGGTGACGGGCATTGTGGGATCCTCCTGCGCTGAGGTGACTGCGGCCATTGAAGCCCAGTTGGGCACCGTCGTATCTCACCAAACCACCTCGGAATATTACGCTCAGGCGCAGGCGCAGGGGCTTCAGGAACGAGCTTCCACTCAGGTTTCCTATAGTCAATGGTAGGTTTCTACCCCTAACGGTTTTGTTCTTAATATTCCCGAAGAAAAAACATGTCACACTTTAGCCAAATTAAAACCAAGCTTCGCAACCTGACCTCCCTGCAATCAGCCTTGACGGATCTGGGAACAGCATGGAAGGCTGGCCCCTGCGCAGTGCGTGGCTATCAAGGGCAAACCGAAGTCGCCGAACTGGTGATTCCCCAGGAAAACGGCTACGACATTGGCTTCCGCCGCAATGCCGACACCCAAGATTATGAACTCGTGGCGGATCTGCAATATTGGCAGCAACCCTTGACCGTGGATGGCTTTCTGCGCCAAGTGACCCAGCGCTACGCCTACAACACGGTGATTGCCGAAAGCCAGCGCCAAGGCTTCCAACTCACCGAAGAGCAAGTCCAGAGCGATGGATCGGTGCGCCTCGTGGTTCAGCGCTGGAATGGCTAAGGTGGGTTTTGGGGATGGTGGCTAGGCGGGTCTTTGCCCCTTGGGGCAACCTTTAGCGGCCTAGCGTCATCCCATCGTACCCACTGGGTTCGGAACAGATTTCTACGGAGTTGGCCCCATGGTGGATGTGGATTCTTCCTTGCCCCAATCGCCCTTGCCCAGCGGTTTAGAGCCAGAACTGGGGGGGGCACTGCGGCAAGTGGGTGATCGCACTGGCCTAGAGCCGGAACTGGGGGGGCAACTGCGGCAACGGGGCGTCTACGTTGACGAAGTCACCTGCATTGGCTGTAAGCATTGCGCCCATGTGGCCCGGAACACCTTCTATATCGAGCCCGACTATGGTCGTTCCCGCGTCTATCGCCAGGACGGAGATTCGGAAGACCTGATCCAGGAGGCCATCGACACCTGCCCCGTAGACTGTATTCACTGGGTAGACTATACCGATCTCAAACAGCTAGAGGCGGATCGCAAGCACCAAGTGATTCCCATTGCCGGGTTCCCGGTGGATAAGGCGACGGCCATTCTGCAAATGCGTCGGGCCAAGCTCAAGGCTCGCCAAGCCTCCCAAGACTAGACGGATCCCGTTTCCACCATGAATGTGTCGCTATATCATCAAAGCAGTCCAGCACAATCCCGCAGACCAAGGGAGAGGGGAAAGCAGCGATGACCCAGCGGCCCATTTATCTGGATGGCCATGCCACAACGCCCGTGGATCCCCGGGTGATGGAGGCGATGATTCCCTTTTTCACCCAGCAATTTGGCAACGCCGCCAGCAGCAGTCATCTCTATGGTTGGGAAGCGGAGGCGGCTGTGAAGCAAGCCCGCGAAGGACTCGCTGCCGCCATTAACGCCAGCCCCGAGGAAATTGTCTTTACCAGCGGAGCCACCGAGGCCAATAACCTCGCGATTAAGGGCGTGGCGGAGGCCTATTTTGAGCGGGGGCGGCACATCGTCACCCTCCAGACCGAGCACAATGCTGTGCTAGACCCCTGCGCCTACCTAGGCACCCTAGGCTTTGAGATCACCGTGTTACCCGTGCAAGCCAATGGCCTGGTCAACCTCGATGATCTTGAGGCGGCCCTCCGGGAGGATACGGTGTTGGTGTCGGTGATGGCGGCCAACAACGAAATTGGGGTCCTGCAACCCCTCGCGGCGATTGGGCAGCGCTGCCGCGATCGGGGCATTCTGTTTCACAGCGATGCCGCCCAGGCCATTGGCAAAGTGCCCCTCGATGTGCAGGCCATGCAGGTCGATCTGATGTCCCTCACGGCCCACAAAGTCTACGGCCCTAAGGGGATTGGTGCCCTCTACGTGCGGCGGCGCAACCCCAGGGTGACCCTAGCCCCCCAGCAGCATGGCGGGGGGCATGAGCGAGGGATGCGTTCCGGAACGTTGTACACGCCCCAAATTGTGGGTTTTGCCAAGGCGGTGGAACTGGGGCTGGCGGAGATGGCCGCCGAAACGCCACGGCTTAAGGGCCTGCGAGACTACCTCTGGGCTAGGTTGCAGATTTGCGACGGCATTGTGCTGAATGGCCACCCCAGCCAGCGCCTACCGGGCAATCTCAACCTCAGTGTGAGCGGGGTCGATGGCCAAGCTCTGATCCTGGCCTTGCGATCCTTAGTGGCGATTTCCTCGGGATCGGCCTGTAGTTCTGCCAGCCGCCAGCCCTCCCACGTGCTCAAGGCCCTAGGCCGCAGCGACGATCTCGCCTACGCCACCCTACGATTTGGGATGGGCCGCTTCACCACCGCAGAGGAGGTGGAACAGGTCGCCGATGGAGTCATCGCCACCATCGCGGCTCTGCGCACGGCCACCCCAGAGGCTCCAATTCAGACCCCCATGGCCTAGGGGCGATCGCTCGTGCTAGCAAGTACACAGCGACTCAGGACAGAACTCTCGCTAACGGCCTCCTGTTGTCGGTTTTAGCCCCCCTAGTCCCCCGAAATCGGGAGGTTCGGACTTCAACGTCCCCCAGAATTAGGGGATTGAGGGGGCCAAAATGGGGGAGATGAGGTCAAACAAAACTTAGGTGTACGTCGTTGCTCAGACCTGGGCTGGAGGGTTGAGAAAGCGGGTAGCCAAGGCGAGCACCGTACCGAGGTCGGTACCTTGGCCAGGGGGCAATTGTAGAAAGGCCTCCAGCAGGCTGTTAGATCCACGGGTACCGGGCTTGACAGCCCCCATCCCCAAGAGACCCAGAATAGCGGGTAGCAGTTGGGGCAACATCGCCTGAATGCAGTCGGCTTCCACCCCGGTTGGCTGGGCTACCGTCTGGATAATTTCCCGCTGGAGAGGGCGCGGAATCACGACCTGCAACAGCCCTAGGCTGCCCGCCCCCGATAATTTTCCCAGCAGACTCTCTAGCCCCACGGTTCCCAGGGCACTCGCTTGATCCTGAAGCACCGGTTGCAGCGCCTTGCCGAGATGGTTGAGCAGGGCCGTCATCTGGGCCATGTCTAGCCCCTGACGGTGAGCTAACTGATGGAGGTCGTCTACCACACGGCTCAGTTGCGCGACACTGCCCTGCTGGCTGGGGTTATTGATGGTCATCAACACATCGAAAAATAAAGACATCGCGGATCCATCCCTTTGGCCTCTTGGCGTCTCCCACAGCTACCATGCTACCCCTTGAACGGCCTCTCCTCACGGGGGCTGGCACAGGGCCTCCGTAGGGGGACAAAACTTGTGTCAGGCAACCAGGGGGGCACCTCGACCCTAGGGCATCCCTCAAGAAAAGTTGTCGGATGTAACAACACCTCAAAAAACATTAAGAGTTAGCGGTATGGTGTGTGGAATCCTTAAGACTGGAAAGCTAGAAGCAATTCAGCCGTCTTTGAAACCGCTATGGAACAGCAAAAAACCGTTATTGTGACTGGAGCCTCGTCTGGGGTGGGGCTGAATGCCGCCAAAGCGTTGGCCGATCTGGGGTGGCATGTGGTGATGGCCTGCCGCAACCTAGAGAAGACCCAGGCCGCTGCCAACGAAATTGGTATGCCTGCCGGAAGCTACACCATGCTGCATTTGGATTTAGCCTCCCTGGCCAGCGTACGCCAGTTTGTCAGTGATTTTCGGGCCACGGGCCGCACGTTGGAATCCTTGGTGTGCAACGCGGCGGTCTACCTGCCCCTAGAAAAAGATCCGATCTACAGCGAAGATGGCTACGAAGTCAGCGTGGCCACGAATCATCTGGGCCACTTCCTGCTCTGTAACCTGCTGCTGCCGGATCTGAAGGCCTCCCCCGCCGCCGACAAGCGCCTGATTATCCTCGGCACTGTGACCGCCAACCCCAAGGAACTGGGCGGCAAGATTCCCATCCCCGCCCCGCCGGATCTGGGCAACCTGGAGGGCTTCGAGGCCGGATTCAAAGCGCCGATCTCGATGATCAACGGCAAGAAGTTCAAGTCGGGCAAGGCTTACAAGGACAGCAAGCTGTGCAACGTGCTTACCATGCGCGAACTACACCGCCGCTACCACGACGAAACCGGGATCACCTTCAGCTCCCTCTATCCCGGCTGTGTGGCCGATACGCCCCTGTTCCGAAACCACTTTAAGGCGTTCCAGGTGATCTTCCCCTGGTTCCAAAAGAACGTCACGGGCGGCTATGTGACTCAGCAACTGGCTGGAGAGCGGGTTGCCGCTGTGGTGGCCGATCCCGACCTGAAGGAGTCCGGTATGTACTGGAGCTGGGGTAATCGCCAAAAGCCCGGTCGTCGTTCCTTTGCCCAGGAAGTGTCTAACGAAGCCCAGGACGACGCCAAGGCCCGCAAGCTGTGGGATCTGAGCGCTAAACTGGTGGGCCTCGATGACGAATCCGCCAAGGGCGTTCCGGCGGCGGCGGGCTCGGTCTAGCCCTTGAGATGACGGGAATCCCCCTAGCCCCCCTTGAAAAGTAGGGAACCGGATGGAGTCGAAATCCCCCTTGTTAAGGGGGATTTAGGGGGATCTCCACTATCTGGCAAGCCTCAAAGTCCCTCTCCCCTCGGGAGAGGGATTTAGGGTGAGGTTAGTCTAGGCCAGGGGCACCCGGAACACCCATTGCTCATAGGCGGGATCGCGGCCTTCGGTGATGGCCGTCAGCTTTTCGCGGAGTTGGGTGGTGATGGGGCGATGGGTGGGTGTCGTATAGGTTTCCACCTGGCGCACGGGGGTAATTTTGGCGGCGGTGCCGCTGAGGAATACTTCGTCGGCAATGAACAGTTCCGTTTTATCCACCGGGCGCTCGACCACCTCAATGCCCAGGTCGCGGGCGATGGTGAGAATGCTGTCGCGGGTGATGCCTTCCAGGATGTCTTGCTCAAAGCCGGGGGTGATCAGCTTGCCGTTGCGCACAATGAACACGTTCATCCCCGAGGCTTCGCTCACCTTGCCCTGGGAATTCATCAAAATCGCTTCATCAAAACCAGATTCCACGGCTTCGGTTTTGGCAAGGGAAGAGGTGATGTAGGCTCCGCTGATTTTGCCGCGCAGGGGCAGGCTGCGATCCTCCTGGCGATACCAGGAGCTAATCCGGCAGGAGACCCCCTCCGGGGAGAGATAATCCCCCAGTTCTAGGCCATAGACAAAGAAGTTTTTCTCGACCTTGTGCAGGCGCGGGGAAATGCCCAAATCGGAGGTATAGACAAAGGGGCGAATATAAAACGACACCTGGGGCCGATTTTTTTTCACAAAATCGATCAGCACCGATTGAATGGTTTCGGCGGGGAGATCGTAGTTGAGTAATCGAGCGCTGGTGCTGAGGCGTTGGCTGTGGCGATCCAGCCGAAACAGCAAAACCTGTCCTTCCTGTTGAGGATCGGGAATGCCCCGCAACCCTCCAAAGGCTCCGGTTCCGTAGTGCAGGGCATGGGTGGCGATGGAGAGTTTCGCGTCTTGAAAATCCCGAAACTGGCCTTCAAAGTAGGCAATGGGCAGAAAATTTTGCATAACGACGGCTGGACTGGAAGGATGCGTGATTAAGAAGTCTTTATCAGGATAGTGCCAATTTCTGAGCTTACCCCAATAAGTTCAGCCTTCTTTGGATTTTGGCCTTCCGTCCGCCGTCGAGGCTACGGATGCTGCGGTCTAGCTGGGGGGATTTTCCGGCGCAGGGGCCACGGGTGGGGTGCGATCGCCCAGGGTTTTGTAGGCTAAGGAACCGGCGACCATCGCCACCAGGAACAGGACCGGGTTGAGGGAACCGAGCACCAGGGCGGTGATCGCGGGGCCGGGGCAATAGCCGCCAATGCCCCAGCCGATGCCAAACAGAACCGCCCCAATCACGAGGGGCTTGTCGATATCTTGGCGGGTGGGCACATAGAACTTGCCGCCCAAAATGGGATGGGGCCGCTTCAGGATGAACCGGAAGGTGACGAGGGTGACGGCCACGGCTCCCCCCATCACGAAGGCTAAGGTGGGGTCCCAGGCTCCAAATAAATCGAGGAAACCGATCACTTTTTCCGGATCAATCATTTGGGCATAGCCCAGACCGAGGCCAAAAAGCAGGCCAGAAAGGAGGGTGACGAGGTGCTGCTGAAATTTCATCGTGGTATCGGGAGGGTTGAAAGGATAGGGACGCAGGGAATGTGACGCCGCGAATTGCTACGGGGTGAGGGCCGTGGGCACAGGCCAAATCGGGGTGTGTCTGGCTAGAGCCCCAGAATATGGCGGGTGATAAACACCGTCACGAAGCCCGCCACCATAAAGCTAATCACTGCCACCAGGGAGCGCACCGAGAGACGACCGAGGCCACAAACCCCGTGGCCACTGGTGCAGCCGTTGCCCATGCGGGTGCCAAAACCCACCAAAAAGCCCGCGATCACCACCGTGACCGGGGTAAAGCCGTAGGTGGGGGTGGGGCTAGGGGCTAATAGGTATTCGTAGAGGGCACCGCCGCCCAGCATTCCCACCAGGAAAATCCAGCGCCAGCTTTCGGCACTGGCAAAGCTCATGGCCCCATTGACCATGCCGCTGATGCCCGCAATGCGACCGTTAAAGGCCAGTAGCAGCGTGGCGCTGAGGCCAATTAGCCCACCGCCCAACAGCCCATACCACCAGTCCATTACCATAGGGGTTCCTTTGTATTTCTGTATTGACGACGTTATCGATCATGTTACCACTTAACGATATAGTAATACATTCGTCAACGGCCCCCCGCTATGCCCTCACCCAATGCACCCTCTATACGGGCCACCGGATTCTCAAGGATCACGCCCTGATCATTGACGGAGACACCATCCTAGACCTGGTTCCCACCGCCAGCCTGCCCTCCGATATGCCCTGCCAATTGGGATCGGGGATAGCCGCTCCGGGATTTATCGACCTACAACTGAATGGCTGCGGCGGGGTGATGTTCAACGACGCCATCGCCCCAGAGACCCTAGACACCATGCACCGCACCAACCTGCGGAGCGGCACCACCAGCTTTTTACCCACCCTGATCACCACCGCCGACGAGGCCATGGATCAAGCCATCGCCCTGATGGATGACTATCGGCAACAACGCCCGGATCGGGTGCTGGGGCTCCATTTAGAAGGCCCCTACCTCAACCCCAAACGGAAAGGCATCCACGATGGTCGCTATGTGCGCCCCGCCGATGAGGCCATGATCGCCAAGCTGGTGGCGGCTGGCCCAGATCGGGTTCGCATGATCACCTTGGCCCCCGAACAGGTGTCTGCGGATCAGATTCGGCGGCTGGTGGCGGCGGGGATTCAGGTTTCGGCGGGCCATTCCGACGCCACCTTTGAAGCGGCCCTGGCGGGCTTTGAGGCGGGCATCAGCCTGGTGACGCATTTGTTTAACGCCATGTCGCCCTGGCAGGGTCGGTCGCCCGGGCTGGTGGGGGCCACCTTCCGTTGTCCCGAGGTCTATGCGGGCATCATCGTGGATGGCCACCATGTTCATTTCGACTCGGTGCACCTGGCCCATCGGCTGAAGGGCGATCACCTTGTGCTGGTCTCCGATGCCACCCCCCCCGTGGGTACCACCATGGATTCCTTCCGCATTGGTGGCCAAACGGTGTTTTACCGCGAGGGCAAATGCGTTTCGGCGGAGGGCACCCTGGGCGGATCCGCCCTCACCCTCATGGAAGCGGTGGGCCACTGTGTCGATCGGGTAGGGATTCCCCTGGCCGAAGCCCTCCGCATGGCCAGTCTTTACCCCGCCCGCGCCATCGGGCTAGACCATCGCCTGGGGCGCTTGGCACCGGGCTATCGTGCCAATGTCGTCATGGTTGACCCCCAGACCTGGAGCGTCAAAGCCGTGATTGACCAAGGCGTTTGGCAGGGGATGGCCACCTAGTGCAGTGTCAAGACTAAGAATTAGGGCTTCGACGGTTCGGCGGTTCGACAGGCTCACCGCTCACCGCTCAGCCCGAACGTGTCGTTTACGGCTGGTTGACTGACAAAACTAGCTAGAACCCGTATCTGTCAAAGGGTCAGGAGACCTGACCCCTACATGGCCCGAAT
>JAYKHF010000265.1:0-26640 GCA_035285305.1 Leptolyngbya sp.
GGGGGTGATCATCTGTCTGGGACCACCGTTACCGGTGGCCTCGAGCGGCGCGCTTTGAGCGGGACGGGTGTCATGGCCAACCGTTGTCCCTGGGCCTTGCTCCTAGCCGGGGTTTACCGAGCCAGCACCTCTCGATGCTGCTGGTGCGCTCTTACCGCACCTTTGCACCCTTACCTGTACCTGGAGACACCCCACAGGCCATCGGCGGTATGTTTCTGTGGCACTCTCCTCACGGTCGCCCGCACTGGGCATTACCCAGCAAGTCTGGTCTTTCGGGAGCCCGGACTTTCCTCAGGCCAGCCGCAGCCAGCCCGCAACCACCTCGCCAACTCCTTCTTGGGTCTAGTTTAAAGCTCAATGGCCAGTGCGGATCGAGGGCTATTCCAACCCATGACTTTTGCCAATTACCCAATGGCGGCGGAAGAAGCGGGCCAACTGGGTTTCGGTGAGGGTGAGGCAGATGGGGCGTCCGTGGGGGCAGGTGCGGGGGTGGCGGGTGCGCTGCCAGTCGTTCAATAGGGACTGCATCTCCGACCGCCGCAGGGGGGTGCCGTTGCGGAGGGCGGTGCGGCAGGCGATCGCCACGAGGGCCGCGTCAAAATTCTGCCCCAGGCTCAGTTCCCCCAGGGCATCGGCCAGATCGGGGCGATCCTTGAGGGGGGCGGGGGCCTGACGGATGGCCCAGCGCTGGGGGCCAAAGGGCTCTACGGCCATGCCCAAACGCTGAAGTTGCCGCTGCTGCGGGTCGGTTAAGTTCTCCAGCACCACGGGCTGGTCTAGGGGCACCACCTGCCACCGATCCTGAAGCCGTTCGTACAGCACTCGCTCATGGGCGATGTGTTGCTCAATCAGACAGAGGTGATCGCCTTGTTCGGCGATAATGTAGCGCCCTTGTACCTGGGCCACCGCCGTCAGTCCTGGCCCTAGGAAAGTCTGCCCAGGCCAAGGATCGGACAAGTTGACCGTGGCCGTAAGGGTTCCAGGGTCGCTGCCCTCGGTGGGTTCTCCTCCCGGCTCCGAGTCTTCGTCGGGTGTATCCCCCGGGTTGATCCAATCCTGGGGGGCATCCGTGATCCCAATGCCGTAGCGTCCCTGGGTCTCGGCGGTTTTGATCAGTTGGATCACCCGTGGGTTGTCCTCGGTGATGGGGGTTTGGCCCAGCAACTCCTGAACGCAGGCTTGGCTCAGCGCTACCCAGTCCTCTAGGGGATGGAGGTAGAGAGCTGATTTGTCGGGGCTGCGATGCCAGTCAATGGCTTGGGGGGGCAGAGAGAGGTGCAGGAAACCCAGCGGAAACCGATGGCGGGGCAGGGTGTGCCGAAAGGCTTGGATGACCCCCTGGGCCACCTCGGGCAGGGCAACCACCCGGCCATTCACCGCCACCTTCACCCCGTCGGGCCGCGCCCGGTGGCAGCGGTCGGGGAGGCCAATGACGCCGTAGAGGATCGGCGTGGTGCTTTCCCTTAAATCGGCCAAGGCCACCCTCGGCCACCGCTGGGGAATGATGGCCTTGGCGGTTGGCCCCGGGGCGAGGGTAAACCAGGGTCGGTCGTCGGTGTAGGTCATCCAGGTGACCTGTGGATGACAGAGGGCGAGGTCTTGAATCACCCCCTGCACGGATCGAAGCTGGCGACTGGGGGTGGGCAAACCCCGACGGCGGCAGGGCCAATGGGCAAACAAATCCGTCACGGTGGCTATGGTGCCGGGGGCCATGGCCAAGGGCTGTCGCTGGCGGGGCTCGCCGTTGGTCGTGTAGGTGATCGTCCAACCCTGGGAAGCGAGGGCTGGACGGCTGCTGAGGGTGAGCGTTCCCACCTGGGTCAAACTATGGAGTGCCTGTCCCCGAAAGCCCAAACTTTTGACCTGCCAGAGATCCTGGGGACTGCGCACCTTGCTGGTGCTGTGGGGTAGGGCGGCCCAGGGCAAGGAGGCTTCGCCTATTCCTCGGCCATTGTCTACCACCTGCACACGCCCCAGATCAGGCCAAAGCTTCACCGTAATTCGGGTGGCTTGGGCATCCAGGGCGTTTTCCACCAGTTCGCGCACCACCGCCGCCAGGGAATCCACCACCTGCCCTGCCGCCATTTGGGCCGCCATGGCCTCCGGTAGGGGACGAATCAGGTCTGGATCGTGGCGTGATTCGGCGTCAAATCTGGGGCTGGGCCAATCCTCGATGGCGGTGTCCTCGGCAAATGAAACAGTCAGGGGGAAACAGAGAATATTGAGAATATTCAATCTTTTGAGACCAAGTAGCTCGGCAAATGACCATCTTTGTTAACAAAAGTTTGCACAAACCAGAGGGGATTGGTACATTGCAAGTGGCCGTTGTTCTCCACCACCTCCTCACCTATGAACCTGTTTAGTTGGTTGCCCAAGCCTGCGCCCCTGCGCCCTGAATCCCGTGTGTATGACTTGAAGGAACGGCTGGATTGGGGTGAACCCGCCCTTTCCATCGTCGATATTCGAGACCGAGTGGATTTCAGTGCCAGCCATGTGACCGGGGCCATTTCCATCCCCGCCCATCAACTGCTGGAAACCGCCCATCGTTGCTTCGAGCTGGATCGGGATCTCTATATCTATGGTGACACCGACGCCGACGCGAAGACCGCCGCTGATCACCTGCGAGCCACGGGCTACACCTCGGTGTCCATTCTGCGGGGTGGGGTGGCGGCCTGGAAGGCGGCTGGATTTCCCGTGGAAGTGGTTTCTCCCGTGGTGGTTTAGCTACGTGGTTGAGCTACCAAGTGGGATCCACATAGAGGTTAATCACCAGCGGATCGACTCCGTCGGGCACCGCTGAAATGCAGGCGCAGATGGGGTCAGCGTCGCCCTCTACTTCCACCTCGCAGGCATGACAGGATCCCATTAAGCAGCCCGTGGGAATGGTGATGCCTGCCCGGTCGGCAACCTTCAGCAGGGGCTCACCCACTGCGGCGCTGACCGCAATGTCGTCGGGTAAAAACCGCACGGTGACCATGGCCGCCCCCACTACGCGGGATTGGCCGGAGCCGTGGGCCGATGCTTGAGCATGGCCACCAGGGTATGATGGGCATCTTCGGCACCGGCCAGGGTGTGGTCAAAGGCGACGCGCACGGACTGGGGCTGCCCCTCCACGGTCGCCGTCAAATCCATCCCCTCTGGATCAATGGCGTTGAGGGTGGCGGCGGTGGCGGTGGGTAGGTTGCCGTAGGTGGTGGCATAGAACAAGACGGCCTCAGCATGGTCTTTGTTCATGTGTTTGCAGATGCGATCGCTAACGGCGCTGGTAATGGGCTCGGCCATGGAAAATCCCGTAAACTACAACTACATACTCCTAGGATTACGCCAATCGGGCTTCCCTGCAACCTTCTGCGGGGGCCGGTTCCGGCACGACACCCTGCGCCCGAATCAGGTTTTGCTCAGCACTTTGTCCTCTGCCTATGTCCCCTCCGCCTCCCACCGATCACCCTTGGCCCACGGGTCATCTGTTCCAAAGCCCAGGCGCACACCTGACCTATCGGGTGATTGGGCCTTGCTGTCGATTGTTTGACCGCGAACAACTGCCCTGGCCCTGTTGCCGCATTCAGTGGCGGGGGAAAGAACCCAGTTGGCGGCGCATCGGTAAGCGCCTCGTGCCCGATCTGGCAACCCGCAAATCGCCCTCCTACTGCGTGGAAATTGTGGGTCAGGGCTACCACGCCCAGCCCTTCGTGACCACCCTCTACACTGCCGAATTTGATACCGCCACCCGCAATTGGTGGTATACCCAATCCGCCCACCTCACCCAGCCTCAGGATCGCCGCCCCGCCGTCGCCAGCGACCCCCCCGACTGGTTGACTGACAAAACTTGCGAGAACCCAGATCGGTCAAAGGGTCAGGAAACCTGACCCCTACCTGGAACCCATGCCGTAGGGGCGCGGTTTTCGTGCCCGACATAGAATCCTTTGTCAGTCAGCCAGCACCCTCGTTGCCCCCCGTTGAATCCAGCCATTGCCGGGGGGAGGGGAGCGGTTTATAATGCCAACACGCTAGGGGTGTCCGAATATCGGGCTGAGATCATACCCTCAGAACCTGACCTGGTTAATGCCAGCGGAGGGAAGCCATGCTTGAGGTCACTAGCCGTTGCCCATAAACCTACCGTAGAACAGGCCGATGGGCGGTGGATGCCCTGGGATCGCCGGTTCTGGGGGTATTTCCATGGGGCTATGGCCGCCTGGAAGCCCGCCTACCTTGGGGCCAAGCGGACGTTTCTGACGACACTTCCTAGCTTCAGTCTACGAACCCTTTGTTGGGGATGAGGAGGTGTTTTGATGACCCTGGGGATAACCGCCATTGCCGTGATTTTGATCACGGTAGCCAGCTTTACCCTGCTAGGCCTGTTGCAGGCGAGCCGCCATACGATCAGTCTGGAAGACTACCTGGTCAGCCGTAACCGGGTGGGTACGGGGATGGCCTTGGCCACCATTGTCGCCAGTGCCATGGGGGCCTGGATTTTGTTTAGCCCGCCGGAAGTGGGGGCCACCAGCGGGATGGCCGGAATTGTCGGCTACTGCATCGGACAGGCCACTCCCGCCGCCCTGTTTGCCTTTATGGGCACCCGGATGCGATTTCTGATGCCTGCGGGCCATTCGCTGAATGAGTATGTGCTGCACCGCTTTGGATCAGCCATGTACCGGCTGACGCTGGCCATTGTGGTGTTCTATATGTTTGTCTACCTGGCGGCAGAACTGACGGCCATCGCCAAGGCCGTGGAGTTGATGGCTGGGGTTCCCCTGGGGCTCACGGCCCTGCTGGTCATTACCGCCGTGTTCATCTACACCTTGGTGGGTGGCCTAGAGGCGACGATTTTTACCGATGCGGTGCAGTTTGCGGTGATCGTGCCCCTGCTGTTGCTGAGCCTGGTCGTGGCCGTGGTTGCCCTGGGGGGCTGGGGCAATGCGGTGGCTCCGGTGCAAGCGGCGGCTCCGCAATTGCTCACCCTCGCCAACGGGCCGGGGATTAAATTTGGGGCAACCCTGGTGATTGCGGTCATTTCCGCCGAAATGTTCAATCAAACCAACTGGCAGCGGGTCTATGCCTGCAAAACCGACGCCGTGGTGCGCCGATCCTTTTTGGGGTCGTTCCTGGTGATTTGGCCGATGCTGTTCATCGCCGGACTCCTGGGCATTGTCGCCATGTCCTTGGGCTTTAACGACGACCGTGCCTTTTTCTCGCTGATACAAGCCCTGAACCTCCCTGGCTGGGTGAGCATTGCCGTCTTGGTCTTGGTCTTGGCCCTGGTGATGAGCAGCTTAGATTCCTTGCTGAATGGCATCGCCAGTGTCTTCACCACCGACCTGCTGAGGATTTTTCCCGAAAAATCCACGAACGGCATCCTCAAGCTGACCCGCCTGTTAACCTTGGTGGTTGGCCTCCCCGCCATTCTGATCGCCGCCAGGGGCTACAACGTCCTCTACCTATTTCTGCTAGCGGATTTGGTCTGTGCCGGGGCACTGTTCCCGGTTCTGTTTGGGCTATATTCCAAACGCCTGACCGGTTCCATGGCCCTTTGGAGCACCCTCGCCGCGATCGCTGCCGGAGCCTTGTTTTTCCCAACGCCTAGCTTCAGTCCTTGGAACAGCCTTCCCTTTGCCGGGGATCTGCTGGTGAGCTTTGCCGCCCCCATCGTGGTTTCCGCTGTGCTGTGCCTAGGCTGGATTCAACTCCGCGCTCGCCAGGGCAAAACCGAAGCCTACGATTTCGGTAAACTCAGCCGCGATATCCAAGTCTACGGCGAAAGCCCCGCGATCGCGCCCAAGTCGTAGTGCAGCGGCCATCTACGGGTTGAAATCTCATCGGATCTGCCCCCTGTGTCCGTCGCTGGGGGCAGATCCCGTGAATCGAGGGGGCTAACATAAAAAAAGCGGGGTATAAACCCCGCTGCTGATCAGGTAAGCCGTAGTCATTGAGCTACGCCTGAAGGTCTAGTCCCCCCTAGCCTAGGGCGTTGGCCCCGGAGACGACCTCAAGGATTTCTTGGGTAATGGCAGCCTGACGGGCTTTGTTGTAGGTCAGGTTGAGGGATTTGGCCAGTTCCTTGGCGTTGTCGCTCGCGTTGTTCATGGCGGTCATTCGGGCTGCAAGCTCGCTGGCCGCAGACTCTTGGAGCGCCCGAAGAATTTGGTTATTCAGGTACAGAGGCAGCAGCGCATCCAGAATTTGCACCGGATCTTGCTCGAAGATCATGTCCTGGGGGAAATTCATCGTGACTTGAGAGGCCACTTTTTCCCGTTGAACCTCGAAATTCCCCCCACGGGTGGTGAGGCGGAAGATCTCATCATCGGCGGCCTCTAATCCCTGGGCATCTAGCGGCAGCAGGGTTTGCACCACCGGACGCGAACTCACCAAGGAGACAAACCGGGTATAGATCAGCTCGACCCGATCCACCTTGCCCGACAGGAACAACGCCAGCAGTTCATCCGCGATACGAGAGGCTTCCTCGGCGTTAGGGATTTGTTCTAGCCCGGTGAAGCTGGCTTCAATGGGCTGATCCCGACGCTTAAAGTAGGTGCTGGCCTTGCGTCCGACGAGGACGTACTGGTAGTTGATGCCCTCAGAGGCTAATTCCTGAGCCCGGATCTCGGCCCGACGAATGACGTTGGTATTGTAGCCGCCGCACAGACCCCGATCCCCAGAGATGACCAGAATGGCAACGTTGTTCACGTCCCGCTGCTTGAGCAGGGGTAGATCGACATCTTCAAACTTAAGCCGACTTTGCAGGCCGTAGAGCACCTGGGCCAGCCGATCCGCAAAAGGACGAGTCGCAATCACCTGCTCTTGGGCACGGCGCACCTTAGCAGCGGCAACCAGTCGCATGGCTTCGGTAATTTTGCGAGTATTTTTAACGGATTTAATGCGATCTCGAATTGCTTTTAGGTTAGGCATAATCTGTCCTCAGCCATTGTTGCGGGGGCGCTCCCCCAACCGCAGGCCCGATGCCTCGGTCGGAGGAGCGAATTGAAGCAGAGACTAGGCAGCGGCCATGAAGGCTTCCTTGGCCTCGTTAATCCCCGCCTTCAGCAGGGCTTCACTTTCATCGCCCAGTTTCTTCTCGCTGCGCACCAGCTCAGCGTACTTGGGCTTGTTGTTGCGGATGTAGTCGCGCATGGACTTGGCGAAAGCCACCACTTGGTCAGCGGGGATTTCATCCATGTAGCCGTTAATCCCGGCGTAGATGATGGCCACTTGCTCTTCCACAGGCAGGGGAGAGTATTGGGGCTGCTTCAGCAGTTCCCGCAGACGTTGACCCCGGGCCAGTTGCTTCTGGGTGGAAGCATCGAGGTCAGAGGCAAACTGGGAGAAGGCTTGCAGTTCGTCGAACTGAGCCAGTTCCAGTTTCACCTTCCCCGCCACCTGTTTCATGGCCTTGATCTGGGCCGCAGAACCCACCCGGGACACGGAGATACCGGCGTTGATGGCGGGACGCAGACCCGAGTTGAACAGGTCAGAGGATAGGAAGATCTGACCGTCGGTGATGGAAATCACGTTGGTGGGGATATAGGCCGACACGTCACCCGCTTGGGTTTCGATGATGGGCAGGGCGGTCATGCTGCCTTCGCCCAGTTCGGGGCTGAGCTTCGCTGCCCGTTCCAGCAGACGGGAGTGCAGGTAGAAGACATCGCCGGGATAGGCTTCCCGACCGGGGGGACGACGCAGCAGCAGGGACATTTGACGGTAGGCTTGGGCCTGCTTGGTCAAATCGTCGTAGACCACCAGGGTGGCCTTGCCTTGGTACATGAAGTACTCGGCCAGGGCGGCACCGGTGTAGGGAGCCAGGTATTGCAGCGGGGCGGGGTCGTTGGCGTTAGCGGCAACGACGATGGTGTAGTCCAGGGCACCCCGTTCCCGCAGCACATCCACGACCTGGGCCACAGAAGCGGCTTTCTGACCCACGGCCACGTAGACACAGACGACGTTCTCAGACTTCTGATTCAGGATGGTGTCGATGGCGATGGCGGTCTTCCCGGTCTGGCGGTCGCCGATGATCAGCTCGCGCTGGCCCCGACCGATGGGAATCATGGCGTCGATGGCGGTAATCCCGGTTTGCATCGGCTCATACACCGATTTCCGGGCAATGATGCCGGGGGCCGGAGACTCGATCAGACGAGTTTCGGAGGCGGCAATGTCGCCCTTACCATCGATGGGACGAGCCAAGGCATCGACCACGCGGCCCAGCATGGCTTCACCCACGGGCACGGAGGCAATCTTACCGGTGGCGGTAACGGGGCTACCCTCACGGATATTGATCCCGTCACCCATCAACACCGCACCCACGTTGTCCTCTTCGAGGTTCAGGGCGATGCCCACGGTGCCGTCTTCAAACTCCAGCAGTTCGCTGGCCATGACATTTTCCAGGCCGTAGATCCGGGCAATCCCGTCACCTACCTGAAGCACCGTACCCACGTTGGATACTTTGACTTCCTGGTTGTACTGCTCGATCTGCTGCTTAATGATGCTGCTAATTTCGTCAGGTCTGATGCTAACCATAGGATCTGCTCTGCTAAACCTACACAAACATGAAAAAACAAGGGATGGCCGTCATTAGGCCGCTGTTGCCAACTGCATTCCGATGCGACGAAGCTGTCCGCGCAGGCTAGCATCAATCACTTGAGACCCTACCTTGACGATCAGCCCACCTAAAAGATCGGGATCAACCTGCACCGAAAGCTCAACGTTTTGTGCGCCAGACAGCGCGGCGACTCGCTCGCGAATGGTCGAGGTCTGTTCCTCAGACAAGGGCACCGCAGAGACCACATCGGCTAAGACCGTTTGCTTGATCTCCCGTAGCAGAACTTGATACTGCTCTAGAACATCCTCTAGATACATGATGCGGTTGCGATCTACGAGCAGCAACAGAACCGTTGTCACGGCTGGATTCACCTGGCCCTCTGTGAGCCGACCGAGGGCTCCCTTCTTCGCTTCAGGATCAATCAGGGGATTGCCCAGGAACTGGGATAGCTCATCGGAACTCCGCAGCAGTTCCAGTAAACTGGAGACTTCGTCGCCAATGGCATCAACAACCCCATTGTCTTGGGCAATGGCCATGAGCGCCTTAGCGTAGGGCAGCGCGACTTCGGACGTCGTTGTACCGTCTTTCATTACTGACCTCCTCCTAGCATGGCAATGCTGGCGTCTACCAAGCGTCGTTGAATATCGTCGTTCAGACGATTAGGCAGCTCACGCTCCGCCTTTTCCAGGGCAAGGGCGGCAATTCGCTGCTGGAGTTCCCGCATTACCTTGGCTTCCTGGGAACTCAAATCCTGAGCGGCGGTGGCGCGCATCCGTTCCACATCGACCTTGGCCTGGGCCAAAATGGCCTCCTGAGTCCGAGTGGCGGTCTGTTCAGCATCCGCTAGGATTTTCTTCGCTTCTTCCTGGGCCTGCGCCAGCTTCTGCTGTTGCTCAGCTAGGGCCGTGGCGGCTTCCTGCTTACGCTGTTCAGCTTCGGCGATGGCGACCTCAATGGCCGCTTGACGCGTTGAAAGGGTCTTGCCCAAGAACTTGCTGCCGAAATAAAACAAAACGCCAATGATGATGGCTAAATTTATCAGGTTGGTCTCAAGAATGTCGAAATTAAGACCAAACCCTCCCTCTTCTGCGGCTAGAAACCAACCAATAGTCATATCTTTTTTTCCGTCAACGACGCTGGCATCGTGCTTACCATTGCCCTAGATCAGCTTAGGAGGCAGAACTGAGCAACTTGTCCAGAATTTGACGGCTGAGGCCGTCCACCTGCTGTTCCAGGGAGGCTAAAGCCTGACGCTTTTGCTCATCCAGCTCGCGCTGAACCTGCTCGCGCTGGGCCTGGGCTTCCTGCTGAGCTTCGGCTACCCTTTGGGAGGCTAGCTTTTGGGCCTCCTCTTGAGCCGCCGCAATCACCGCTTGGGACTGACGACGGGTTTCAGCCAGTTCCTGCTGATAGGCCTTGGCAATTTGTTCCGCCTTGGCGAGACGTTCGGCTGCATCCACTTTATTACTGCGGATATAGCCATCCCGCTCATCAATCGCCTTGCCTAAGGGCTTATAAAACAGGGCATTGAGAATTACGGCTAGCAGTACAAACTGTACCGCCATCAAAGGTAGGGTCGCGTCTAGGTCAAATAGACCTCCGCTCGCTTCCTCTGCGGCCTCCACAGCCAAAAACAAAACTGAATGAATCATGCCTCTTCGTCCCCCGCTTTACGCTGGGTGTCACTACCCAATTACATCAATGTCTTGAACGCTATCCCAGGGCGTTGTGGGGGACGAACCCGAAAGCTCGCCCCCCCGGCTGAGAATTAGCTGAAGGGGTTAGCGAAGAGCAGCACGAGCGCCACCACCAGACCGTAGATGGTCAGCGCTTCCATGAAGGCCAAGCTCAGGAGGAGGGTGCCGCGAATTTTGCCTTCAGCTTCGGGCTGGCGGGCAATCCCTTCCACAGCTTGACCAGCAGCATTACCTTGACCAATACCAGGGCCAATCGCTGCCAGACCAACCGCTAGAGCAGCAGCGATTACGGAAGCGCCTGCGATAATAGGATCCATGTCGTTACCTCGATTTTGACAATCTACAACAAGCGAATCAGGTATAAACAACGCCGACTTAGCGTCTTTTGTCTTGCGGCCCTCTAAGCCACTCTGCTGATGATGGCACCTGACCCATCAGCCAGCGGGTTCTGAATGCCTTTTTCAAGGTCACTCATGCTCTTCGCCACCATGCCCCTCAATGGCCTCACCGATGTAAGCAGCGGCTAGGGTTGCAAAGATCAGGGCCTGAATGGCACTGGTAAACAACCCAAGGATCATCACTGGTAACGGTACGAAGAGAGGTACCAGGAGAACCAGCACCGCCACCACCAGTTCGTCGGCGAGGATGTTCCCAAATAGACGGAAGCTCAGGGAAAGGGGCTTGGTGAAATCTTCTAAAATGTTGATGGGCAAAAGGATCGGGGTCGGCTCAATGTATTTGGCGAAATATCCCAGACCACGATTGCTAAATCCGGCGTAGAAATACGCCAGGGAGGTGAGTAGGGCGAGGGCAACGGTCGTATTGATATCGTTCGTGGGAGCGGCCAATTCACCCGATGGCAGATGGATTAGCTTCCAAGGCACCAGGGCCCCTGACCAGTTCGAGACAAAAATGAACAGGAACAGCGTACCAACGAAGGGAACCCAAGGGCGATACTCCTTTTCTCCAATCTGGTTTTTGGCCAGATCCCGGATGAATTCCAGGGCATATTCCATCAGGTTTTGCAGTCCGGAAGGCACTCGCTGAACGTTGCGAGTGGCTAACACTGACACCAGTACCAGCAAGCCAATCACAAACCAGGAGGTTAGGAAAACCTGCCCATGGAGCTTGAGATTACCAACTTGCCAGTAAAGATGTTGACCAACTTCTAACTCTGCCAGAGTTGAGGGATAAAACATAACCATACCCAGCGCCATCTTTACCAAACTGATTCGTACTCTCCGGGAACCCGGAAAATTTTGAAAGCCTAGGCGGCCCCATGCTTAAGACTGATTCGGTAAAACCGCTGTCCAAAGTGTGTAGGCAATGAGGGCGGCTTTATAGGTCAAAAAACCTAGGAAAACCGGGACAATCTCAAGCTGATGCCACTGCGACGCAACCAGAATTAACCCGATCACAATCGCGAGGCGACCGCTGCCGATTTTTGCCTGCCCACGCCCAAGGTTGGCCACGTTTTTTGCCAACATCCTCAAGTAAACCACACCACCGCACGCTCCAATTAAATAATTCAGAGCAATGGGCAAAGAGTAGGCGAGCCAAACGCAGAAAAAGATAACGGCACTAAAGGCAACCGTACAAATCAGCAGATTTTGCTGGAGCCGATAATATTCTCCCATCGCAGTATCGACCGGAGGGGGAAGCATCGACTCCTCGGCTGAGTTATCCGTTACCTGAACTGCATCGCTGCTTTGCTCGGAGGAGGTGGAGGCCACGAAAGCACTAATCCTTAGCCGTCAAGGGGTTTGGCCTATTGTTTGAGGCCGTAGGAGATCATATCACGGCAATAATACTTAATAGACCCCTCGGCGAGGAAATCCATGATTCTTGGGCAAAGCTAGGGGGAAAGCTGTGACGGCTGTAACAGGATGAGCTGTTTTTGCTGCATTTCCCGTAGATCCGCCAGGGTGGCCGAGGTGCCGCTGAGCAAATCCGCCACCGTCAACGGTGCTTTGGTTTCCGGCGTGTTGATCGCTGTCGGGTCGCTGGCTTGATCGCAGGCGGACAGCACCTCGAACTCCACGGGGGAGAGGGTGATGTACTGATAGTTGTGGTCGAAGATGCTTGGGCTGGGCCAGCCTTCCATGCAGGGATTGCGACGGGGGTGGGCGGCGAGGAGGGCTTCGTCCTGGTGCCAGTCCTGCCTGACGAGGGGCGGTTTGGCGAGGAACCATTCAAAGTGGGTAATTTCGGGATCCAGTAACTCCACGAGGCGGTATTGATCCCGTTCAGAAAGCTGTTTCGCCCGCTGGAGCAGTTCGGGGTTGCTGCTGAGGAGTCGATCTAACTGCCAGATGTGGGGATTGGAAAAGCCGACGAATTCCAGGCCAGAGGCGGTGATTAGGTCAAACAGGGTGTCGAGGGTGTAGTCCACTTCCTGGGGATGGACGTACATGTCGGCAAAGCATTCATCCCGCTGATTTTCTAGCGACCAGCGATCTGTCTCCCGCTGCTTGAGGCGATTTCCTTCGGGCAGACTGGCGAAAATTTGCCGTCCAACGCTAACGCCATCCCGGTAATCCCCTCGCTGTTCTCCCTGCACCAGCGCAATGGCCCGCTGCATGAGGGAAATTTCCCAGCGGCCAATGGCGGCATAGACAAAGACATGGAGAAACCCGCCGGGGGCCAGTTTAGCGGCTAGGGACTGGATGCCGCGCACGGGATCGGGCATGTGGTGCAGGACGCCGACACAGTTGATCCAGTCAAATTCCCCGTCTAATTGATCGGCGTCGTAAATACTGAGGTGACGAAACTGGACATGGGTGGCCCCAGACCGCCGACACCGCTCCTGGGCGGTGGCCAGGGCTCCTTCACTGAGGTCAATGCCCAACACATCCGCCTGGGGGTTGAGGTGGCCCAGATATTCCGTGCTCACCCCCGTGCCACAGCCTGCGTCTAGAACTCTGACCTTGGACTGGGCAGGTGCAAATCCCGTACAAAAGCTGTGAACCGTGGGCCAATACCAGCGCCAGTTGTAGCCCGGGGGGGGCTCATCCAAAATGGGCTCCGGGGGGAAGGGATAGGTATTGTAAAGACGCGCAACGGCGTCACTGACGGACTTCACCGGGCTGGAGGAAGGGCTATTCATCACGAAACGTTACAAAACTTAGGGGTCTTCTCAGGGGGGAGTGGCCATCCTCTATGATGACCGAAGACCTTTCGCGAACGGGATGTTACACAGTTCTTAACAAGCTGTGTTGCGGTTCTGAAACGGTTTACTCTAAACCCAGGTTAGGTTACGAACCTGTTTCGGCTTGATGTCGATCAGTTGAGATTGATTAAAAGCAGTCGATAACGGATTTGCCCCCAGTAGGTTAAGTTTCTTTGCCCCCCTAGGGCCAAGCCTCAGAGCCTGCGTACGGGACACCTTAGTCTTATAAATGCAGTGATTGTCCGCATAGGGAGCCTTTGAATACGCATGAGTGTTAAAGCAAGTGGTGGGAGTGCTCTGGCCCGGCCCCAACTCTATCAAACCCTGCCGGCCGCAACCATTTCCCAGGCCGAGCAGCAAGACCGGTACATGGCCCGGGGGGAACTGGAGGAGTTATCTAGCTTTTTTAATTCCGGCCTGAAACGGGTACAAATTGCTGAAACTCTGACCCGTTATTCAGAGTTGATCGTGTCCCAGGCGGCTAACCGGATCTTTACCGGTGGCTCCCCCCTGGCCTACCTGGAGCGCCCCCGAGCAGAACAGCCCATGGAAAAAACCAGGGCGGGTACCGTCCTGGATGATCAGGAGGCGGCCAAGCTGGGCACCGCCACCTTTATCGAGAGCAGTGGCGGCGGCGGTTTCTTCAGTAATTTATTTAGCTCCACCCCCTCTGGCCCCATTCCCCCGGGCTTCCGCCCCATTAACATCTCCCGCTACGGGGCCAGCAACATGAAAAAATCCCTGCGGGATTTGAGCTGGTTTCTGCGTTACGTTACCTACGCCATCGTGGCGGGAGACCCCAACATTATTGCGGTCAACGTCCGGGGTCTGCGGGAAATCATTGAGAAGGCCTGCTCCTCCGCCGCCACCATTGTGGCCATTCAAACCATGCAGCAGGCCTCCCTGCGCTACGTTAGCGGCGATCCTGAGGCCCGGGAGATCGTGGCCCAGTACTTTGACGTGCTGTTGAGTGAGTTTAAAGCTCCCACCCCCTCCAATAAAGTTCGGCAACGCCCTTCCAGCGACCTCCAGGGGCTGGCCCTACCCCAGATTTACTACAATGCGGCGGAACGGCGGCCCAAGTACGCCATGAAGCCGGGGCTATCGGCGGTCGAGAAAAACGATGTGGTCAAAGCCGCCTATCGGCAGGTGTTTGAGCGGGATATCACCCGGGCCTATTCCCTGTCGGTGTCCGATCTGGAGTCGAAGGTGAAGAACGGGGAAATCTCCATGAAGGAGTTTATCCGTCGCCTCTGTAAGTCTCCCCTCTATCGTAAAAACTTCTTCGATCGCTACATCAACAGCCGCGCCCTAGAGCTGGCCTTCCGCCACATTCTTGGCCGCGCCCCCAGCTCCCGGGAAGAGGTGCGCAATTATTTTGCCATTGTCTCCAGCGGGGGGTTGGCGGCCCTGGTGGATGCCCTGGTGGATTCCAAGGAGTACGCTGACTATTTCGGCGAAGAAACGGTGCCCTACCTACGGGGTCTGGGGCAGGAAGCCCAGGAATGTCGTAATTGGGGACCCCAGTTTGACCTGTTTAACTTCAGCGCCCCCTTCCGCAAAATCCCCCAGTTCATTACCCTGTTTGCCGCCTACGAGCAACCCCTACCGGATCAGCATCCCTACGGCGCTGGCAATGACCCCCTGGAAATCCAATTTGGGGCGATTTTCCCCAAGGAAACCCGCAACCCCAGCGCTACCCCTGCCTTCTTCAGTAAGGACACCCGCCGGATTTTAATTCACCGCGGCCCCGGCATTAACAACCAGTTGAGCAACCCGGCAGCCCGAGGAGAAACTCCTGGTTCCCTCGGTGCCAAGGTGTTTAAGCTGGATCAGGTGCCCGCCACCGGTAACACCCGGGCCAGTGTGCGCTACTCCGAAAGCTCTACCCAGGCGGTGATCGGTGCCGCCTATCGGCAGGTGTTTGGCCGGGAGGTGTACTCGGGGCAGCGATCGCGGGTGGCGGAAATCAAGCTGGAAAACGGCGAGATTACCGTGAAGGAGTTCATTCGGGCGATCGCCAAATCCACCGCCTTCCGCCAAACCTACTGGTCCTCCCTCTATGTGATGAAGGCGGTGGAATATATCCACCGTCGGCTGCTGGGGCGGCCCACCTACGGCCGCAATGAAACTAACCGCTACTTTGATATCTGCGCTAAGAAAGGCTTCTATGCCCTGATCGATGCGTTTATCGATAGCCCCGAATACAATGAGGCCTTTGGGGAAGATACCGTCCCCTACGAGCGTTACCTCACTCCCCAGGGCCTGGCCCTACGCACCCTGAGAGCCGGTACCCTGGCCCAGAAGGGGTTGGTACCGATTACCGACACTACTCCGCCCCGCTTTGTGCAGCTGGGTAGCGTCGGGGCCGATCGGTCCATTCCCGAAGTGCAGCAGCGCATGGCCCAGGGGGTTAGCCTGCAACGTCAGCAAACTAAGCCCTTTAAGCTCACCTCCCTGGCGGATAAACCCAACCTACAGCGGGTGACGGCGGCGGCCTACCGCCAGATCTTTGAGCGGGATATCGCTCCCTATATCGTTAAAAGCGAGTTCACCGCCCTGGAAAGCAAACTGGGCAACGGCGAAATTACCCTGAAGGAGTTTATTGAGGGGTTAGGGTGTTCGAGTCTTTACATTAAAGAGTTCTACGCCCCCTACCCCAACACCCAGGTGATTGAGTTCGGCACCAAGCACTTTTTAGGCCGAGCACCCCTAGATCAGGGAGAAATTCGCAAGTACAACCAGATCCTGGCCAGGGAGGGCATCCGCGGGTTTATTCGAGCCCTGTTAGCCACCCCCGAGTACGCTGACAACTTCGGTGAAGACACGGTACCCTACCGCCGCTTCCCCACCCTGCCGGCGGCCAATTTCCCCAATACGGAGAAACTCTATAACCGTCTCACCAAGCAAACCCGAGATCTGGTGGTGCCCAGCTTCGTCCCGGCCAAATCTACAATGGATGTGGCCACCCTACCCCTGATGGCGGAGGCTGCGACCACGGCGGCCGCGACCACGGCGGAGCTGGTGGGGAGTCTGGGTCGCTCTTCCCAGGAGGAGGATCTGAGTTGGGCCGTGGCCCAGCCCTCTAGCCGCCTCTACCGCTGGCAGCCCGGTGCTCCAGGGGTGACCGGCCAGGAGGTGGTGACCGCCGTCTACCGACAAATTATGGTGGGCTACCAGGGGGATATCCCTAGCGCCTGGCGACTGCCGGAGGCTGAGCAACGGCTAGCCCAAGGAGACCTGACGGTCCAGGGGTTGATTGGCGAATTAATCGCCTCACCAGCCTACCAGGAGCGATTTGTGCAGGCCTATCCCCTAGGCAAGCTGGTCACCATCATGGGACGGCAACTGCTGGGCCGGGATTTGACCCCCGGCACGGATCACCAGGCCTATTTGGCTATTGCTGAAACCCAGGGAGTGATAGCTATGGCCCAGGCTATGCAGGCGTCCCAGGAGTACCAGCGTTACTTTGGTGACCAGGGGGTCCCCTATCACCGCGGCTAAGCCCCGTCGCTCCCCGTTAAGCACCCCAGGCCATTTGGCCTGGGGTATTCCTACCCCTACCTCTGGGTCAGGGGCTGAGGCCTTCTGGCTGACGCTATAGATCCTTGACTAGCAAGCCTTTGCGGCCGATGAGCAGAACTATTACAAAATATTTCAACGCTCTTAAGAAGGCGATCGCAATACTGGACAATGGGTCGGGAAGGAGGCTGAGTCTATGGGTTTAGGCGAAGCTAGGTTGAGCTATGGAGATTTCCTGCCGTAGCCACCAGGTCAGCATCACTAGACTCCTCGCCATCGATCCATCAATGCCAGTTTCATAGATGTCTGGTTATATCTTTTTCGGAGGAATCCATCAATGAGTATTGTCACGAAGTCAATCGTGAATGCAGATGCTGAGGCTCGTTATCTTAGCCCCGGCGAACTAGATCGGATCAAGGGCTTTGTTACCTCGGGCGAACGCCGGCTGCGCATTGCCCAGGTTCTGACCGAGTCCCGCGAACGCATCGTCAAAGAAGCCGGCAATCAGCTCTTCCAAAAGCGGCCTGACATTGTTTCCCCCGGTGGTAACGCCTACGGTGAAGAAATGACCGCCACCTGCCTGCGGGACATGGACTACTACCTGCGCCTGATCACCTACGGTGTGGTTTCCGGCGATGTCACCCCCATTGAGGAAATCGGTCTGGTGGGGGTACGGGAAATGTACAACTCCCTGGGCACTCCCATTCCCGCCGTTGCCGAAGCTGTGCGCTCCATGAAGGGTGTCGCGACTTCCCTGTTATCCAGCGAAGATGCGGCGGAAGCAGCCTCTTACTTTGACTATGTAGTTGGCGCCATGCAATAGCTGGGGCTCCCCTATTTCGCCAATTCGTTGTTGAGATTACGTCAGTTCTAAGGAAGCTTCACCATGCAAGATGCCATTACTTCGGTTATTAACTCCTCCGACGTCCAGGGCAAATACCTGGACAGTTCCGCCCTGGGTAAGCTGAAGGCTTACTTCCAAACCGGGGAACTGCGGGTACGGGCCGCCACCACCATCAGCGCCAATGCCGCTGAAATTGTCAAGGAAGCGGTGGCTAAGTCCCTGCTGTACTCCGACATCACCCGTCCCGGCGGCAACATGTACACCACCCGTCGCTATGCCGCCTGTATCCGTGATCTGGACTACTACCTGCGCTATGCCACCTATGCTATGTTGGCCGGCGACCCCTCCATCTTGGATGAGCGGGTACTGAACGGTCTCAAGGAAACCTACAATTCCCTGGGGGTTCCCATCGGTGCCACCGTCAGCGCTATTCAGGCCATGAAGGAAGTCACCGCTAGCCTGGTGGGCCCCGATGCCGGTAAGGAAATGGGCGTGTACTTTGATTACATTAGCTCTGGCTTGAGCTAACCCTCTTCCATTGCCCTGCCTTCCAGGTTAGGGCACCCCGTGCCAGAGTCAGGAGCGAGTGTTAAGGACAATGGGCTGGCTATAGTGTCTGTCTACCCGATGTCCCCAGCATTGGCTTTCGGCTCTGGCATTTCAGTAATCACCATTACTCACCATCGATCAGGGCCGACCCTGGACCTATCCTGAGTTGGATCTGACCAGCTGCCCCCTTAAATTTCACCTAATTTCACCCAATAACCTGAGCAAGACGGTAGGAGATGCCTTAACTATGCGCATGTTTAAGATTACGGCCTGTGTTCCCAGCCAGAGTCGGATTCGTACCCAACGGGAACTTCAGAATACCTTCTTTACCAAGTTGGTGCCCTACGAAAACTGGTTTAAAGAGCAGCAACGTATTCAGAAAATGGGGGGCAAAATCGTCAAGGTGGAGCTGGCTACCGGTCGTCAGGGTACTAATACGGGCTTGCTTTAATTCATCCGTGGATCACCCGTATCCTCCCCATACCTCTAACTCTAACTAGGGGTACGGGGAGAGTTGGTGTAGAAGTGATCAGGGTGCTGGCTTTAAGTAAGACTTTACCAAAGTCGCTGAAAATCCTTACCCATTCCCAGAGTTTATCGCTATACTAAATAAAGCGACGCGGGGTAGAGCAGTCTGGTAGCTCGTCGGGCTCATAACCCGAAGGTCTATGGTTCAAATCCATACCCCGCCACCATTTAGAAAATAGAAGGGGTTTCAGAGATAATTCTGAAACCCCTTCTATTTTCTGTATCTCAGTAAGCTGGTAGCCCCTTCTTCTGACCCCTGCCTTCTGAAAGCCCTCTCAAGGTCGGGTTTCTAGCTTTGCCAACTTAGCCGTTGGCATGGTTTCCTTGATAAATCGAATGTAGAAATGTTTGAGGCTGGAGCGCAGCACCCTGGGTAGACCAAAGTCAATTGGCATCAGTTGGTCAGGCAATTGCCAGTCAGGCTGGTAGAGGTCCTGGGGTGACAGCAAGGGAAACTGAATCTCCGACCAATCGGGGCAATAACCGAGGTGGATGGATTGGGCTACGGTGGGTACCCTGGTGGGATCGACTCCGAGGATATCCGTGACCACCCGATCCAGGGCGAAGACATCGGTGGCGGCAGCCAAGAGGCCCAGGGGGCGAGGGGTGCCCTGGCTGGGGCCATTGCCCTCGTGGCCGACAATCCCGTCTAGAATGGTGAGGCTGGGGGCCAGAGTGCGGGCGGTTTCCACCAGCATGGTGCCAAACCGTTGGCTGTCCTTACCGGCCTCCATGTGCCACCAGGCCTTCATCTTGCCAGGTACGCAGCCAAACAGGTTCTTCACCCCCAGGCTGAGGGTGAGTTGCACGTGGGACTTTAACTTAGGCAGATTAATAATGCCGTCCGCCTCCATGGCCTCCCTGGAGAGGCGCAGGTGGGTAAAGTCCGATCCTAGGGTGGGGTAGCGATCGCCGTGCAATTCCACGATCGGTAACCCCAGTTCCTCAGCCAGGGGGAGGAGCCCGTTGGCCCTAGCCACTCCGTAGGCGCTACCAAAGGCGGGGCTATCCCCCAGGAAGGGCTTACCCCCCACCGCCTGGACCATCTGGGCTACACAGTAGACCAACTCCGGTTGGGTGGTGCAGGCCTGGGTGGGGCGAGCCCCGGTGAGCAGGTTGGGCTTGAGGAGGATACGGTCCCCCGGCTTGACCCAGGCCGCCATTCCCCCCCAGGGGGCGAGCAGGGCCTCTAGCCGCAGGCCTAGCTCCTCCACCCGGTAGCTATGGGTACGCACTAAACTGACGGTGGTTACCATGGTCAACCCTGCCTTACGGTTGTAGAATCGATTCTAACTGGTGTTGCTGCCAGAGCTGGCGATACAGACCTTCCTGCTGCAGCAACTGGTGGTGGGGCCCGTTCTGTACGATTCGCCCCTGATCCATCACCAAAATTCGATCGGCGGTGGCGGCGGCGGCCATCTGGTGGGAAATAAACAGCACGGTTTTTTGTTGGGTGCCGGTGGAAAGGGCCTCCAGGATAGCGGTGGCGGTGCGGTTATCGACGCTGGAGACGGCATCATCTAGAACTAAAACGGGGGCATCCACCAGTAGGGCCCGGGCCAGGGCGGTGCGCTGCCGCTGCCCCCCTGACAGGGTAATACCCCGTTCCCCCACCAGGGTCTCATAGTGCTGGGGAAAGTTTTGAATTTCCTCGTCGATCTGGGCCAACTTAGCGGCATAGTGCACCTCGGAGGACTCCATCAGGGGTGCACCGTAGCGAATATTGTTGTTAACCGTGGTGCTGAAGAGGAAACTGTCCTGGGGCACATAGGCGATCGCCCGCCGCAAATCCCCCAGGGCCACCTGGGTAAGGTCCTGGCCATCAATCCAGATCTGCCCGGGCTCCAGCTCCAGCAGCCGAGGTAGGGCATTAGCCAGGGTAGACTTGCCCGAACCGATCGGCCCCACAATGGCCACCCGTTCCCCTGGGGCGATGGTGAAACTGACCCGGTCCAGGGCTGGGGTGGTGGTGCCGGGGTAGGTGTAGCTCAACCCCTGGGCCATCAGCTGCCCCCTCACCTGGTCCAGGGGCAGGGGCAGGGCCGTGGGAGCATCCTGAATTTTAGGCTCGGCCGCCAGAATCGCCTCCACACGGTCGATACTCACCTCCCCCCGTTGGTAGGCGGTGATGGTGAAGCCCAGCAGGGCGGTGGGGAAGACCAGGCGCTCCACGTAGAGCAGCAGGGCGACAAAGTCGCCGACGGAGAGGTAACCGGTGGCGATCGCCCCGGCGCCACTGGCTAGCACCACCAGTAAACTAATGCTGGCCAGCCCCCCCAGCAGGGGAAAGAGGGTATTACGACTGCGGACCAGGGCCAGATTGGCCCCCAATAGGGCCTGGTTAAGCCGGTCAAAGGCCCGTTGCTCGTTGTCCTCCTGAGCATAGATCTTAATCAGGGCAATGCCCCCCATGTCTTCCTGGACCAAGTCGCTGAGATCGGAGAGGCGCTCCTGTACCTGGAGTTGTTCCCGCCGCAGGCGATCGCTAAAGGCCTGCACCAACACCAGCATCAGGGGATAGACCGCCAGGGCGATTAGGGTGAGCCGCAGACTAATACCCACCATCACCGGTACGGTGAAGCCGTAGGCAAACACCGTGTTGGCCAGGCTCAGGATGGCAAAGCCCAACAACCGGCGAATATTGTCCACATCGCTGGTAGCCCGACTAATTAGCTCCCCGGCGGTGTTACGGCTAAAATAGGCGGGCTCCATCTCCAGTAGATGCTCAAAGATACGCTGCTTCAGGTCAAATTCCACCTGGCGGCCCACCCCAAATAGGCTAATTCGCGACACCATGCGAATCACCCACATGGCCGTGGCCAAGACCAACACCATCAGGGCGTAGTAGAGCACCCGGGAGTAGCGAAAGGTAACCTGCAACTCGTCAATACCATCCCGAATCAGTAGGGGAATCCACACCCCCAGTAGGTTGACCAGCAGCAGGGCACCCACCCCCAGGGCCACCTGGGGCCAGTGGGGACGAAGGTAGGTGGTCAGTTTTTGGAGTTGCGATCGCGCCATAGGGATTGGCCTGGTACTTAGCCATGGAATAATGGGCAGCAGGGATGCTAGCGGCAAGGGAATGGTAACCGAAGCAATGCTACCTTACTTGAGCCTACCCCAGGGGAGGGGGAAACGGGCAAAAACTTAGCTGCCCTCCCTTAAAGGCTTTGACCAATTCCTGGCTCTTGACTCCTTACCCTCTCTTGCAAAATCGCCGATTTTATCCCGCCTAGTACTAGGGTAAGGTCTCAATCACCTCGATCACCTCATTCCACTGCATGGTAAAGGGCGGTAGCCAGCCCCTCAGGTAGTAGTAGAGGGAGGTCAACAACTCTTCCCAATAGCGGGTGGTCAACCGTAGGGCCGCCACATTGGGCACCAGGTCAACTAAGCGGGCTAGCTTACTGCCTCCCCCCGCCGCCGCTATCCCATAGAGCTCGGTGGGCCAGGTCACCACCTGTAGGCCCTGCTGCTCAAAGGCCAAAGCCGCCCGCCGCATGGTCAGGGCTGGGGCGACTAAAATTACCCGGTTAGCCTCTCGATTGTTCCGTTGGGTTTGGCGACGGGGGTTACCGGCGGGGGGAGTAAACAGCCCCCGGTCCTTTAAGAACTTTTTTTGCTGCTCCACCACACCATGGATATCCAGCCCGGTGTTAATGACCGTCACCCGATCGGCGGGAACCCCCCGGGTAATCAGTCCCTGGCGAATAGCTTCATTCAACGGCTTACCCTGCTCACCACTGGCCCGGGCGCCAGCGGTTACCGTCACCAAGGGGTTAGCTCCATTGAGGCGGCGATAGAGATCCGCTGCACTGTTTAACCGCGATACCAAAATGGGGTCAAGTTTCACCTGGGAGTCAATCTGACTGGGCAGGGTGCTGGATAGTCCGGCATCGACATTGTCTCCGATCACCACCATAGCCCGGGCCAGGTTTAGGGGAATATCATCAACCCTACAAACATCACTGCAGAGGGCTCGTTGGTTGTCATAGGCTCGTTTTACCGCCCCCTCTGATTGATTGATCAGGGTGCGGGCCACCAGAGGGGTGCTGGCGACTACTAAAATCACCAGACTAATTAAAACCAAACGACCATTGATCTTATTCAGCCCATTGGCCAGAGATACCCCTAGAAAGGTAATCACCGCCCCCAGGGGGGTAAGGGGAAAGGAAATCACCTGCCAAAAGGTATTAACAATAGTGCTCTCACGCTCTAAGAAAGAGGCAGCCACCAGGGCAAGTAAGATAGCCCCCCCTAGCCAGGTGAGGAAGGCTGTGGGGATAAACTTCCTTACTACCCACCAGAGAAAGTAGCCAAGGATTAGCCACAGCAATAGACGGGTAAGTAAATTCAGAATATCCATGGCCAGGGAGCAATCGGCGGGTTTAAGGACGAACGCCAGAATTCCCTTGATAATACAGATGTCGGAGACTTTGGCTACACAATCCCCAGCAAAAGGCGCCCACCTCAAGGGTAGACGCCGATGGTGCACTAGTCTGGCCAGATCCCCAGACTAGTGGCTAGAGGCTTTTCCTCCGCTAGGCTCCGCCCCTTAGCCCCTCCAATTTGGGGGCTGGGGGCATTCAGGTAAAACCCGCTCTAGTTCCCAGAGAGCAGTTCCTAAAGCAGCTTGAGTTCGGGGTACTCGGCAATCATTTCGTCAGCGGTTAGGGTTTCCCCCGATCTCTGTGGGGTCCAGAGCACCTCCACCGCCAGCAGTTGATCGCTGGAGACCGCCCCAATCTGGCTCAGGGCCTGGCGCAGATCGGCGGAGGAGCGAATGTCGGGTAGATCGAGGCGGCCCTGCACCGCCACCACCACAGTGGCGACGATATATTCACCCGGGGCCTCAAACTCACCCGGTACCACCATGGCGGCACTGGGCTCGGCCTGGGACAACTGGCGATTGACGTTGGAAAGGGTTTCTTGACTAAAGCGACTGCGAGTGCCCAGGGTGAAGCGGTTAAACTCCTGCTCTGCGGCTAGTAACCGGGTTTGTTTATCCTCACTGGCCCCGTAGACCCAGTAGTCAGGATGGCGCAGCAGGGCCAGGGTGGTTTCCTGCAGTAACCTGGCCAGACCCTGATTACTGCCGGTGTCGGCGCTCAGGGCAATGCGGTTGAGATCGTCCTGTAGGGCCCGAGCCTCTGAGAGCAGGCCCACCTGAAGTTTAGCCACCGCCACCGGGGGATTGGTGGAATCGCCAGGGATACTATAGCCATCCCCCGCCCCCGCCTCACGGAAACTGCGCACCAGGAAATTGGCAATGGCGATAAAAATCAGCAGAGTAAACAGACCGCTAAACCCGCCGCCAAACCCAAAGAAAGGCAGCAGGAAGGGAAAGCCAAAGCCGCCACCGGGGTAATAGCCACCACCACCGGGGCTATAGTTGCGGGGCGCGGGGGCCATGGGGCGTGACGGGGCTCGGAAACCACCGCCCCCCATCCGACCCCCTCCCCGAGCCGCCCAGGCCCCATCGGCCTGACCAAAACAGATTAGGAGCACCAATGCCACCGCCATCAGGGGCTTGACTAAAGCCTTAATCCGGAGGGGTAGCGATCGCAGAAATCTGGAGAACAGGGTTAGCAACATGGGTCTAGGATCTACCTCACAGAGCAATACGTGGGAATCGGTCGGATAGGATTGAACAAAAACGGTTAACTTAAGAAAAATATGTATTTCTACTTTAACGCGAACTCCAGGCCCTGCCGAGGGTCAAAGCAGGAATCTCACGGCGGAAAACCGAACCCGGACTCGGGGGCTGACAGCCCCAGGGTAGGGGCGGCTAACTACTTATAAGTAATCCCGTGATCGCAGTTGTCAACCGATAAGCTATAAGAGATACATAACTCTACGATCCAATTCTATGACTATCCTTGAACAAAGTGGCCAACCCGACGTAGACGAGCTTGATCTAAAGATTATTGAACTGATGAAGGTGAATGGACGGATCACCTACAAAGAGGTTAGCGATCGCGTCAATATCCCCGAAGCCACCGCCCGCTATCGAGTCCAGCGCCTACTCAACAGTCACATGCTGCAGGTTGAAGCCTGGTTTAACCCTAACCACGTCGGCAAACCCCAGTCGAACATCATGAACCTGTCTGTGGAGAGTGGTCGGGTCAACCACGTTGCCGAAGAACTGGCTAAGTTGGATGAAGTCCAGTTTCTGTCCATTGTCTCCGGCTGTCACAACATCGTCGTCAATGTGAACTTTCATACCCAAGAGGATCTGCTTAGGTTTTGCGAGAAACTGACGGCCATTAGGGGGGTGATTACCTACGAAACCCAGGTGGTAACCAGGCTAGTTAAGGCCCACTATGATTACAGCTTGAACTAATAGTGATTGATTCGAATCATCTCCTATGGTCGCTACCGTTTTATCGCCCGCGGGGGGCTTTCCCCTGGCCGCTGTTATTCAGCAAGGGGCCATTAAGATGGCGCTCTTGCTGGCGGCAGTAGACCCCAGCCTGGGGGGGGTAGTGATCGCCGGTCGCCGGGGAACCGCTAAGTCCGTCATGGCCCGAGCCCTGCACCAGCTGCTGCCCCCTATTGAAGTGGTAGAAGGCTCTATCTGCAATACCGATCCAGCCCAACCCGATTGCTGGGACGATCAAACCCGGCAGCGCTTTGTCCCGGGCCCTGGGGATCAACCCCAGGCTATTCCCACCCGGGTCATCCCAGCCCCCTTCATCCAGGTGCCGTTGGGGGTAACGGAGGATCGGTTGTTGGGCTCCGTGGATGTGGCCCGATCAATCCAGGCGGGGGACAGTATTTTTCAGCCAGGGTTGCTAGCCCAAGCCAATCGGGGAGTGCTCTACGTTGATGAAATCAATCTCTTAGATGATCAGATCGCCAATCTCCTACTGACGGCCCTCACCGATCGCCGCAATCAGGTGGAGCGAGAGGGCATGAGCTTTCAGCACCCCTGCCAGCCCTTGCTAATTGCCACCTACAACCCCGAGGAAGGGATGCTGCGGGAGCATCTGTTAGACCGCATTGCCATTGCCCTATCCGCTGATACGGTGCTCAGTCTGGAGGACCGGGTGGCGGTGGTGGATCAGGCGGCGGCCTTTGCCCAGGATCCGGAGAGCTTTGTGGCCAGCTATGGAGAGGCCACCGACGCCCTGAAAACCCAAATCATCCTGGCTCGGGAGTGGTTGAAGGAGGTCACCATCACCCCTGATCAGATTCAATATCTGGTCACCGAGGCCCTGCGGGGCGGGTTGCAGGGTCACCGGCCAGAGCTATTTGCCGTCCGGGTGGCTAAGGCCCATGCCGCCCTAGAGGCTCGTTCCACCGTTACCGCTGAAGACCTGCGGGTGGCGGTGGAACTGGTGATCGTGCCCCGATCCCGCCTCCCCCAGGATCTACCGGAAACCCCACCACCGCCACCACCGCCACCACCGCCCCCAGACAGTCAGGACAATTCCCCGGAGGATCAAACCCAGCAGGACCAGGAGGATCCCCCCGATCCGGACCCCCCCGAGGATCAGGAGGAGACGCCCCCCACCATCCCCGAGGAGTTTGTCTTTGATCCGGAGGGGGTGATCCTCGATCCCTCCCTGCTAATCTTTGCCCAAACCATGAGCCGTCAGGGTAAATCTGGCCGCCAAAGCCTGATTTTTTCCGAGGAACGGGGCCGCTATATCAAACCCTTTCTGCCCCAAGGCCCGGTACGACGTATTGCCGTTGATGCCACCCTACGGGCGGCCGCTCCCTACCAGAAAGCCCGACGCCAGCGTCAGCCTGGCCGTCGAGTCATCGTTGAGTCCGGGGATATTCGGGCCAAACGATTAGC
>JAYKHF010000266.1:0-10272 GCA_035285305.1 Leptolyngbya sp.
TGCCTCAGACTCAGGCAGGGCTGAAGCATCCTGGGGAAAATCGGGATCGTGGGAATTCATAGGGCAACCCGCCTACCAAATCGTCGTTCACCTTTGCCCACGATAAACCAGATTGCCCATTCCCATCGATGCCCCACGGCCCCATCCCTAGGATCCTAGGGCCGCCACATACTGACTCACTAAGCTATCGATGCCCGTAATCGCGGTGCCCACCACCACCGCATAGGCCCCCGCCCCTAGGGCGGCACGGGCCATCTCCGGCGACGCAATCCCCCCCTCACAAATGACGGGAACCGAGCAGTGGGCCACCATCGCCCGCACCAGATCCAGGCTGGGCGGGGTTTCTGCCTGGGTGGCCTCGGTGTAGCCATAGAGAGTGGTGCCCACACAGTCGGCCCCGGCGGCGATGGCGGCGATGGCATTCTCCAGGCTGTCCACATCCGCCATGACGGGTTGGTTAAACCGGGTGTGAATGTGGTGAATCAGGCCCGCCAGAGTCTCGTCCCCAGGGCGGGGCCGCTGGGTGGCATCCACCGCAATGATGTCGCTGCCCGCCTGGGCCACGGCCTCGGCATGGTGGGCCTGGGGGGTGATATACACCGACGACGGCGGCAACACCTGCTTCCACAGGCCAATAATGGGCTGATTAACCCGCTCCCGCACCGCCGCAATGTGGCTGGGGGAATCAATCCGCACACCAACCGCCCCCTGCTGCACCGCCGCCGCCGCCATGGCCGCAATCACCTGGGGGTGATGCAACGGCGACGAAGCCGGAGCCTGACAGGACACCACTAACCCACCCCGCAGGGCCTTCAACCGTCCATCCATAGAACCCATGCCAACCATAATCGCCCCCGTTTTAGACTGTGACTTTAGACTGTGACGGTCGTCCCTTTCGACCCCCTGCTAGGGATTCGGCGCGGCCTGCTGTGCCCGATAGGCCAGTAGCCAGTTGGTCATGGTGGCGCGGCGGGTGAGGCGGGGCACCAGTTGATCCACGGTGTAGCCCTTGAAGCCCAGTTCTTCCTTCAGCAATTGCTTGTATTCGGCGGGAATTGACCGGGTGAGATGCACCGTGGCGGGGCGGCTTTCGATGAAATTGGGCGGCTCTGGATACTTATCTACCCAGGCCGGATCCACCGCTGCGGTGTCCCAGCCCTCCTGGGTTGGCCGATAGCCCAGGTAGTGCCACACCAGACGGTTCACGATGTCGTCGTCCAGTTCGTCGTTGATAATCGCCCAAAGGGTGTCGTTCGTCAGTTCAGGAAGCGGCTCAGGAAATATCGTCATCGGATGCAATCGCAATCAGGACAGGGATAGGGGCGCGGTGCTCTCACCCCAAAGGTAGGGGCACGGTCGCCGTGCCCAATCCGGGACGTTAGGGCACCAGCCTTAACCCAGGTCTTGGCACAGTTGCCGGAAATGATCGCCACGGGCCTCAAAGTTGGGGTATTGATCAAAACTGGCACAGGCCGGAGACAG
The DNA here is from genome assembly GCA_035285305.1 of Leptolyngbya sp. Taxonomy (GTDB): domain Bacteria; phylum Cyanobacteriota; class Cyanobacteriia; order Phormidesmidales; family Phormidesmidaceae; genus Nodosilinea. Next base: position 1,483 of record JAYKHF010000266.1, read on the forward strand.
CAGAACGACCTTGGCCCCCAGGCTGGGCGCAATGGCTTGACTACGGCGCAGGGCACGATCCATGGTTTCCACGATTTCGTAATTGCGGTAGTTCACCTCCTCTAGGCGGCGGGCAAACTGGGGGGCGGCATCACCAATCAGCAGCACCGTGGCGGCTCGCTCCTGAATCCGCTGGAGCCAGGGGCCATCGTCGCCCTCCTTGGCTTCGCCCCCGGCAATGAGGACGGCGGGGCTGGCCACCGACCGCAGACCCACTTCGGCGGCATCGTAATTCGTGGCCTTGGAATCGTTGATAAAGTCAATCCCCTGCCAGGTACAGAGGTGCTCTAGGCGGTGGGGCACACCGGGGAAAGTCGCGACTCCAGCGGCGATGGCGGCGGGGTCGATGTCGGCCAAACAGGCGGCGGCGACGGCCATCAGCAGGTTTTGCCGGTTGTGGTCGCCCACCATTTTCAAAGCATCGGCGGCCACGATGGGCTGGCCCTTAAACATCACCCAGCCGTCTTCGATGTAGGTGGTGGGCACCAGGGCACCGAGGGCCGCTTTTCCCCCCACGCTCGTCCAGTGGGCCTGGGGAAAGTCGGCGGGGATGTGCTGGCGCAGGTAGGGGTCATCGCCGTTGAAGATGGCAAAGTCCGACCGCTGCAAGAGGGACGCCTTGATGCGGGCATAGTTGTCGAGGGTTTTGTGCCGTTGCAGGTGGTCGGGGGTGAGGGTGGTCCACAGGCCCAGGCGGGGGGCGAGGGTGGCCGAGGCTTCGATTTGGTAGCTACTGAGTTCGGCAATCACCCAATCCGGCGCGGGGTCTTGCAGGCCCAGTTCACAGGCGGCATGGCCAATGTTGCCACAGGCGGGGGCATTCAACCCAGCGGCCTGAAAAATCGCGGCGGTGAGGGCCGTCGTGGTGGTTTTGCCATTGGTGCCCGTAATGCCCACCCAGGGCCGATCTTGCAGCGCCAACCAGGCCAGTTCCATTTCCCCCATCACCTCCAGTCCGGCGGCGCGGGCTTCCACCAGGGCGGGCAGATCCCAGGGCACGCCAGGGCTAACGACAACTCGGTCAGGCCGATCCGCTGGGGTCATTACAAAACTATGGCCCAGCTTCACCGTAACCCCAGCGGCCTGGAGTTCGGCCTGTTGATCCGCTGCTAAGGGAGCGGCATTGCGATCACTCAGCAGCACCTCCCAGCCCTGCTTTCGCAGCAGCCGAGCCGCCGCAATACCAGACTTCCCTAAGCCGATCACATGGGCCTGTTTCATGGCAACCTTTCCCAAGGACATCGCCTCCCAATGACACCGCCCCATGACACCCTAGGGCATGGGTTTTACCCAGGAAAATCATACCCCGGACAGTTGCCCCAATCTCGCCGATTACTGCGGGAGGCCGACACCCCCAGCCAGGACAACCTCGGGCATTGGCCCCAGCCGGTTCTCCCGAGGGTTCCTCCGCCCCACCCTCGGCTAGATAGGGACGGCCCATCGGGTTTTCTGCGGCCTAAAGTGAGCTATGGTAGCTACAGAATTTATGCGGTCTGGACAGATTCATGGAATGGCATGTGAGCGACGCCCAAAGCCTGCGAATCATTGACAACGAAATTGGCGACCACGGCTTTTCTCCGGCAGAGTACGAAATTGTGCGCCGGGTGATTTATGCCACGGCAGACTTTGACTATGCCACCCACGTCCGCTTTTCTGACCAAGCGCTGCAATCGGGGGCAGCGGCCCTCGCAGCCCGCACCACCATTGTGGTGGATGTACCCATGGTGCAGGTGGGCATTACGCCAGCCATCCAGGCCACCTTTGCCAACCCGGTCTATTGCAGCATGGACGCCCTCACCCGTCCCCAAAAGGGCAAGAGCCAAGCAGCCTGGGGGATTGAAACCCTAGCCCTGCGCTACCCAGAAGCCATTTTCGTGGTTGGAGCTTCGGAGGTGGCCCTCACCACCCTGGTGGATTTAATTGAAATCCAGAAGGTGCGACCGGCCCTGGTGGTGGGCACCCCGGCGGGCTTCCTCGACACCATCGCCCTCAAGGATCGCCTCCAAGATACGATGATCCCCCACGTGCGCATTGATGGGCGCAAGGGCAGCGCCGTCGTTGCTGCCGCCATCGTCAATGGCCTAGTCGATCTGGCATGGCAAGCCTACGGCCAAGATCCCAAATCTGTGAGCTAGGGGACTGGTTCAAGCCTAGGGGACTAACAAAGCTGGCTAGAACCCGGATCTGTCAAAGGGTCAGGAGACCTGACCCCTACCTAGAACCCAAGCCGCTGGGGCGCGGTTTTCCTGCCCGACACCCTAGAACCCAGGCCGTAGGGGCGCGGTTTTCCCGCCCGACCCAGAATCTTTTGTCCATCTTTTGTCCGTCAGCCAGGGTTCCAGCACCAGGGCCATCCCTAGCGGAGCCCCAACCAGGTCACAATGGCCTGCCCGGTCACCCATTCAAACACCACGAGGGCCACAAAGCCCAGCATCGCAGCCCGACCATTGAGGCGCTCGGCATAGTCGTTGAAGCCCCGCTTCGGGCGATCAATCACAGGGGTTACGGTGGGTTCAGTGTGGGTCATGGCAGACGGCATGGGCTAGGGCCAACAAATCATAGCGACCCCATCATACCGTTTTCGGGGCGATGTCCAGATGTCCAGCCCACCCAGGGTGTGCACTTCTCCCTGGCGATGGTCTAGGGGCAGCGGTGACGGCCATGGGCTAGAGGGCTATGGGCTGGTTAGCGGCGGCGGCGGGCTAGTTGGAACTTGCCATTCCCGCAGCCGGTTCTGAGCCTGGGCGTAGGCTTCGGTTTGGGGTGGAATCGCCGTGGCAATCTCGATGGCACGGGCCAGGTTGACCCGGGACTCGCTTTCAGCCACCCGCAGCAAATCCAGGCTCCAACGATTGAGGATGCGCAGGGCTTCGGGCCGCTGGGGGGTGTTTTCGGGCACTTGCTGAGCCGCCTGAATCGCCTGCACTAGGGAGGTGACGCTGCCCTGCTGGGCCAATTGATAGGCTTGCTGAAGCTGTTGCTGTCCCTGGAGTTGTCTCCGCCAGGTGGTGAGGTCATCCTGGGCTTGATCGGATAGGGCGCGGCCTCGACCAATGCGCGACGCGGTCGCAATGGCCTCCTGAAGCTGTCCGGCGGTTGCGAGCCGCTGGGCCTGGGCCAAAATGGGGCCATCCTCCTGCCGCTCTAGGTCGCTACGCCAGCCCCGAATCAGTTCCTGGGCTTCGCTGTGGAGGGCGCGGCCCTCACCAACCCGGCGGGCGGCAACCATGGCGGCGGGGAGATCGCCAAAGCGAGCCAACTGACGGGCTTCGTCGAGGATGGGGCGATCTTCCGTGGTTTCCACCTGAATGCGCCACTGACCAATCTGGGCCTGGACTTCATCCCACACTGGGTTAGATCGAGACACGCTCTCCGCTTCGGCAATGGCAGCCTGGAGATCAGCGGTGGTACCCGCCATTGCCAATTGCTTGGCCCATTCCAACTGGGAGCGTCCTTCCATCTCCGCCTGCCATTGCCCAATCAAGCGCTGGGCCACACCATAGCGAGGCCGACGGCTGTCAATGCTTTGCAGGCGGGTGATCGCCCCCTGCAAACCCGCCATGTCCCCCTGCCACGACAGTTGGCTGGCATCAACGATGGCGCGCATATCCGCCACATCGGCCCCTAGGTTGGCCTCGGGGGGAATTTCCGACAGCATTTGCAGGGCGGCGGCGGCGTCTTGACGGTCTAAGGCCGTTTCAGACATGTCAATGAGAATTTGGCCCAATTCCCCCAGGACCGTCTGCGCTTCACCGTGAATTGGGCTATCGGCGGCAATGGCTTTGACCCTCTCGACGGCCTCCTTGAGGGCATCCAAGGTGCGCTGGTTGGCCAAGCTTTTAGCCTCGCCTAGGATGTTTAGGTCGTCGCGGGCGGTGGCAATGTTGGCGATCAGTTCGTCATACTTGACGGTTTTCCAGTAGGTGTTGCGCACCTGGAGCAGCCGAGTCGTCTGGGTAAAGGCTTCCTGGAATTTTAAGTTCACTAATTCGGCTTCGGCGGCGGTGTAGATGGCCTCCGCCTCTTGCCAAATTTGGTTCCAGGTGTCCACCCGTTCTTCCACCACTTGGGCCGCCGCCGTATCGACGGGGATGCGGCGAGCCAGATCGATGGCGACCTGGATTTGGCCACCCTGGAACGCCTGCTCCGCCAAATCTAGGATTTGGCTGGCCCAGGCTTCAATGCGCTGGCTAATCTCATCCCGCAGCGGGTGATCCGGCGGCAGCGCTTCAATCAGGGCGATGGCCTCTAGGTAGCCTTCCACAGTGCCCTGATCGGCAAAGGCTTCGGCACATTGCAGGCGGGTACTGGCCGAGGCCATGGGCCAGAAAATGGCGCGGCAGTTGGGCAAGTTGGGAATCCGCAGCAGCGTAATCGCAGAGAAGACCCCCAGCCCCATCACCGACACCAAAGCGCCCATCGTCCACAGGGGCCAGGTTTTGGCCAGCCGCTGCCCAAGGGTGAGCCGAGGCTGGGCCACTGGCCAGGGCAGATCCGACGGAGATGCAGCCTGCTGGCGCAGATCGGCGAGGGGATCGTAGCGGGGGGGCTGGGGGCGGAAGGACGGGGGACGGGGGGGCGGGGGCGGTACGGCGTAGGGCGGCACGGGGACAGGGTTGGGCGGCGCGGCCCAATCCTCGGGGGAGGAACCCATCCCGTCGTAGAAAGTGTGCCCTGATGTGCCGCGATGTCGAGCCATACCCCGTTCCTGTTGATGCGCATGGGGGCCTTGCCCCAAAGTAGCAGAGAACTCTCAAGCCATCCAATCTCACCTGGCCCAAAAAGTTTGACCTAGTATATCGATGTCGTGGGAAAACGCAACGGGGCTGAAGGCTGCAATTCTCAGGATGACTAGGCTAATGAATACAATACCGCCCCAGCTAAGCGGTAAGCATGCCGAACCGTCGAAGCCTTTTCACCCGATGAATACAAGACCGCTCAGGCTGAGCGGTGAGCGGTGAGCCTGTCGAACCGCCGAACCGTCGAAGCCCTAATGCTTAGTCTTGACCCTGCACCAGGTTGACAAAGTTGGACAGCATGGTGAGCCCAGCCGGGGCCGATTTTTCGGGGTGGTACTGCATGGCCATGATGTTGTCCTTGGCGATGGCAGCGGTCACGGTTTGCTGGCCGTGGGTGGTGGTGGCGGCAATGACGGCGGCATCCGTGGGATCAGCGTAGTAGGAATGCACGAAATACACCCAGTCTCCGGTGTGGATGCCCTGCCAGAGCGGCATACCTGGCTGGGTGAGGGTGAGCTGGTTCCAGCCCATGTGGGGAATGGTGATCTCCGGTTCTTTTTGGAATTTTCTGATGTGGCCGGGGATCAGGCCCAGCCCCGCCTCGGTGCCTTCGTCGCTGTAGTCAAACAGCAGTTGTAGCCCGAGGCAAATCCCCAGAAAGGGCTTGCCACCGGCAATGGCGTCCTGGATTGGCCCCACCAAGTCCCGCGATCGCAGGTGTTGCATGGCCGGGTCAAAGGCTCCATCCCCCGGCAAAACCAGGGCATCGGCGGACGCCAAGTCGGCGGCGCGGTCGGTAATGTGGGGCGTGGCTCCGGCAATGGCCAACCCTTTGCAGGCCGAGTGCAGATTCCCCATGTCGTAATCAATTACCGCAATCGTCGCCACGGGCACCTCCAGGTCAGGGTCATGCTCTATCCTACCCGCTTCCCAGGGTGCCATGGGCCAAGTTCAAGGCCGTTCGGAGCACCCCTCACCCCGATTTCCGCGCCCCTAGAGATAGCCCATGGGGTTGACGGGGCTGCCATTGCGGCGCACCTCAAAATGGAGGTGTGGCCCGGTGGAGAGCCCCGTAGACCCCACGGCAGCAATGGACTGGCCCTGCTGTACGGATTGCCCCTCCCGCACCAACAGGCGGCTAGAGTGGGCATAGAGGGTGGTGATGCCGCCACCGTGATCTACGATCACCGTTTGGCCATAACCGCCATACCAGCCCGAGAAAATCACCTGGCCAGAGTCGGCGGCATAGATGGCGGCCCCCTGGGGAGCGGCGAAGTCTATGCCGCTGTGGAAGCGGCTGTAGCCCAGAATGGGGTGAACCCGATTGCCAAAACCACTGGAAATTCGCGCATTGGCAGGAAACACAAACCGCCCCGTACCGCGCACCGCCCCCGATTGCGCCGCCAGTTTTTGGCGAATCAGGTTGGCGATTTGGTCAGAGTCCCGCACCAGTTGGGCCTCCGCCGCTTCCAGGGCCGACCGTTGCTCCTTCAGGCGATCAATCAGTTGCTTTTCCTCATTGGCCTCGGCCTCATACTGTTGCTTTTGGGAGAGCAACTGCTGCCGCAGCAAGGCCACCTGGTTTTTCTGATCCTCCACCGCCGCCTTTTGTTGCTGAATGGCGTCCGCCTTCACCTTCAGGTCTTGGAGCACCTGCCGATCCGCCGCATAGACCCGCTTGAGTTGATACTGGCGATCCAAAAACTCGTTAAAATCCTGGCTCTGCAACAGAACCGCCCAGCCCTCACTGGCCTGCTGGCGCTGGAGAAATTGAAGCCGTGCCACGGTTCCTGACCGGACATTTTCGTAATCGGTTTCGGCCTGCCGCAGGTTGGCCTCCAACCGCTGCAAATCTTGCTCCGCCTTGTCCAGCCGATCTTCGGTTTCGGCAATTTGGGTATCGGTGTAGAGAATACTGCGCTCTAGATTATTCAGGTTGTTTTCCGAGGTATTCTGGCGTCCCTCCAGTTCGTCCTGCTGCTGTTGAAGCTGTTGACGCTGCTGCTCCAGGGCTCTGCGCCGCTGCTCCAGTTCTTGCACCGACTGGGCCACCAAGACCGGTTCCGTTCCCACCCGGGTCGGGAAAACCGCCGCTACACTCCGGCTAAGGCCCCCCAACCCCAGCCACAGCAGCACGCAGGCCAGTCCCAGCCCCCACCAGCGCGGGGCCAGCGCAGGGAAACGGCGGTGCGGCCTAGGCCGTCTGGAGGGTGTCGTTCGCGGTTTCACAGGGACGGTTTCACAGGGGCGGTTTCACAGGGGCGGTTTCACAGGGGTTGTACGGATGAATGTTCTCGATACTAAGGGACAGACCGCCCAGACCACAACAGGGATCCAAGGGCAGCCAGAGCAAAGGCAACAATCACCGCCCCCGCCAGCCGATTCACCCACAGGATCCGGGAGGGGGTGAGGTAGGGTCTAAACAACGTCACCCCCCAACTGAGGCACAGCCACCACAGCGCTGACCCCAAGAAAACTCCCAGCACCAGGGCCAGAGATTTCCCTGGCCCCGAATCGGCAGAAACTAGGCCCAGCCCCGCAAAGATGGCCAAAAACGACAGAATGGTAGCAGGGTTGGTGAGGGTAAGCAGCAGGGTTGACCCATAGGCCCCCAGCAGTCCTCGTCCGGTGGGCGCGGCGGCTTCGGTGGCCGGGGTGGAGCGGGCGGTGGCCCAGCCCAAGTAGCCCAGAAATAGCCCGCCCCCAAGCTGAAGTATCCACGCCTGATCCAGGAGCCGATCCGACACCGCCGTGAGCCCAAAGCCCGCCACTCCGCCATAGAGACCATCTGCGGTGGCAGCCCCCAGCCCCGTGGCCAGCCCCATCCACCGCCCCTGGGCCAAGGAACGGCGAATACACAGCAGCCCAATCGGCCCCACGGGCGCGGCAATGGCCAAGCCCATCCCCATGCCCTTCAGCACGGTCATCCAATCGTTCATCGACCTGCCTCCTGACTCCTAGATCCTGATTCCTAGATCCTGACTCCATTCCTATGCACCTTCTGCTCATTCACGGCCTCGCTCGCACCTCCCTTTCCCTGGCCCTGCTAGACCGCCGCCTTCGCCAAGCCGGACACCACCCCGAACACTTCAGCTACTTTGCCTTTGCCGAAGACTTTGATGCCATTGCCCAGCGCCTATACCAGCGCCTACAAGCCTTGGCCCACCGTGGCCCCTACGGCATCGTGGGGCATTCCCTCGGCGGGGTGATCACCCGGGCCGCCCTGGGTCTGGGCCATCTGCCCGATCTGCCCCGCCAGGTGGTGATGCTGGGCACCCCCAACCAACCCCCTCGGCTAGCCCCCCTCGCCTGGAAGCTGTGGCCGTTTCAGTGGTTTACGGGTCAGTGTGGCCGCAACCTCACCTGTGGGCAGTTTTATGCCAATCTCCCCGTGTTGCCCAGCCCCTACACCATTGTGGCGGGCACGGGTGGCCCCACTGGCCCCCTCAGCCCCTTTGGAGAGGATATCAACGATGGCGTGGTGGCGCTGGCAGAAACCTATATGACCCCCCAGGATGCGGTGGTGCAGGTTCCCGTTTGGCACACCTTTATGATGAACCATCCCCAGGTGCAGGAAGTTGTAGTGAAGGCATTGGCCCTCACCCCCAGCCCCTCTCCCTGAGGGAGAGGGGATCCGGATCCGTTCAAAGTTCCTCTCCTTCCGAGGAGAGGGATTTAGGGTGAGGTTCCCGGAGCCCTCACCCCCAGCCCCTCTCCCTGAGGGAGAGGGGAGTCGGAGTCGTTCAAAGTCCCTCTCCTTCCGAGGAGAGGGATTTAGGGTGAGGTTCCGGAAGGTTATCAGGTTAGGAGAGGGTGTCGCGGTATTCCTGGATCAGGTCTCGGACTTGGGTCAGGATGGCCCGGTTGCGCTCAGAGGGGTCGATAAGGTGGTTCAGGAGTGCAAGATCGCGTTCAGCTTCGATTCGAGCTCGGCGAGTCGCTTGTTCTTCTGCCTCAATTCTTCGTTGCTCTTGCTTAGTTCTTCGTTGCTCTTCCTCAGTTCTTCGTTGCT
>JAYKHF010000267.1:0-6493 GCA_035285305.1 Leptolyngbya sp.
AAATGGCGCGGCGTCAGGGCGTTGGCTGGGGCTGGCCATCCGATCAACAGGCCTAATCCTGCCCCTACTAGGGCAAGCAGCACCATCGATACCCAACGACGGGGCCATCGGCGCGGATGATCAACAGAGGCGGGCGGGTGGTTGTAGGTCATGGTTTACGGAAGATGGCGAGGTAGGGGGTGGGGAGTCGGGAGTCGGGAGTCGGGAGTCGGGATTGCCCTAGACTTACTGGGCCGGATTACTGGGCCGGATCGGACAGCAGCCTCACGGCGGTGCGCTGCTGGGGTTGGAAGAGCTCTTGGGCTACCCGCTGCACATCCGCCGCCGTCACTCGCTCGATGGCATCGAGGTTGCGGAAGATGTTGCGCCAGTCTCCGGTTTTGGCTTGATATTCTGCCAGCAGGGAGGCCAGCCCGCTGTTGGAGTTGAGGCTGCGCAATAGTCCGGCCCGGGCCTGGGTTTTGACGCGCTCTAGTTCCGCGTCTGACACGGGCTCTCGCTGGAGCCGATCCAGTTCGGCATGGAGCAGGGTAGCGATGTCGTCGGGGCTGTGGTTGGGGGCTGTGAGACCGTAAATCACAAACAAATTGTCGTACTTGTCGCCGGGGAAGCTATTCAGGGTCCCGATGTCTAGGGCCACGGGGTTGGTCTCCACTAGGGCTTTGTAGAGGCGGCTGGTGCGGCCACTGGTGAGCAGCCCGTCAATCATGTCGTAGACCACATGGTCGGGATGGCTGAGGTTAGGCCGATGGTAGCCCTCGATGTACCAAGGCTCCGACGGGAGTTCTAGGGTCAGGTTGCGGGGCGCAGTTTGGGAGGGTTCGCTGACCACAGGCTGGGGCGGCGTGGGGCGGGCCGGATAGCGGCCAAAGTACACCTCCGCCAAGCGTTTTACCTCGGCGGAGTCCACATCTCCGACCACCACCGCCGTGAGATTGCCGGGGCCGTAGTAGGTATCGTAAAAGTCCTGAATATCCTCACGGGTGGCCCCATAGAGGTCATCCTGGTAGCCAATGATGGGGCGGCGGTAGGGGTGCTGCTCAAAGGCGTTTTCCAGAAAACTTTCCACCAGGGTGCCAATGGGGGAATTATCCACCCGCATCCGTCGCTCTTCTAGGATCACGTCTTTTTCTTCAAAAAATTCCCGAAAGACCGGATCGAGAAAGCGCTCCGATTCCAGGGAAAACCAAAGTTCTAGCTTGTTAGCGGGCAGGCTGTAAAAATAGCGGGTGGCATCGGCTCCGGTGGTGGCATTCAACCCCACCCCCCCGGCCTGCTCGATGATTTGGCCATACTGATTTTGCACCACATAGCTCGAGGCCTGCTGGCGCAGGGTTTCTAGCTCAGCCTTGAGGGTCGCGGCCCGGTTGTTGTTGCCCGCTGCCTCGGCCTGGAGTTTGTCGGCAAACACCCGATCCATCGCCGCCAGTACCTGGGTTTCCGCCGCATAGTCCACGGTGCCGATGCGGCTGGTGCCTTTAAACGCGAGGTGCTCTAGATAGTGAGCGACCCCAGTTTTGCCGTCCGCCTCGTCCACGGCCCCCACGTCGGCGTGAATCATAAAGGACACCACCGGAGCCTGGGGCCGTTCCAGCACCAGGAATGTCATCCCATTGTCGAGGGTGAATTGGGTGACGGCCTCGGTAAAGCGATCTAGGTAGGGCTGGATGGAGGTTTGGCGGGGGGGCATCCCTTCGGCTCTAGCGGGAGCCATGCCACCTAGACCCATGAGGATGGCCAGGGCGATCGCTAGCCAGCGTGATCCTGCCACCCCCAGGTGAGTTTGGGTCTGCTGCTGAAACCATTGCTGAATCGGATGACGGCGAGTAGAACGCTTTGCAGGGCGCGAAGCCAAGGGCCGCAGGAACAAGGCAAACATAGGCTGAGTTAGAAAAATCTCAGCTTCCAGGATAGTAGAGCGGCGTTATGGTTGACCATCGCCGCAGGCCAATCCGTCCGCCGATCCGTCCGCCAAGTCCCATATCCCACGGGAGATCCCATCCATAGGCACCCATAAACACGCCATCGGGGCAGGGAAAGCCTGCCCCGATGGGGAGATCCCCTAAAACGGGGTGCCGCCTCGCACGACGAGGGCTAATGTCCGGCGGGTTGCATGAGCATGGCCCGCAGTTTTTCCCGCTCGGTGGGGGAGAGGGTTTGGGCGAAGGCGGCAATGTCGTCTTTGCCCATGGTGCTCAAAACCTGATGCAGAGCCCCCATCGCCGCAGAGGAAGGCGCGGAGACCGATGGCACATGGCTGGATTGAGGGGATTGAGGGGGAGCGGTGGGAGCGCCATCGAGGGCACAACTGCCCCCATCGCAGTTGAGGCGGAGATCATGCCAGGTCATGGTGGGCAAAACCCAGCCGCGCCGCCCGTGAAGCTCATGGTTGAGCACATCGGTTTCCCAGTAGGTGCGGGGAGAGGGGTATTTATCCTCAGTCCAGGCATGGGGAACGGTGAAGCAGCCAAAGTGATGATCGTACTCATCGGAATCCAGCAGGGCGGTAATGAGTTCCTTTACCCCATGGCGCATGAGGACATCACAGTACTCATGCATCTCCTCATCTTTAGGCGCACGTCCAATAAAGTGTTTAAAGCACAGCTCGATAAACTTCAGGTTCGATGAGTTTTCGTAAAACTCCTTCAGATAAACCTCAGACTGGCCGAGAATGCGCAAAAAACGCTTGACGCCAATTTTGTTTCGGAGGAAGTCTTCCTCCTCTTTGGCCAACACTTTGCGTTCGTAGGCGTAGGGCTGACGCTCTAGAACTTGGGCATAAATTTGGCGCAGGGCCATCTGCCGTTCTTCACGGTTAGACTGACGACTTACCGTGATTTCCTTGGGGGTCATTTCATCAATTACGGTCATGGTCAACCTCCCTACAGTTAGGGATAACGCCTTAAAATCTTGAGCTATGTTTAAGCTGCCCAGAAATGGGGGGGCGCTATCGGTTTCGATGCGTTTCTTAATATTTTTCGTGGTAGAAACTCACCCTCTGTTACTGGGATGTTGACTGGGCTAGGATCAGAGGGCGCTCCTTTGGGCTGACCTACTACGTCCCCATAAGTCCTGTTTGACCTCATTTCCCCCATTTTGGCCCCCTCAATCCCCCAATCCTGGGGGACTTTGAAGTCCGACTCCCCCCGATTTCGGGGGTCTAGGGGGGCTAAAACCGACAAAAAGAGGCGGTTCAGCCATAAATCAGACATAAAAAAGAGGCCTCCTTCAGGAGACCTCTCGTATTTTCATGGCTCATCCATGCCCAGGAATGATCAGGCTATCGGCGGTGGCTCCGAGCGGATCGGATGCCCCCGCCAGGGCTAGGACATGGCTTGAATGATGTAGTCAAAGTAGGGAGCGGCTTCCGCTGCATCTTCATCGGACAGCAGGTTCAGGGAGGCTTCCTTCAGGCAGCGCACGGCTTCGGCCATGCCAGGAACAGGGACATCCAGGGCGTTGTACATTTCGCGCACGCCAATCAGGCCAATGCTTTCGATCGGAGACTTGTCGCCCGCAATCACCCCGTAGGTGATGAGCCGCAGGTACCAGCCATAGTCTCGCAGGCAGAGGGCTCGCTGCTTTTGGCCAAAGGCATTGCCACCGGGGGCGATGAAATCGGGCCGACGACGCCACAGTTCGCGGCTGGCCTGGTCTACGATTTTCTTCTCGTTCTCAGACAGGGTGCTAGCGATGCGCATCCGCTGCTCACCCGTTTTCAAAAAGTCTCCGATGGCCTTTAGCTCGCCGCTAGTTGGGTAGCGCAGCTCATCATCGGCGTTCAAAATGACTTGGCTAACAACAGACATAGTTAATTTAATGACTGGGGATGACTCTTTTATCTCTGATAGTGTACCCAGTTGGGGGCTTCAGGGAAAGTTATCTAGCCATGATTGAGCCTAGATTTCTGAGCGCTAGGAAACGCAATATCAAACGCTAAAAGCCTTGTGGGCTAGGGGATTAGGGGATTTCGATATGCGTGGAGTGCCTGGGAAACATTGCCGATCCCGTAACGTTTCGATACATTGGCGTCGCCTGAGCGGTAGCGACCCATTCTCGGCCACAGATCCTAGCGGGATCGCTGGGAACAGGGCTCCGATAATAGCCCAGGACAAACCCCGGAATGTCCTCGGCGGGTAGCGCCGTCCTAAAGCAGCATGGCGGATCGTTCCGCTAGTTCAGACCGTTCGCCCTTGGTGAGGGTGATGTGTCCGGCCATAGGTTCGTTTTTGAAGCGCTCAACCACGTAGGTGAGGCCGTTGCTGGCGGCATCGACATAGGGGTTGTCAATCTGGTCAGGGTCGCCCGTGAGGACGATTTTAGTTCCTTCTCCAGCGCGGGTGAGGATGGTCTTGACCTCATGGGGGGTCAGGTTTTGGGCCTCGTCCACAATCAAAAACTGCTTGGGGATAGATCGACCCCGAATAAAGGTGAGCGGCTCGATTTGCAGCAGTCCTTGGCTGATCATTTCTTCATGGCCGCGCCGCCAGTGTTCGGGCTTGCCCCGGCTGTCTTGGGTCCCAAAGATCAGGTCAAAGTTATCGTACAAGGGCTGCATCCAGGGGTTGAGCTTTTCGGTCATATCCCCCGGTAGATAGCCAATGTCTCGGCCCATGGGAATGATGGGACGGGCAATCAACAGCCGCGAGTAGAGCCGATCATCGGCCACCTTTTGAACTCCGGCAGCAATGGCCAGCAGGGTTTTGCCCGTGCCCGCTCGGCCCACCAGGGTGACCAGGGAAATGGAGTCTTGCAGCAGCATCTCAAAGGCAAAGCGCTGCTCTCGGTTGCGGGGCTGCACCCGCGATACCCCCGCGTGGGGCAGCTTGCTGAGGGGCACCAGTTTCCCGCTATCGCCCTGGACAAAGCCGAGGGCCGTGTGGGCCGGGTTCAGTTCGTCTATCAGGGTCACAGCCTGGTTGGGGCAGAGGTCTTGCTCCAGCCGCAGATGCCCCTCACTAAAGAGCTTGCCGAGGGCATCGCCAGACACCATTACCTCGGCGGTGCCGGTATAGAGGTCGTCAATGTCAACCTTGTCGGTTTCGTAGTCCTCCGCCACCAGGCCCAGGGCATCGGCCTTGATGCGCAGGTTCGTGTCTTTGCTCACCAGCACCACGGGCAAATCGCGATGGTGGCGATACTCCATGGCCACGGCCAGAATAGCGTTATCGCCCTTGTCACCCTCTAACTCAGCGGGCAACTGCATCAGGGTTTCTCGATGGCACAGGGCCACCTTTAAATGACCACCATGATCGAGGGGAATGCCCTCCACTAATGATCCATGGCTGCGAAGTTCATCCAGGGTACGCGACACATGGCGGGCGTTGCGGGCGGTGTCCACCGTCCCCTTTTTGAACCGATCCAACTCCTCAATAATCGTGATCGGTAAAACAACGTCGTTATCCTCAAACCTGAACATTGCCATCGGATCGTGCAGCAATACGTTGGTGTCGAGGACAAAGACTTTTTTCATAGAAACTCGGTAAAGGTAAAGGGAACGGGCTAGGGGCGAGACCCAGGGATTGCGCCAAGCCTCCCAAACCCCAGCGATCCCAAACAGGACGGCTGTTTAGACACTGTAGCGGATCTGCTTGCCGATGCTGATCCCCCGGTTCTTGAATCTTGACAGGATAAGTAGATCACAAACTCTCTTTACTGCCCTAAGCTTGGCCCTCACCCCCAGCCCCTCTCCCCCTGGGAGAGGGGCTGGGGGTGAGGGCCAAGCCCATACGAAGAGACTTCTTTGTGATCTACTGAGGATGGCAAGATGGATCGCCCACCGACCCGATTAGGCCGATCATTTCAGCCACCCCGACGGGGGTATCCCCGGTTGGGGCACGGGTATCGTCCTGCCCAAAGGCCGGGTTGAAGGGACTCTCATAAACCGTGCAGCGGGATTGACCCAGCCTCGGTTTATGAGAGTCCCCGGGGTCGGTTGTCCGCCCCAGCGACAGCGGAACAGCGGGCCAAAGGCCTTATCCTCCCTAGGTTTGACCCAGTGGATGCCCGAGCCTGGAATCCACACTTAAACTTTGCAGGAAATTTTGTTTACAAAACTCTATGTTTCCGTTAATGTAATAGCCATGCAGGTTACAAATCGCAATGAAGAGGGCCTGCATACCTTGAAACGATAAATACCAAGGACTAATACATCATGACAACGACTCTACAGCGGCGCGAAAGCGCCAACCTGTGGGAGCAGTTCTGTCAGTGGGTGACGAGCACCGAAAACCGCCTGTACATTGGCTGGTTCGGCGTGCTGATGATCCCCACTCTCCTGGCTGCAACCGCTTGCTACGTTATCGCCTTCGTCGCCGCTCCCCCCGTGGACATCGACGGCATCCGTGAGCCCGTGGCTGGCTCTCTCATGTACGGCAACAACATCATCTCCGGTGCGGTTGTGCCTTCCTCCAACGCCATTGGTCTGCACTTCTACCCCATCTGGGAAGCCGCTTCCCTGGATGAGTGGCTGTACAACGGTGGCCCCTACCAG
>JAYKHF010000268.1:0-5339 GCA_035285305.1 Leptolyngbya sp.
ACACAGTGTAGGGCTTGGGTTGATGAAGGGCCATGGCAGAAGCATCCTAAGTAAAGGAATATTAAGCCCACCCATTATACGGGGATCAATGTATTTATACAAATTCGAGTCTGATTTAGAGAAAATCAGACGACTTCCCCCTAGGTCATACCGCGAGACCGTCTAACCTGGCTCCGTCGGTTCTTCAACCTGCCCCGCGAGAGCCATGGGCTCAGCCCGAAATCCTCGATGGGCGCTGGGGATATGTCCAGCAATCAGGTACGGGTTCTGGCAAGGAATTGGCTAGAACCCTGGGGGGCGCTACTATCAGTTACCAAAAGCTACGGATGACGCGGTTGCTGCCATAGTGCAGCGGTCATTGATGAGATAAAGGCTCCATCCGGTTAATGGGGAGGACTCCATGGATCTTCCTAAAGCCCATTCAGGCACTATGGAGGGGGCGGTCTTAAGGGGCTCTCTATCCCTGACTGAGTAGATGGCTTAGGTCTAGTGTGAGTGGCTATGGAACATCGAGTGGGATTCCTGGTAGACGGACAGCGCGTCTTAGCCGCCATTATGGTGACGGATGCAGTGGGTTTTAGTGCGCGAATGTCGGTGAATGAGGGGCTAACCCTGCGGCTGATTGATCGAGATCTAGCCTTGATCGCTCAGGTCGGCGTGGACTTTGGTGGCAGAGTTCTCAAGTCTACGGGAGACGGAGTACTAATGTACTTCCTCAGTGCCGTGGAGGCCGTCTCCTGTGGCTTAGAAATCCAGCGCCGTTTGGTAGAGCAGTCTGCTGGGTTGCCATCGGAACAATACTTGGATCACCGAATTGGTATCCATCTTGGGGATATTGTGGTGAGCAAGCAGGATGTGATGGGTAATGGTGTCAATATCGCCGCCCGTCTTCAGAACTATGCCAAGCCCCGTGGCCTTTGCATCTCCCAAACTGTTTTTGATGTGGTCAAGGCTCGCCTC
This sequence comes from Leptolyngbya sp., assembly GCA_035285305.1. GTDB lineage: Bacteria > Cyanobacteriota > Cyanobacteriia > Phormidesmidales > Phormidesmidaceae > Nodosilinea. The sequence continues at coordinate 961 of JAYKHF010000268.1, forward strand.
TCCTTAGAGGCGATTTTTCTGGGAGCCCTAGAACTCAAGAATATCCGCGAGCCCGTTCCGGCCTATCAAGTTAACCCTTACTCTGCCCCAACTGCGGAGCCTGATTCGGCTTTGCCCTCCCCCCAGAAAACCGCCGACACTACCTCCATTGGGCCAGGGAATCAACGATCCCCATCATGTCCTCCGACCTCACCCGACCCCGCACTCACAGGCTGGCGCAGGCCGTGGCAACGCTGGCGACCCACCCGCCGCGAAGCGCTCTTCGTTAGCGTCCTGGCGGCGATTAGCCTGATTCCCGCTGTGGCCAACTGGGTGCCCCAGGCTTGGCTGATGGATCAGCGGGTGGCGACGCAGGCCGTCTATCGCGATCTGACAGGGCAAATCCCTGCTGATGATCCGCCTGTGGTGATGGTGCAGGTGGATGGTAAGAGCTTTAGTAACTGGGGGGCAACGGACTATAACCCCATTAATCGGGCCATGCTCGCCGAAATTATCACCGAAATCCGCCAGCGCCAAGCTCCGGTCATCGGCATCGACTATATTCTCGATTTAGCCCAACCCGCCCACGATGCTGACCTACGCCAAGCCCTAGAATCCACTATTAATCAAGGCATCTGGCCCGTGGTGGCTACCACTCGCCAAGGGGGGGATTGGCTGACTCCCCATCCCACTGTGATTGATTCGGAACGTCTGTTGCTGGGTGATGTGTGGGTGCCCTGGTGGCGGATGTGGCCTCAGCATTCGGCTTCCCATTTGCCAGATCCCTTCAGCTACCAACTGACCGTGGCCCACCGTTTGCACGAGCGTCAAACCGACTCTGCCGTGCCGCGCCCCAGTTTGGATGGCCCGCCCCTGGCCGAGCAGGTTGCCACTTACCGCCAACAGCACGATGTTAACCTACCCCGCCGCGCCACCATCAACCCCATTACCGCTGCCTCGACTCTGATTCAGCAGGAGTGGCTTCAGCCCTTAATTGACTTTTCCTTACCGCCGGATCGAGTCTTTGCCAGCATTCCTGCTTGGCAACTTTGGGAAAACGCCGCTCATCTCCCTGACCTCACCAATGCCGTGGTGATTGTGGCTCCCGGAGGCTATCATAGCGCTGGCTTGGTGGCTGCTGGTGAAGACAATATGCCCATTCCTCCAGCCCTGGCCCATTGGCGACGGCAGGCTAACCAACCCACTGACTACATCACCGGTGGTGAAGCCCATGCCTATATGGTTCACCATTTATTAACGAATCATCTGGTGGTACCCATCCCCGACCTGTGGATGATTCTTGTTACTGCTGGATTGGGCAAAGCCCTAAGTTTATACCTTGCCGCCCATCCTCGTCCCCGCTGGCAGGTAGGGCTAGGGCTGGGGTTGGGAACTCTGGGCTATGGGCTGCTGTCATTACAGATCTACATTAGCGGGGCGGTGATGCTGCCCTGGCTGCTGCCATCGTTGGTGGTGTGGTGCTATGGTTTACCTAGTCTGAGGGGAAAGGCGGATGCAACCAATTAGACCAATGCTGCTGGGCTTGGGCCTATTCACCCTAGGGATGATCGGAATGCCCAGCGCTACCCCAGCCGCCCTAGCCCAAGCTGAATCAGGTCAGCCTAGTCTCGTGGAAACCAGCATTGAATTTTCCCGACGCCGGGGCCGGGGCGGCGAAGGCACCTCTAGGGGGGAGGGCAGCCTCGAAATGCCAGATGGTAGGAACCCTAGTGCCTACTGCATCCTCAACCCCGGCAGAAACGATACCCTCTGGCATGTCAACCCCCTGTTTCTATTCCAGGGCACCGTGGCCTATATGGAGGTGAAGAAATTCCAGCCCTTATTGCTGCGCGGCATCGAGCCACCCCCGCCCGTGATCTGGAGCGCTACACCCAATGCTATCGGGGATGACTTGATCAAAGCGCCCTTGGATGGGGATCCCCTAGAACCGGGTACCCGCTACGAATGGCTGATTTACCCAACCGCTGCTAGTGTTCAAAGCGTAGATCAGAGAACCTATCGCTTGACCTTTCAGGTGATGCCCAACGGCCCAGAGCGTGACCAAATTACCACCGATCTTGAGCAGTTAGACGCAGATCTCGTGGCTCAAGGGGCCGATAGCGCCACCATTGCCGAGGCCAAAGCCACCTACTTCCGAGACAGCAATCTGCTCGCCGATGCTCTACAAATTCTTTTTTCCGTAGACGAAGCTGACCTGACCCCCAATCTCTCCAGCCTTCAGGCCACCCTCATCGACACCATTTGTAGCCAGGACATACGTTAACCCCAGTTCGGGCTAATCTTAGTGGCCATGATCTGGCCACTTCCCCTGGGCTGGGCTTAAGGATTTCCCATGGGGTTCCATTGCCCCGAAAAAATGAATGAAGCCCAATAGTACGGGTGATCGTAGTCCGGGCTGGCAAGGAAATCAAGCTGCACCTGACGCAGGGATTCGCTACGGCCTTCACCGTTTTGTAAGCGTTGGTAATAGCGCTGCATCAGTTCAGCCGTCCCCGCGTCATTAACCTTCCATAGGCTCATCATCTGGCTTTCGGCCCCAGCCATCACAAAGGCACGGCGCAAACCGTACACGCCTTCGCCATTGGCGATGTCACCCACTCCGGTTTCACAGGCACTCATCACCACGAGGCGGGTGCCACGTAGGTTCAGCCCGGTGGCCTCTAGGGCGGTGAGGACGCCATCTTCCCCAGCACTGTCTCGGCGGTTAAATCCAGCAAAAACCAGCCCCGAACGCAGGAGCGGGTTTTCGGTGTTGGGGGGGCGGACACCCTGATCCGTGGGTTCTAGAAATCCTGTGGGCTGGTTGCCAAGGGAGGCTGGCGGGGGCACAACGTCTACATCTTCGAGGAAGAAGCCATGGGTGGCCAGGTGGAGAATCCGAGGAGCCTGCACCTGCTTGAGGACGTTTTCCGTGGCGTTGGCGTCGGTGAGGATGATCGTGTTGGAGGGTAAACGGGGGGCAATGGCCTCCACTTCTCGCTGGGTACCGGACAGGGGGCCAAAGCGCAGGTTAGCCATGTCGCCAGAACGCGGTTGGGTTGCCCGAACCCCTGTTCCCCGATGGCGCGAGGGGGGAGCCGGAACAGGGGCGGCGGCAATCAGTTGGGTGGCGGTGGGGTCGGCGGTGTTGTAGTTGGGGTTGGCAAAGATCACCGGGGGCTGTTGGCTGGGGGAAACGTTTTGCAGCCGCAATAGGTCGCGTCCGCTGGTGAGGTAGGTGAGGGTGTAGCGCTGGATGAGGTAGCGGCCCTGCTCGTCCACTAAGGCGGCGAAGGGCAGTAGGTTAAGTTGGCCATCGGGAGACAGCAGCAGGTGGGTGGCATTACCCAACTTGGGCCGCAGGGGAGCAAACACCAGGTCTTCTACCGCCTGGGCCACGGGCTGAATATCTGCGGCATCGTAGCAGGGGGTGCCAATGGTTTCGCCGCATCGCAACACGTCCAAAAATTGCTGAAGAGCCCTATCAATGGTGGCCGCATCGCCCAGATCCACCCATTTAGGATCGCCGGAGTTGTGCAGAATATAGGCGGCGTACCGGGGATTGCTCCACGAACCACCAGCACGAGGATCAAAGGGACGATACTGCACCAGTTCCACTAGGGCGGCATCGGCAGGAATCAACGCTTGAACGGCCTCAATTTCCACGGGTGCGGTTTCTAGCCCGAAGGCGGCACTGCGGCGGGACAGTTCGTTTTCTAGACGGTTCACTTCCTGACGGAGGTTGTCAGTACGGGTGCGGTAGACCTCGAGGTCTTGGTTGCCTAGGCCTGCATAGAGATGGGCGGCGAGTTGGGTTTGGGCGGTGGTGTATTCATCTAGCAGGGGGGCAAGGTCGGCACTGAGGTTTTGACGCAGGAGTTGCTGGGTGTTGGTGACGGCATCCAAGACGCGGCCCTTGCGGCGCAGGAGGGTGGTGAGGGCGAGGCGGGCGGCGATGGGGTTGGAATGGGCATCTTGCAGATGCATGGAGAGCGTACTATTGGTGGAGCCGGAGAGGGTCGCGATGTAAGCCCGTTTGCGATCCTCAGAGCCGACGGCCAGGTTAAGGCTGAGGTTGGCTTCTTCGACAGCTAGCCCTTGTTGCCAATAGGTCAATGAGGGTTCCATCTCCCCCTGAATTTGGTACAGCAGAGCCAGGTTGTTGAGGCTGTTGGCGACATCGGGATGGCGGTCGCCCCACTGCTCTCGACGGATAGCGAGGGACTCCTGATAGAGGGGTTCCGCTTCCCCATAGCGGCCTTGGGCTTGGTACAGCAGAGCCAGGTTGTTGAGGCTGGTGGCGACATTGGGATGGCGGTCGCCCAACAGCTCTCGACGGATGGCGAGGGACTCCTGATAGAGGGGTTCCGCTTCCCCATAGCGGCCTTGGGCTTTTAGGA
>JAYKHF010000269.1:0-14361 GCA_035285305.1 Leptolyngbya sp.
GCGCTGGCCACCGAGCAATTCTCTACTTCCGACCAACGCACCCCGCAGGAAGTCGCCGCGCGCCTGAGAGACCTCGGCCTCGACCCCGTGTGGAAAGACTGGGACCGCGCCATCCTCGGAGCATGAAACTTATCCTCAACGGAAAAGAACGCGAAGTGAGCGCGACACAAGCAGAGGAACTGGTCGCCGAACTCGGTCTTCCCCTCGCCGCCGCTTTGGTCGAATACAACGGGACCGCGCTGCTGCGTTCCGAGTGGGTGATGACCAAGCTGCGCGAAGGAGACCGTCTGGAAATCATCCGCATGGTCGCCGGGGGTTGAGAGAACCTGCGGCGGCAAACCGCCCCGGTCAACCTGCGCGCCGCCGGGAGCGTGCGATGAACGCGACAAGTCCCAGCAAGGACGCCGCGGCCCATGTGCCGGGTTCGGGAACCTCGACCGCCGTTGTCGCCAACCGGAAACCGAGGCTGTCCAGCTCGGTGGTTGGCAGGTCCGCGACAGAAGTAGAGGCACTCGGGAGCCCGCCCTTCCAGCTTCCTCCCACATAAACTCGATTGGTTGCTGAAAAAGTGGCCTCTACCCACTCTGCAAGGTTGCCCGATTGGTCGAAAGTGCCGTAGGCACTGTCACTGCTGGTGAAGGCCCCGACGTCGGACAGGTAGTTCTGGCCCGCCGCCTTGTTCGTGGCTTGGGTTACCGAGTAGGTGAAATTGGTGCCGTTGAAGATGGCGTAGTTGGCTTGGTTGGTTCCGGAACCGATCGTGTTGCCCGGCGCGGCGTCGCTCTGCGTGGCGTAGTCCCAGTAGCCTGCGTTGGTGCTGCCGCCTTTGTAGAAAGCCGCTTTGTACCATTCATCCCAAGTCGGCAACCACCAAGTGGCGCCTGCGTTCTGGGCGATGATTCCGTTGGTCGCGCCGTTCAGCGTATAGGCACCGGTCTCCGTGCTCGCGCCATTGGTCGCGCCGTTGTTGACCCAGTTGGCAAAACGCGCCGCGTCAAACCAACTTACATAAGCGATCGGACGATCGCCGGGGCTGCTCGCCCCCGCCGGGTTGCTGCCGGAAGGTCCGACCACGCTGTAGGAGTAAGGATCGAGGGATGTGCCCGACCCACTGCGCAGGATGCCGGCGATGTCGTTGTCCTGAAACATCTGCAAATTGTAGAGATCGATGATGTAGCTGTCCGAAGTCACCGCGGCCACCGAGTTGAGAAAAGTGCTGTATTGCGCAATGGTCACCTCGTATTTGCCAACGGCGAAATCGTAGGCCACAGAGCCTTTGCCGTTGCCGTCGGCCGCGTTGCCCGCGTCTCCCACCGCCACCGTCTCGACCGTAATGAGCGCTCCGCGGACCGGCGCGGCAAAGAGAAGGGCCACGCACAGGACCATGACCAAGCGCGGGGCAAAGGAAGGCATCCCGTTTCGATACACCATCCGCGCGCCTTTGCAAGTGGAAGAAAAGCGCCCAAAGTCGCCCCCCCCGGTCAACCCATCAAAAGGGGCAATTTTAGACCGCCCCAAGACCCCGGACGCCCGGCGGAACCGCCGCCGGCCTCAGGCTTTTTCGACCACAGCCTGACCGCCCCCGACCCGCAGCGCCGCGACCTCGTCACCGGGGCAATGAAGTCCCCCTCGCTGCGCGCGTCGTAATTTTGGCCGCCGAAACCGGCGCGCCCGACCGGACGGAGCATGGTAAGGACTTTGCCCCAGTCTCCCGCGCGCACCGACAACCATCCCGCGCCCGGTTCGTCCATGGTCAGCGATGCCCCGCCGGGTTCGCTCGCGGTCAGCACCAGCCGGCGCAACAACGGAAGTTTGGGAAAATAACTGGGCGAGAAAAAAGATCGCGGCCGCCAACCCGAGGGCCACTCCGAGGTTGGCCAGCGGGAGGAGAAAGAGGTCGAAGGAAGGCCAGTGCGGTGCACCCGGGTAGTAGTCCACCATGGTCCAAAGCAGCGCCCCGAACATCATCATCGTCCCGGCCAAGGCGAGGACAACGATGCCCGGGATAAAAATCAGCTCGATCAAAACCAGCATGAGTCCCAGCACGAAAACCGCGACCGCCTCCATGCCGGTCAAGCCCGCGACGTAGTGCCCGGCAAAGTAGAGGATGAAGCAGAGCGCGGCGATCGCCCCAGGCACGCCGAAGCCGGGCGACTTGAATTCGATATATGTCCCGACGATCCCGCCGAGAAGGAAGAGCGGGGCCAGCATGGTGATGACCAACGCTGGCTGCTCGAAGCCGCTCGGTTCGGCCTCGACCACCGGTCCGGTGAGCCCAGCACGCCGCAGGAGGTCGCTGCACGCTTGCGCGAACTCGGACTCGATCCCGTGTGGAAAGGTTGGGATCGCGGCATTCTCGGAGCATGAAGCTCCTCCTCAACGGCAAGGAACGCGAAGTCCAAGCCACGCAGGTCGAAGCCCTCGTCGCCGAAGTCGGCCTCCCCCGCAACGCCGCCGCCGGAACCCTGCGTCAGTTAGATTCTAGGGTGGTGGCCCAGCGCAAACTGGATTTCTTTGCCTACACCCTGCATGGTCTAGGGGCAGACTTCAGTGAAGATCTAGACCGTGGGCCGGATCTAGCGCCTGGTACAACCGATCAATCCCCAGGCCATCTTGACCATCCAGGGGATTCCCCACCCCCCCCTGAATCTACAGCGCCTCTTCTCCAGGGCGACACCCCGCTCCTAGACCTCCTGGCTACGGCCTCGCCCCGTCGCCCCGGTGCCCCGGCCCAAAAGCGAACCCAATGGCGAGCCCTTGACCTCCTCCAGCAGCTAGGCTTTCGGGTGAACCCGAATCGCCAGTTATGCCCATCGGCAACGGCAGTCCAGGCCTATTATGATCGCTGGGCCACGGAGCGATCCACGCTGCCTTACATGACCGATGGCGTGGTGGTCAAGCTCAACGACCTTGACCTTCAGGATCGACTGGGCTTTACCCAAAAGTTTCCTCGCTGGGCGGTGGCGCTGAAGTATCCCGCCGAGGAGGTGCCCACGGTGCTGGAGTCGGTCAGCTTTCAGGTGGGGCGTACGGGAGCGGTCACGCCTGTGGCGGAATTGCGTCCGGTGTCGGTGGCCGGAACAACGGTGGCAAGGGCGACCCTCCACAATGCTGAACGCTTAGCAGAACTGGGCATTCACCAAGGCGATACGGTCATCGTCCGCAAAGCTGGGGAAATTATTCCAGAGGTTGTGCGGGTGCTGGCGGAACTGCGTCGAGCCGCCGCCATCCCTGTCACCATGCCTACCCACTGCCCCGAGTGCGGATCGGCGCTGGTTAAACCGAGGGAGGAGGCCATTACCCGCTGCATCAATAGTGCCTGTCCGGCCATTGTCCAGGGGGCCATCATCCACTGGGCGCGGCGCGATGCCCTGGATATTGAGGGCCTGGGGGAAAAGTGGGTGAAGCAGTTTGTGGATCGGAGCTTGGTGCAATCCGTGGCTGATCTCTACGATTTGACCGTCGAAACCCTGCTCCCCCTAGACCGCATGGGGCCACAACTGGCGGAAAAATTGGTGAACGCCATCGCCGCCTCTAAGGCTCGTCCTTGGTCGGCGGTGCTATACGGGTTGGGCATTCGCCATGTGGGCACCGTCAACGCCAAAACCCTCACCCAGGCGTTTCCCTCGGTGGAAGCCCTCGCCGCCGCCGACCCAGAGACCATCGCCGCCGTTCATACCATCGGCCCCGAAATTGCCCAGTCTGTAGCCGATTGGTTCCGCCTGCCCGCCAACCAAGGATTGATGGAACGCCTACAACGAGCCGGACTTCAGCTTGCCGCCGAGGACAGTGCCCCAGCGTCCACCCCTAGCCTCCTCACCGGCAAAACCTTCGTCCTCACTGGCACCCTGCCCAGTCTCAGCCGCAGCGAAGCCGCCGCTAAGATTGAAGCGGCGGGGGGCAAAGTCACCGGTAGCGTCAGCAAGTCTACCGATTACGTCGTTGCTGGGGACAAGGCCGGGTCAAAGCTGGAAAAGGCGGAGAAATTGGGGATCACGGTTCTTTCTGAAGCCGATCTGCTGGCCTTGATCAATCCTACGGCCAACCCCTAACCCCCCGAAGACCACGCTACGGGGGATCCAGGGTTAACAGGGGATAGAAATGGCCCACTGGCCCCTGGCCTTGGCCAATGGTCAGGGCATGGTGCAGGGCCTTGGTCACATACTGCTTGGCGGCTTTCACCGCCCGCAGGGGAGACTGCCCCAAGGCCAGATTCGCCGCAATGGCCGCCGAGAGCGTGCAGCCCGTGCCGTGGGTGTTGGGCGTCTGAACGGTTTCTGTGGTGAGAATTTCTAGGACTTGGCCATCGAACCAAACATCGGTTCCCTTCAGGTCAGCCGTCATGCCTCCCCCTTTCACCAGTACCGCCTGAGGCCCCAGGCGGTGGATCTGGCGGGCCGCTGCCTCCATGTCGGCTAGGGTAGACAGCGTTCGGCCCGTCAGGAGTTCCGCTTCGTAGCGGTTAGGGGTAAGAATGGTCGCTTGGGGGATCAGGCTCTCGGTGAGGGTTGCCACGGCGGCATCATCGATCAGTTGCGCTCCAGCCCGCGAGACCATTACCGGATCGACCACCACCGACAATCCGGCGGGAAGGTGGGCGATTTGCTGAGTCACAACCTCGATGATGCCTTGATTGAGGAGCATCCCCGTCTTGACCGCCTGAAACGGAATATCGGTGGTCACGGCCTCCATCTGCGCCACCACGGCTTCAGGGGACAGCGCATCGACCCGGGTGACCCCGAGGGTATTTTGGGCAGTCACGCAGGTTAAGACACTGGTGCCATGGACTCGATGGAAGGCAAAGGTGCGCAGATCGGCTTGGATACCGGCCCCGCCGCCGCTATCCGACCCAGCAATCGTCAAGGCCACGGGGTAAGTGGAGGACAAACTCATAGCGGTAGGGGATCGGGGGCCTCACGAGGTTGGGTCAAGCACAGGGTGCTTTAGCGATTGCCAGGTCGCCGTCGCTGGAGGAACTCTGGGATATCCAGTCCGGCCCCTAAACCGCCGCCACCACTCGGGGAAGACGAGGGCGGCGGCGGCGTCAGATTGCGCTTGAAGGACGTGACCCGTTCGGTATCCGCAACGGGTTGCACCCCAGGTCGATTATTGAAGCCCGTGGCAATGACGGTAATTCTGACTTCCCCTTGCAGGCGTTCGTCGATGACCGCCCCAAAGATAATATTGGCGTTGGGATCCACCCCTTCGTAGATGATTTCGGCGGCGGCATTCACCTCATGCAGGGTGAGATCGGATCCACCGGTGACGTTAAAGACCGCACCGGACGCTCCATCAATGGAGGCTTCTAGGAGGGGAGACGAAATCGCGGCGATCGCCGCTTCCCTCGCCCGCGACTTGCCAGACCCCACTCCGATCCCCATCAGGGCTGTGCCAGCATCGGCCATCACGGCCCGCACATCGGCAAAGTCTACGTTCACGAGGCCAGGGATCATAATGATGTCTGAAATCCCCTGAACCCCTTGGCGCAGAATGTCGTCGGCGGTGCGAAAAGCCTCTTGGACGGGGGTCTGTTCGGAAATGACCGATAGCAGCTTGTCGTTGGGGATCACAATGAGGGTATCAACGCGACCTTGGAGAGCCGCGATCCCCTCATCGGCCTGGGACATCCGCCGCCGTCCTTCAAAGGTGAAGGGACGGGTGACCACACCAATGGTTAGGGCTCCGGCCTCCTTGGCAATCTCGGCCACGATGGGGGCGGCTCCGGTGCCCGTCCCTCCTCCCATCCCAGCGGTGATAAACACGAGGTCAGATTCATCTAGGGCAGCCGCAATATCCTCTCGCGACTCTTCCGCCGCCTTCTGGCCAATGGCTGGATTTCCCCCAGCCCCCAAGCCACGGGTGAGCTTTTGACCGATGTGCAGGGTATTCAATACCGCCGCATTTTCAAGGGCTTGGGCGTCGGTATTGACCGACCAGAATTCAATCCCCGTTAGGCCACTATGTACCATACGGTTGACGGCATTACAGCCGCCACCTCCGACCCCAATCACCTTGATGCGGGCAACGCTGCTGGGCAATGCGGTGTTATGGTTTAGCGTCTCTCCGGGCATGGCGGTAGCATCGTTGGGTTGACTAGGCTGGCGTCCATTAGGAACAGGGTTCGACAGGATTCCGTCGGCAGGGTCATCGACCGAGGGGTCATCGCTGGTAAGGCGAGGCCTGCCGCTGGGAAAATCGCCAGAACTTGGGGGCTCAAAAATCATAGGCAATTCTGAGTTAGGAAGACAGAGTTTTAACAATGGCCTTGAGCATTACCCTGGCTACCCCGGGCTGATTCTAGACAACTATAGATTACTTCCGTAAAAAAAAACAAATGAAATCCTAAAACACCTTGCTTCATCCATGTTCTAAAGGCAATCGAAACATGATCTCCCTAAGGTTCAGACCGAATGGCGAAGAAGCAGAAGGAAAAACCCACCTTAGCGCGAGGACGGAAGCGGTTGAGAACGGCTGTCGGGATGCGGCCTAGGGAGCCTCTAGGTTCAGTCAGATGAGTCTCCCCCCTCTAGTCAGCTTCGGGCTTTGGCGGTTCAGCCAGGGACAGGGCCGGACGGGACGGGTTCGTCAGATCAATGTGGGCGACCTCCGACGGGCCTACTTGCTCAGAAAGATGGCGCATTTGGTCGAGGGTGGCTAACTGGCGTTCTAGATCCGGACTATAGGATCCGAGGTAGACCACCCCCAAGTCGGTCTGGAGGACGAGATTACTGGGGTCGTGCCAGTCCACCTCTTGGATAGCCACGGGACTAGAACGGAGCGTGGCATAGATCTGAGGCCAGTAGCGTTGATACTGGGGCTGAAGCCCGCGTAGGCGCAGGGTGGGCAGATTGGCGTCACTGGCGGTCGGCAGCCCAAAGCTAGATTTGGGCATCCAAGCGCCCTGGGCATCAATGAAGCCAGCCTGGAGGTAGGCGGTGTCCTCCCCCTCATCCGATCCCGTTGCAGGCAGCACCACCGCCACGGGCACCCGTTCCTGCACCTGCACCTTCAGCCCAGGGGGAAACAGTTGCCGACTGACCTTGGCTTCGAGGATGGGCGCACGTTGCTGGAGTTGTTGGGCGATATCCTCGGGCTCCACCTTCAGGAGCGACTGGGGATAATCTAGGGGAACTAAGGCTTGCACAGCCTCATCACTGAGCCGTTCGTTACCACTCACCTGAATTTGGCGGGAACTGTGAATCAGCCAAACCGGCTGGGTCGTTCCCCAGAAAACCGCCCCGGTGAGACCAGCCATGGCGACCCAGCGCCAGAGCGATTGCCCCAAGGACAAACGGCGGCGACGGCGTAGGGTGGTACGGCGGGCCTGAAGCTGATCGCGGGAAGCTCCAGAAGAAACGTCGGAAATCTCAGGAATATCAGCCATAACAGCGTCGGCAGCGTCTCAGAGCCTTTAAGATGATGCCGATTTTAGCGCCTGTAGCGATTCCTGCAAGGCTTTTTTCCACTGTTGGGCCATGGGAAATTCAATAAACGGAATGCGATGGGTAGCGTTCTCCAGGGTCGTGATCACCAGATCAATCCGCTGCCCTCGTTTTAGGTAGGTTTCCGCCGACACAGAAGCCCCATTGGCCTGAAGGGTAATGGCCTTAACCTCAGTGAGGTCAAGGCTCGCGAGATCAATGGGGCCTTGGCGGGTGGGCTTGCCCCAGGTCAAGGTGTGACCTCGCTGGACAAGAACGGCGCGAATATCGTACTTGCTGCGGTCGGATCCGGTGGCCCAGGCTTCATAGGCCTGCACCTTTTGGTACTCATTCCAGCCCGCCCAAGCCAGCCAGAGAAAGGCCCCTAGTAAAGGAAACCAGGTTAAGGCATGTTCCATCGATTTACTCCCATCGGTCTACCATCGTTACGGGTTGAGGGTCGCTTTCCATGATTGTAAAGTCTTGCAACATCCCTTCACCAAAATCCACAACCCCGTGGAAAAGTAAGCCTAGCGGTCGTGCTCCGATAGCTCAGCGGGCTCGGGCTAGACGGCCTCAATGCATCGGCCTATTACCCCTAGGGTGATCTGGCCCCCTCACCTTAGTTGTGTTTTGGAGGTTATTCCTTTGGCATTCCTACCTGTTCTCGCGGCTGTTCCCACCACCCTGACCTGGAGCCCCAAGGTAGCCGTGGTGATGATTCTGTGTAACATCCTGGCGATCGCCATCGGCAAGTTCACCATTAAGTACCCTAGCGTGGGGCCAGCCATGCCTTCCTCCAACCTGTTCGGTGGGTTTGGGGTTGGCGCGGTTCTAGGCACCGCCAGCTTTGGTCATTTGCTGGGCGCTGGCGTCATCCTGGGCTTAGCCAATCTCGGAGTCCTCTAACATCGGCGACCCATTTATCGTCATCCGGGTTAGCGCCCTAAACGGCCATCCATAACCCATCAATAGCCATCAAAAACAGACTTTTCTAACCCCATGCAAGGCCCGTCCTTGAGGTTGGAAAAGTCTGTTTTTATGTTCTCTCATCAGGTATTTTTTCGCACCCATTTTTGCTTATTTTTTACTCTAAAAAACCTAGAGCGTACGGATACTTTTAGGGCGATCAGCGGTCAACATCGGCGAAGATAGGACGCCACACCGGATCCGGCCAACCGCTGCCCTGAAGGGTACCCCTCCCAGCACCAAGCTCACGGCAACGGGGGCTCCCACCGTATCCTTCGCCACAGGTGGCCCAATCAGGTGTGCGACAATGGAGACCTAGCCTCAGTCGTCCCCATTGTCGTTTCTCTGCCCTGGTGGCGGATTATGGTGATCGAAGCCCAAGTCCATCAACAACTGCGCGAGTTTCTGCGGGACTGCGGCGATTCCACCTGGCCCCACCATCTGACCCTGGCGCGGTTGGTGGCGCGGGCCTTGAGGCTGGGGCGGAGTGCGCTGTTGCAGGTGGGGGGGCTGTCGGCCTACCAAGGAGATTATCGGCTGAGCTACCTGGTGGCGCTGTTGCTGTGGCCGGGGCCAGCCATCCTGGTGGTGTCCGATGATACGCGGCAACGTCTCCTGCTGAGAGACTTGCCTCGATTACAGGATCGCCTGGGCCTCACCAAACCCGTGCAGATGGGCGACCATTGGCCGGAATCAGACTTTACCGGGGTGCTGATCACCAGCCCAGAGGCTTGGCTGTCCGACCGCTTGGGTGCAGCCACCCAGTTCCCCAGCGGGATTCCCACCCTCATGGATGATGTGGATCATCTAGAAACCTGGCTGGGCAATCTCCTCACCGTCACCCTCACCCAGGCCGACTGGGACACCCTGGGGTTAGCCTATCCGCAACATCGGGACCTCATCCGCGACACCCGCGTCGCCCTAACCTTTGCCGCCTTTCAGCATCCGCCCAACCCCTACCACTGCCACCTGCTAGAGGACGACGACAGCGCCCGCCTGCACCACCTCCACCAGGTACTCACCACCCACGGACGGGCAGAGGCGATGCCCCCCGCTTGGCAGCGATTTTGGCCAGCCTTTACCGAGGCCGATCAGCTACGCTGGTTCGTCACCGACCGTCAATTGGGCCACATTACCCTGCACTGCACCCCGGTGGATTTAGCGGTGCATCGCCAAAAGCTCTGGGAACCGCAGCCCGTGGTGTTAATTGGGGCGTCGTTAGATCACGATGCCAAGGCGGACATTTTTTGCCAGCGGTTTGGCCTAACCAACCTGACCTGCCTAAAGTTTGCCCCCGACCGCCACCATGATGTGGTGCACCTCTATCTGCCCGATCATCTGCCCCTACCCAATACGCCGCAGTTTCAGGGCCATGTGCATCAAGAAATTCGACGGCTGCTCGTTTGTGCGAATCGTCCCGGCCCGACGTTGATTTTGGTCAACGATCTCCCCCTCAAGGGGCAACTGGCAGCGGCCCTAGCCGGGGAATTTGGATCCCGGGTGCAGGTGGAACGTGAAAAAATCACCGAAAACACCATCCTGATCTGCGGCTGGGACTTTTGGCATCAGCACCGCCACCGTTTACCGATCCCCGCCCTGCTGATCATGGCCACACTGCCCATGCCCTCCCTAGAGCATCCCCTGGTGGCCGGTCGGGTAGCCTTCCACAAACGCCGCCGTCAGGACTGGTTTCGGCTGTACCTGTTTCCCACCGCCATGGCCGAAATTCAGCGCGCCATCGCCCCCCTGCGGGCTCACCAAGGGCTGGTGGCGCTCCTGGATACCCGCGTCCATTACCGCAGCTATGGCCAGCAAATCCTAGAGGCTCTCAGCCCCTCAGCGACCACCCGATCCCTGCGTCCCGACTGGGATCTCAGTCCGAACGCGTCCCCCTCGCCCCAGTAGTCCACCGACGCCGGAGGGGCGATCCACGCCATGACCCCCCAGTTGGTATGATCCAGGCAGCAATCGGCTATAGCGATTAAGGAGATCCGTTATGGGGGAATCAAAACGCCGTCGCGAACAACTGGGCGACAAGTATGGCCAAGCAGAACCGATTTTGCCCTGGTTGCCCATCACCAAGCAGCAGTCCCAGGACTTCATGAAATGGACGACCCGGGGCACCTGGGCCATGATTATCGTCGTGATTGCCTTTTGGATTACGCTACGGTTTATTGGCCCTAGCTTGGGCTGGTGGAGCCTGGTGGACTAGCCCAAGTTCAGCTTCATCCGTTTCATTCGGGAGGGTCGCTTAGTGGTGAAGGGCCACGGCCAGCCATGGCAGACCGGTCAAGACGAGTCTCGATAGGATCATGGGGATAGGGTTCTGATCGCCTTCGGAGATTGGATCCAGGAGGGCATTCACCCGTTGTTCCAGGCGATCCAGATCCTCAGCGGTGCTAAAGCCGACCAAGGCCGGGGCGACGATGGGCGCATCGGGGGATCTGGGGCGAGAGAGGGTGACTAGCAACTCGGCTACCGCAAGGGGATGGGCCTGCTGAACCGCCCAGCGATCCGCCCGAATTTCCCGCAGCAGCAGCAGTTCTTGCCAAATCGCCTGGGTGTTGGGGAGCCCCAGCGTTAGCCGTCGCACCAGGCCCAGCAGCCAAAACACCAGGGGATCACGGTAGTGGGCGTGGGCCTGTTCATGGGCCAAAATCATGGCCTGTTCCTCCGGGGAGAGTTGTTCTAGCCAACCCCGACTGACAATGAGCCGGGATCGCCAAAACCCCACCTGGGCCGCGAGGGGCACCGTCGTTTCCACCAGACGCGCCGCCATCCCCTGGGGAAGCTGCACCCTGGCATACCGCCGCCAGTGCCAGGTCGTCCATCCCGCCTGGAGCAGGCTCCCCAGAAGGCCGATGGATCCTAGGGCCAGTGCCCCCTGGCTCAGGCGACAGCCCAGCGGCCCCACGGCCCAGCCCAGCATGGTGCCATGGTGGCCCATCCACAGCACCGCCAGGGCCGCCGATCCCAGCACCAGGAGCGGGCCGCAGAGGGCTAGCGTTGCCCGCCACCAACGCTGCGACCAAGGATCCTCGGTGGGTTGCCAGCGCCAGCGCCACACCAGCGCTAGGGTCATGGCCAGGAACAAAACACCGAGATGCATGGCTAGACCTCCCCCTGGGCGTCGCGCAGGGTTCGCAGGCGACGGGCGATGGCATCGATCCTGTCTAGGGCACTGGCATCAAGGCTATCGGCAAAGGCGGCGACAATCTCCGGGTTGCTGATGGCCAAAAATTCCTCAAGCTGACGATGGGATTGCAGCAGGGTGGCCTCCTGCTGGCTCACCTGGGGGTGCCACACATAGCCCTTGCGCCCCCTGCCCAGGCCCGACTGGGCCACCGGATCGCGCCGTACCCAACCCTTAGCAGACAGGCGCTGCAAGATCGTCGTCACCGTAGCCTGACTCAGATCCCGGTCGGGGTCGGCCAAAATGGTGTCTAAAATGTCCTTCACCGTGGCCGATTCTCGCCGCCAGAGAATTGACAGGATCTCCTGTTCGAGGGGGCCGAGGGCAAGCTGACGGGGACGATGGTGGGGCAAGGGGGCCATGTTTTTTGGGGAAATGGTTTGGATGAAGGGCTGATGTAAAAGGGATATCAGGATTGTGCCCTAACGAGTCTTCCCAGTCTAGCGAATGCAACCAGCCCTCCCCCTCAGCCCCTCTGCCGCGAGGATCTACATGGCCCCCTGTAACCATTCGCAATAGTTGACGCGGTGTCATTTGATCCACCCTGGGGTCGCCTTCATAATGCCCACAGCACGGTTTTTTGTGGGTAACGAGAGTCATGAAACGGACGGTTTTAACCTTGGCTTGCGCCCTAGTGGCCCTAGTGATGTGGGTAGCCCCGGCCTGGGCAGCGGATGTGGGCCATGGTCAGCAGGTGTTTTCGGCCAATTGCGTGGCTTGCCACATTGGGGGCGGCAACGTGGTGAATGGGGCCAAAACCCTGAAGCAGGCTGACCTTGATCAGTACGACATGGCTTCGGTGGAAGCCATTACCCGCCAAGTGACCAACGGCAAAGCGGCGATGCCCGCCTTCAAAGGTCGCCTCACCGATGACGACATTGCCGATGTAGCCGCCTATGTGCTGAGCCAAGCCGAACAGGGTTGGTAGCCGTTCCCCGGCGATTCCTCCCGTCACTTTAAGTTTTATCTCCAGTTCAACGTCCCTTGATCCCAGCCCGGTGATCAAGGGATTTTTTTGTGCTGAGGGATCCAATCCACTGACGTTTGTTAACAAGTGTTTTAGGACATATCACAGCCTTAGCATTCCGTGGCATGGTCAGGGGGTGGCCAGCCAAGGTCATCGTGGTGACTGGCTGGGCCACGATCTTGCCAGCCCCTCCCAAGGAGAACAGTATGCGTCAGACTCGCTGGATCAAGGGATTGATTCCGTTGGTGCTGGGCCTTGTGTTAATCGTGAATGCCTGTGCTTCAGCCCCCTCTCGCTATGACCAGGTGCAGCAGGATACCACCGGGTGGGGTACGCCGTCGGCGGTGGATCGCGATGCGGCACCGGGCAGCACCTTCAACCCCTTTTTCCCTGACAGCCAGGGGGATTATCAGGTGATTCCCTACCAAGAGAAAAAAGGCTTTGCCGAATACAAACTGCAACGGGGCGATCAAACGCTGGCTATGCTGAGCATCAGCGACACCACCAGCCTCCCCGCCGCCGCCGAGAAATATCGCGACGCCACGGACACCATCGCCGGATTTCCCACGGTGAACCAGGGCACCACCGCCACCGGGCTATTGGTGAACGGGCGCTACCAGGTGAAGGTGCTCTCGCGGGATCCGTCCTTTACCCAAGCGGATCGGGTGGATTGGCTGCAAAGATTTGACCTGCCAGGGTTGGCCCAACTGAGGGGGGCGATCCAGTCCTCGACCGCCGCCGCGAAGGCTCCGGATCCCGTCATCCCAACAGCGCCCTTGGATCCACCGACGGCCCGTAGCCCAGAATGGATCCCCGTTCCGGCCTCCTAGCCTGGTTCTGGGGAATCGTTGGCCTGATGAGATCGGGCCAACGATTCCCCTAGTTCATCGTTTTTTCAGGAGAGCATTGTTTTTCAGGAGAGCATTGTGAGTAAACGCATTGACAAACTAGTGGATAACCTGGCCACGGGGGGCCTCACCGTGCGAGCGCTGAAAACCCTGGATACCTTTGTTCCGGGTCAGTGGAACAACCTAGTGGGGTTTGACAACACCATTCGCACCGTGACCGGCGAAACCGACGAGGCCATGATTCAGGCCATTGGCGATCGGGCCATCACCCTGTTCAACGACAAACGGGAGGGCTATCAAACCGCCCTCTGGCTCTACGAAACCGTGGATTCAGCCTCGGGATTGCTGGGGGCGGCGGCGATGGCGAACCGTCTAGGCCAAGACACCTTTCTGGGGTTTCTCAAGGGGATGACCCCCAAGCCTGAAAAAGCCCAAACCATTGACCTTGCAGTGAAGCTAGTCACCGAGGTGGTGGCCTTTTGCAAAATTAGCGGCATCCCCGGCGACAGCCTCGGCGATTTTCTCACCGCCCTGGGCGACTACGGCAGCGAATCGCTAATCCGCATGGCGGCGCTGGTCTGCTTCGATGGCATCATTCCCCTAGGGCCAGATTTTTCCCTCAAGGCCCTCAACGCCATCAAGGGCATGGGGCCATCGGATATTGACGATAACCCCACCTTTAAGGGCATCAAAAACGAGATTCCCGGCAAAGATAGCAAGGGCAAACTCGCCTTTATGGCCGAAAGTTTTGAATCCACCCAGGGCTGGATGGATCGGTTTGTGACCAATCAGGGCGTTACCCAAGGCCGTCTACTGGATAACCTGGGGGGCTTCATCGAAGGGTCTAAAACCAAGCTGGACTACCTGGGGGCCTTCTTGGATGTGTCGGTAAAATACTACGAGCACACCGGCATCCAAACCCTAGCCCGCCGCCTGATTGAACGAGCCGTCGCCGAAATCTAG
>JAYKHF010000270.1:0-6830 GCA_035285305.1 Leptolyngbya sp.
CGTTGCGCAGAATCCATTCCCCCATCGGCACAATCAGCCCTAGGGTCTCGGCGGTGGGGATAAAGTGGGCCGGAGAAACATAGCCCCGACTGGGATGCTGCCACCGCATCAGGGCTTCGGCCCCGACTAACTGCCCCGTTTGGATGTCAAACTGGGGCTGGTAGTACACCTGAAGCTGTTTTTGGTCTAGGGCATGGTGGAGATCCGCCTCCAGGGTAAAGCGATGCTTGGCATTTTGCTGTAAATCGGCAGAATAAAACGTGACGGCGTTGGTGCTATCTGAAATTCCTGCGGCCATCTCCGCCGCCAGCAGCAGCGTGTCTAGGTCATCCCCGTCCTGGGGATAAATCGCTACCCCAAGATGGGGGGTGAGAAAAATCTCGTGGGACTGAATCTGCATCGGGGTTGTAAATAATTCCGTGACCTGTGCAATCTGGCGCTGACGAGTCGCGTCGTCTCCGGGCTGCATCACTAGGGCAAACTGGTGGTCACTGAGGTAGGCGATCCCCTGCACATCCCCCAGGGCCATCAGGTGGTTCCCGATTTCCCGAATCAGGATGGGATTGTGATCCGGCCCTAGGGTCGCCCGAATGGATCCCATCTGGCTAAAGGCGAGGTATAGAATGGCGAAGGACGCTCCGGGCTGATCCGCCAGCAGCCGTTGAAAAACCTGAATGAGGAACAGCCGATTCGGCAGGCGGGTGACGGAATCCCGCAGACGCTGATGGTTCAACTGGGCCGAGAGATCCTCGAGATAGGTTTGGTAGACCTCATGCTGGGCCAGTTGCCTTTCGAGGCGCGTCCGCACGGACTCGATCACCTCCTGGGGGGTGAAGGGCTTAGTGAGATAATCGTCGGCCCCAAGGGTCATCCCCTGACGGAGACTAGCCCGGTCGGCCTTGGCCGTCAGAAAGATGAAGGGAATCGCCTTCGTCTGCTGGCTGGCCCGCAGGGTTTGGATGACGCTATAGCCATCCCCATAGGGCATCATGATGTCGCAAATGATCAGATCTGGCAGGAGTTGCTGCGCGATCTGAATCCCAGCCACTCCGTCGGTAGCGGTGACGGTTTCAAACCCCTCTAGAGTCAGAATGTCCTCTAGGTTCTCCCGGATAAATGCTTCGTCTTCAATGATCAGAATCTTGGTCATGGAGGGAATCAGGGCACTGAGGGGGCATGGTGACGAAGGATCTCATCCAACACCATTACTCGATCAGTTTAAACTGGTTTAACAGTTTCAGGTTTTTGGGAGACATCAAATCTTGAAGCTGGGCCATCTGGTTCAACATCATGATTTCCTTAGAGCATTCCTCCCTCAGAATCGTGAGATAGCGAGCCCGCACCGCCTCGTCTTCGCTACTCGCCAAAAGCTGGATGGCAACATTGATATTGGAGAGCGGGTTGCGTAGATCCACAATCACCTTACGCAGAAAGTCTTCCTGGGTATCAATAATGTTTTGCCGCTCCTGGGACTCCCGCTGATACTCCTGCGCCCGTTCTCGCTCTTGGTAATACTTCTCCATCATGGTGTTTTGTTTTTCGAGGCGCACCTTCACCGCCTGCCGCAGTTCCTGGGGGGTGAAGGGCTTGGTGAGATAGTCATCTGCGCCGGATTCCATGCCTTGGCGCAGATCTACTTTATCGGCCTTGGCGGTCAGAAAGATGAAGGGAACGATGGCGGTATCCGGATCCTGGCGCAGTTGCTCCAGCACGCCATAGCCATCCAGTTCCGGCATCATAATGTCGCAGATGATCAGGTCAGGATGTTCTGCCCGCGCCATCAGCACCCCCAGCAGGCCGTTATCCGCAAAAATGACTTGAAAGCCTTCGAGCTGGAGAATGTCAACAACGTTGTCCTGTACCCCTTTTTCGTCTTCAATCACTAGAATTTTGGTCATGCTCGGCCTCATAAATACAGGGTGGACATTCAATCCGCGTTCCTACGGTTTGTCCGGTCGATCCATCCTGATTCCAGGATGCCCGAGATCCATCGGGAGAACACAGACTAGACTTGAAGGTTTATGACAATCGGTCTATGTACAGGGAATGATTCCCATTATCGGTATCCTTTCAGTCTTTGCCATCCTCACCTTTCCCAGGGCTAACCTGCGTAATATCTAGGGTAAGGGCAACGCTGAGGGTGCGTGAAGAGGGGCTTTATCCATAGATATTACCGAAGGAAGACGATGGAAATATCGACTTTTCGCCCGGTGCACCGTAAATTTACGATCACTACGGAGAGTCTACCGAGGCGCATGGGTTGCAAATTGATAACATTCCAGCCGAGGGGCAAAGATCCGCCGATGGGCCATCGAGGGGCGAGGTCAGTCGGCCCAAGTGGCTATCATTAATCCTATAAATTTAGAGGTTTCAGGGGCTTGGGGGCGGTTTCCGGAAACCAATTGACGGACTGACACAGATTCCCTAGCCTCATCCCAGCAGTATTGACGATGCTGTGGGAGACCAGATAGCCATGGCGCATTTTTCGCCTGGATGGTTCTCACTTCGGTGTCATTGCTAGGATTGGGTATCTATGAAGACTGCATCTACCGGCTGTGTTATGGCGGCATCCTCCCCGGGAGCACCTCCTCCCCCCAATTCCTCTTCCCAACCGTGGCCATCGGGGGAGGATTCGGCGCGGCTGGCCCAAGCGATTGAACAAACCATGGAGGATCGCCTCCAGCGTCGCCCTGGTGGCATTGGGGGCGTAGCGGCCCGGTTGGCGGCAGAGGTCACCCGTATCTGCCATCGCAGCGATCGCATTCAGTCCTCTGGGGATGTGCATCACTGGCAAATGGCCCTGATTCGCCATCGGGTAGACAAATGCCTGTCTTACTACAAACTGGGATCGCAGCAGGGGCGGGTAGAACTGCACAGCAGCCTCAGCGCCATTGTGTATCGCCATGTGGCCCCTAAGGAAAGCTACCTGAGCTTTCAGGGCCGCTACGCCCTGATCGAAGACTTCATGCAAGGCTTTTATATCGAGGCGCTGAATGCCTTTCGCCGAGAGCATCATCTCCCCTCTACCTACAGCCCTCGCACCCAGCTTGAACTGGCGGAGTACATGGCCTTTAGCGAGCAATATGCGAAGCGTCGGATTACCCTACCGGGCCGCCATAGTCAGCAGTTGATCGTCCTTCGAGCCCAGGCCTTTAGCCGTCGCCAGCCAGCGGAAACCTCGGTGGATATGGGCCTTGTCAGCGAAGGAGCGAAGTCTGAGGAGGCGGAAGCCTATGCCCGCAGTTCCCTGATGCAGGAGGTGCGCGACAAGCTCAAAACCGAACCCTACGATCCAGGCGCAGCGGTGATGCGAGATCGCGTCATTGCCGCTCTGATCGACTATTTCAAGGCCCAGAATCAGGCGGACTGTGTTGACTATTTAGTCCTCAAGTTAGAAGACTGTTCTGCCGCCGAAATTGATGACATTCTCGGCCTCTCCCCCCGCCAGCGAGACTATCTGCAACAGCGGTTTAAGTACCACGTCGAAAAATTCTCCCAGCAGCACGAATGGCATCTCGTTCACCAATGGCTCGGGGCCAACTTGGAGGATAGTCTGGGCATGACCCCGGAGGAATGGCAAGGATTTTTGGCCAGTCTCCCCCCGGATCAGCAGCGACTGATCGACCTCAAACGCCGCCAGGGCGATGCCGACGACGATACCCTGGCCCATAGCCTCGGTTGGACCCCCAAAAAAGTGAGCCGCACCTGGAGCAAACTCCTCAAACAGGCCTGGGATTATCGCAACCAAAGCCGCCGAGACGGAGACAAATCCTAGCCCTCAAGCCTGGTTTCTCCGCTATGTTTCTTCGCTATCTGCGGGCGGTAACGCCCAGGTTCCAGGGGGAGGAGCCTGATCCGCCGACTGAGTAACCGAGCATTGCGCCATCGCTGATGCCGCCCTAACGAGGAGGCTGGCTGCCCCGCCGCCCGCCCTGGGTCATGGCATCCAGCGGCCCCCGGGTAACGCCCAGCTTGCTTTCCAGCTTGAGGCTGCGCCAGAGTTGGGTGCCTGTGATTTCCCCAGCTAAAAGCTGCTGGTATTGCTGGATCGTGCGGCTGACCTGGGCCGGGGTTTCGTTGAGAAATTCCAGTCGTAGGGTTTGTGCCCCCAGGGCAACCAAGCGCTGGGCATATTCCGCCCCAGTTTGGGCCACGCCGTTAAATAGGGTATTGCGACATCCGGCATCGGCCTGGAGGATGTGATCGGTGCCCACCCGATCCCGCAGGCTGACTTGGTGGGTTTCGCAGGGACGGCCACAGTCACGGAAATCCTTGCCCTCCGACAAAAAGGCACAGAACACACAGTGCTCCATGTGGAACATCGGCATGTGCTGGTGCAGGGTGATCTCAAACCACTGGGGCGGGGCCGATTGCAGTAAATCCCCCAGTTGGTCAGCATTGAGGTCGTAGGAGGCGGTAACACGTTCTAGTCCGTAGCGCTGGATGAAATAGTCCGCCGTCAGGGCATTGGCCACGTTGAGGGAAAAATCCCCAATGCAGCGCTGGTCGGCAAAGTAGGTGAGGTGGTCGTAGTTGCGGATCAGGTAGCCATCGGCCTCAGACCGTTTCACCTGCTCCAAAATGTAGGTTTCGCGGGGTTTGGTGATGCGTGGCGGAGCCACCCACAGGGTTTGATGCCCGTGGTGGCGATTGGCCCGGAACCACTGCACCGTGGCGCGATAGGTGGCGGGGTTTTCCCCTTCGCAGTAGAGGGTGTCGATGCCGGATGCTAGGGCGGCTTCGAGTTGGGCCTGGGTGCGGACGAGGACGGTGAGGGTAGGGGAGTCGGGAATCGGGTAGGGGCGGGGTTTCCCCGTCCCCAAAGCATCGGGAGTCGGGAGTAAGTCCGTGAGGGTGGCCGTGGGGGAAAGCTGCCAGCGGCGGGGTTGGGCGCGTTGGGCATCGAGGGCATCGACCACGGTGCGACGCAGGCGGTTGAGTTCGCTGACGGGTAGCATCAGGTCGCCGCTGAGGTGATTGTCTAGGCCTCCTAGACAGAAAGGCGTGTTGCCCAAACGGCCCAACTGCTGATCCAGACGTTCGGTGGTGAGGGGGTTACTCTCGGCGGCAACCAGGGGCATGGCGGATTCTGCCTGGACGATGTGACCCATTTCATCCTGGGCAGTCAGCACTAAGGGCTGATCTAGATCCCCCTGAACCGTCACGGTAATGGGGCGCTGAAATTTGGGGGTGTCTCCGGCGTAGGTTTGGCGCAGTTCCTTGTCTAGGGCGGGGTCGCTGGTTTTCCAGAGGCGATCCCCCACCCGAATACGGTTGAAGTTCACCGCCTGTCGGCCAAATTCTAGGGCCACTTCCTTGCCCTTGGGGATGACCTGGTAAATGCGGCCCCCTTCTTCCTGGGCGGCGGGTTTGCCTTGGTCAAACACCACACCATCCCCAGCTTTGATGGGCGCTTCGGGCTTCAGGAAGACTCGTCCCTCAGCAATGCGGCTGACCCGACCGAGGTATACCCCCCGCTTTTTGCCAAATCGTCCGTGAACGAGGGCTTGGTTATCAATGCCCTCAAACCAGCCCGTATAGAGCCCCCGAGAAAAGGCCATCTCCAACTGGTAGCGATCTTGATTTTGGGAATCCTCGGCCTTGGCGTGATCTGTGATCCTAGCATTCGTGACCTGAGAACTCGCCTCCTGAGTACCCAGGATCTGATCAAATGCCGCATCAATGGCGCGACGGTAAATTCGGGTGACGTTGGCGACGTATTCGGGCGTTTTGAGGCGGCCCTCAATTTTGAGGCAGTGAACCCCCACCTCACCCAGGGCAGGCAGCACATCCAGCCCGGAAAGATCCTGGGGGCTGAGCAGGTATTGACGGTCGCCCAAGTCTACCTTTTCTCCATCGGCCATCAGGTCGTAGGCCATGCGGCAGGCCTGGGCGCATTCTCCCCGGTTGGCCGACCGTCCACCCAGGGCTTCACTGGTCAAGCATTGCCCAGAATAGGCCACGCACAGCGCCCCGTGCACAAACACCTCCAGGGGCATGGCGATGGCCTGATCCCGCAGTTGGGTCTGAATGCTTTGGATATCTTTGATAGAACATTCCCGCGCCAGCACCACCAGTTGACAACCCAGTTCCTCCGCAAAGGCGACCCCCGCCGCACTGGTCACGGTCATCTGGGTAGAGGCATGGATCGGAAAATCTGGCGACAGGTGCCGAATCAGCCGACAGAGGCCCACATCCTGCACAATCACCGCATCCACCCCGGCGGTGATGATGGTTTTGAGGTACTGCTCGGCCTCGGCCAATTCCGCCGGAAACACCAGGGTATTGAGCGTCACGTAGCCCTTCACGCCGCGACGGTGTAAAAAGGCCATCAGGTCGGGCAGGTCAGCCTCGGTAAAGTTTTCGGCCCGCATCCGGGCATTAAACCGATCCAGGCCAAAGTAAATGGCATCGGCTCCATTTTCCACCGCTGCCTTGGCGCAATCCCATTGCCCTGCCGGAGCCAGAAGCTCTGGACGTTGTAAAGCCGCCAGGATGGTCTTCGGCCCATTCAGGGGATCGGACGCTGACGTCGAGGATGGTATGACCGATTCAGGATTTGGGGTGGATCGTGGCATGGGGAAGTCAGATCGGTGGATAAAGCCTATTTCTATCCTAGGGGCGGAGTCGCAGGACGAGAACCCATGACAAAAAGCGCCCCCCGTTCGGAGAGCGCTCTTTTTTCCATTCAATCAATGGACAGGTCAGTGATATGAACTCAAGACCTAGCCGATGATTTCAGGAGCCTCAGCCGTAGCCAGGTCGAGGGGGAAGTTGTGAGCATTGCGCTCGTGCATCACTTCCATACCCAGGTTGGCCCGGTTGATCAC
>JAYKHF010000271.1:0-5681 GCA_035285305.1 Leptolyngbya sp.
TCGCCCAGTTTAACCACAGCCCGTCCATCGGAGAAGGAATCGGCGAGGTCAAACTGGGGCTCAATCACCCATTCCCCCAGGAGGTTAATAAAGCCGTACTTCGTGCCCCCCTGGACAGCGGCCAAGCCCTGGGAGAAACTTTTGGCTTGCCGAAACTGCACCGGAATGGCCCATTCGCCTTGGCGGTTCAGGTAGCCGTAGTAGTCTCCGGCCCGGGCGAGGGCAAGGGACTCGGCATAGGGGGCGGCGGTGGCCACGGCCTCATCCGCTACGGTGATTTGCAGATGGCCGTGGGTATCCAGGTAGCCAATCTTGGTCTTGGCCCGCACCATAGCCACCCCTTCGGCAAAGTCAGAAACTTGGTCAAATAGCAACGGACGGGGCATGGGGCGTGGGAAGTCGAAGGACAGAAATGTTATGCACTGTAGCATTCAGCGGAGTCGCATTCAGCGAACGAGAAGACCGTCACCCTAGGGTGGGTTTGCCGGGGAGTCCGGCGGGGCTAACCCGTCTGGGGGGCGGGCGGGCTTGGTGGTTTCGTTGATGACCAAGGGCAGCAGGGCCGCCCCGGCGACCACCAGCGCATCCCCAGGATTCAGGGGAACAATGTGAAGCAACTGCCCCAGGGGAGGAATAAAGAGGGCTAAACACTGGAGGGTGATCGACAGGATCAGGGCTAGCCCCAGGTAGGGATTGGGGGGTAGGGCAGGCCAACGCCAAAGGCGGCGCTGGGGAGACCGACAGGCGAGGGCATGGATCAGTTGCGCTAGGGTGAGGGCCATAAACCCTAGGGTGCTAGCCTTGGCCCCGATCCCATAGACCCCGATCCCATAGCCGTAGGCTGCCAGGGCACTGAGGGAGAGGACGGTGGCTTCCCCGACCATCCGGCGAAAGGCCGCCCCCTGGATCAGGGGTTCTGTGGTGGGGCGTGGTGGCTGGGTCAGGACATCCGCACTGGGGGGTTCTAGGGCCAGGGCCAACCCAGGGAAAATGTCCGTCACCAGGTTTAACCACAGCAGTTGTAAGGCATTGAGCGGTGCCCCCAGCCCCAGGCTAAGGCTGGCGAACATCACCATGATTTCACTGAGGTTAGTCGCCAGCAGAAAGTGCACCGCCCTGCGAATGTTGCTATAGATGGTGCGTCCCTGGGCGATGGCCTGTACCAGGGTTTCGAGGGCATCGTCCTGCAAAATCACATCGGCGACCTCGCGGGCGGCCTCGGTGCCACTGTGGCCCATGGCAATGCCCACCTCGGCCACCTTCAGGGCCGGGGTGTCGTTGATGCCATCGCCGGTCATCGCCACCACTTGGCCCAAATGCTGCAACGCCTGCACCACCTGGAGCTTATGGGCGGGACTGATGCGGGCAAAGACCTGCACCCCCCGGCATGGAATCGCCTCCGGGGAGAGTTGCCCAAAATCGGTGCCCTCCAGCACCCCCAGGGGCTTCCCTTGGCTGAGGTTGAGAGCCTTGCCTAGGGCCGCAGCGGTGGCCCATTGATCCCCCGTCACCATCACCGTGGCCACCCCCGCCCGATGGAAGGCGGCGATGGTCTCTTTCACCCCCGGACGCAGGGGGTCTACCATGGCCACCAGACCCAGCCAGACGAGGGGCGTTTCTGTCCAGCCCTGCACCTGGGAGGCGTAGCCATAGGCCACCCCCAACACCCGCCGCCCCGCCTCGGCCATGCGCTGATTTTCCGCCACAATGGCGGCTCGCCGATCCGCCGTGAGGGGAATGGCATCGGCCCCAGGGGGAATCCAGGGGGGTTCCCTGACCTGGCCCTGGACGGCCCAGCTATCGCCGCCCGGAGCAGAGGGCCGGGCCGCGCCGCTTAGCATCACCTCACACTGGGCCAGCAGGTCTAGGGGGCTGCCCTTCACCGCCACCAGCCAGCCCCCCGCAGGCCGGGGGTGCAGGGTGGCCATGCAATTCTGCTGGGCCGAACGATGCTGAATTGCAACTTGGGGATAGGCCTGACGCAGGGCGGCAATGTCGATCCCTACCCGATGGGCCACCGCTAACAGGGCATTTTCCGTCGCCGAGCCCGTGAACGGGTGGGGCGTCCCTAGGCTAGACGCCGCCATCTTGCTTTCCTGCATCTTGCTTTCATTGCAGAGCACAATCAGGTGCAGCAGGGTGGAGAGGGGGCTAGGGGGAAGGGGGGCTAGGGGGGGAGCGGAGTCATCGGCCAGGGTCAGATGGGCGGAGTCGGTGTGGATTTCCACCACGGTCATGCAGTTGGTGGTCAGGGTTCCAGTTTTGTCGAGGCAGAGGGTTTGCAGCGATCCGAGGGTTTCCACCGCATCCAGCCGCCGAATCAGCACCCGCTGGCGGCGCATGGCCAGAATGCCTAGGGCGAGGGTGGTGGTGGCCACCGCTGGTAGCCCCTCCGGCACCGCCGCCACCGCCAGAGCCACCGCCGTGGTCAGCATTTCGAGGGGGTCGTAGCCCCGCCATAGCCCGATCCCAAACACCACGGCGCACACCGCGCTGGAAATCCAGACCAACTGGCTTCCGGCCTGGTCAAGCTGCTGTTCCATGGGGGTAGAAGGATGGCTTGATTGACCGACTAGGGCTTGAATTTGGCCCATTTCCGTATCGGCGGCGGTGGCCACTACCACGGCCAAACCCTGGCCCCCGGTGACGAGGGTGCCGCGATACACCATGTTGGTGCGATCCGCCAAGGGCAGGCTGGGCTGGGGCAGTGGGTCAATGATTTTGCCCACGGGCAGGCTCTCCCCGGTCAGGGCCGACTCATCCACCGTGAGGGCCTGGGCCTCGATCAGGCGGCCATCGGCGACCACCATCGAACCAGGGCGCAGCACCAGCATATCCCCCGGCACCACCGCTGTCGCTGGCAACTCCCTGGGGGTGCCCTCCCGCTGCACCCAGGCCGTTGGGGGCGAGCGATGATCCAAGGATCGGATAATGCGGTCAGACTGGATCTCCGTGGCATAACCAATCACGCCGTTGATCATCACAACCCCCAAAATGACCACAGCATCGGTGGGGCCACCCGTGAAGTACGCGATGCCTGCGGCGACCGTGAGCAGCGCCACCGGCAAGGAACGGAATTGGGCCACCCAAATCGCCCATCGGGGGCGGGGGGGCACCTCCGGCAGTCGATTGGGGCCGTGGGCCTGAAGCTTATCCTGGGCCACCGCGTCGGATAAACCCGCTAGGGAACTGTGGAATGCAGCCATCACCTGATCCCCCTCCTGGGCATACCAGGACGATGGGGCAACGGGGGGCAACGTACTTACCATGACAACCCCAGCTCAGGCGATCAACAATCGAGGTCTTCTGGCCTTCATGGGCTTATTATCCCCCAGTTCCGATCGCCGCTGCCAGGTCTCTCCCTCATTCCCAGCCCCCTAGCCCAAGGGGTCTGGGGCTTCAGGGTCGTGCTTGGGCAAACCGCCGCCTATGATGGTGGGCAGTGCCCCCAGGGGGCGTTCAACGAAGGGGATAGTCAACGATGAAATTTGTGCTGTACAGCAAGCCCGGTTGCCACCTGTGTGAAGGTCTTGAGGAAAAGCTGGTGGCGGCGAGTCACCTGGGCTTTGATCTAGAGGTGCGGGACATTACCCAGCAAGAGGACTGGTTTCAGCGCTATCAGTACGAAATTCCGGTGCTGTGCCAGGTGCCGGGGGGGGCAGCGGGCGTCACTGAAATTCCCCTGCCGCGTCTGTCGCCGAGGGCATCCCAGGCCAGGGTGGAACAATGGATACAGACTTATTTAGACCAGGGTAAGGCAGAATAGGGCAACTTCCGTGATGTGAGGACTTGCTGACATGAAGCTGCGCCAACTGCTTGAGACCTTGCCCGCAGGCCTAATGGCATCCGAGTTGACGCTATCCGCCGACCAGGGCGATCAGGCGGTGAAAGGGCTATGTACCAACTCCCACGCCTGCCAGCCCGGAGATGTCTTCCTGGGGATGCCAGGAACACGGGTGGATGGGGGAGAATTTTGGCCCAGTGCCCTAGAGGCCGGAGCGGTGGCCGCACTGGTCTCGGTAGCCGCCTTACAAAACCGGCCCGCCCAGGGCAACGCCGCCGTGGTGCCGATGACGGATATGGCCCTCGCCTGTGCAGCGGTGGCCAGCGCCTTCTATGGCCAACCGGCGCGGCAGATGAGCTTGGTGGGGGTGACGGGCACCAACGGCAAAACCACCACCACCCACTTAATCGAACATCTGCTCAAGGCGGCGGCCCAGCCCACGGCCCTGCTGGGAACGCTCTATAGTCGCTGGCCCGGTCATCAGCAAACCGCCCTCTACACCACCCCCTTTGCCGTAGAACTTCAGGCGGATTTGGCCGCAGCACGGGAGGCGGGCTGTCGCTATGCGGTGCTGGAGGTGAGTTCCCACGCCCTAGCCCAAAAGCGGGTGTGGGGCTGCCCCTTTGAGGTGGCGGTGTTTACCAACCTCACCCAAGATCACCTCGACTACCACCGGGACATGGAGGACTATTTCAACGCCAAGGCCCTGCTGTTTCGCCCCGATTATCTGGCAGGGCGGGCCATTGTCAACGCCGATACGCCCTACGGGGATCGGCTGATCACGGAGCTTGCCAACGACCGAGTCTGGACCTACAGCACCCAGAACCCCCAGGCCGATTTGTTCACGGGCGATCTCACCTACCAAGCCCATGGGGTGACGGGAACCCTGAAAACCCCAGCGGGAACGGTGCCCTTTCAGTCGCCGCTGGTGGGGCAGTTTAATTTAGAAAATCTGCTGGCCTCCGTTGGGGCGGCGCTGCATTTGGGCGTTCCCCTGGAAACCATCGCGGCGGTGTTGCCCAGTTTTGGCGGTGTGCCGGGGCGGATGGAGCAGGTGAAGGTGAATCCCAGCCAAGACATCAGCGTGATTGTGGACTATGCCCACACGCCGGACAGCCTGAAAAATTCCCTGCTGGCGGCGCGGCCCTTCGTCCCCGGTCGGTTGATCTGCGTCTTCGGCTGTGGGGGGGATCGAGATCGCACCAAGCGCCCCCAGATGGGCCGAATTGCCTACGACCTCGCAGATGTGGTGGTGGTCACGTCCGATAACCCCCGGACTGAAGACCCAGAACAGATTTTGCAGGACATTGTGGCGGGCATTCCAGCGGCCCTGGGGCCAGAGGCGGTGATCGGCGATCGCGCCCAGGCCATTCAGGCCGCCATTCAGATGGCCCAACCCGGAGACGGTCTTTTGATTGCGGGCAAGGGCCACGAAGACTACCAAATTCTGGGCACCGAGAAAATCCACTTCGATGACCGAGAACAGGCCCGCCATTTCCTCACCGAGAAGTACCAGGGCTCTGGCCTGCCGTCTTAACCTCAGTTCGGGTTAAGCCAAGGTCTTCAATCGCTAGAAACCCGCTTCCGGCTTCGACGCTGGCCCACCCTAACGGGAAGCAAGCTACCCCCTCAATCCCTCTCCCACGGGGAGTGAGACTTTGAAACGCTAGCTCCCCCTCTCCCACGGGGAGAGGGGGAGCTAGCGTTTCAAAGTCCCTCTCCCCAAGGGAGAGGGATTGAGGGTGTAGCTTGCTTCCCGTTAGGGTGGGCCAACGTCGAAGCCGGAAGCGGGTTTCTAGCGATTGAAGACCTTGGCTTAACCCGAACTGAGGTTAAGACGGCAGGCCAGAGCCCTGGTACTTCTCGGTGAGGAAATGGCGGGCCTGTTCTCGGTCAT
>JAYKHF010000272.1:0-3907 GCA_035285305.1 Leptolyngbya sp.
CTCAACGGTATCGAAGGCTTTGGCTGACTCACGACCGGACTCACGCTACTCGGTTGAACTCAACATACCTGATACCCAGGACTACCCTCAAAAAGCAGCAACTTTTTTTAAGCCTGAGTAGTTACTCTCGATCTTCTTGGAGAACGACAGGGTCTTTCGCACCAGTCGTGAAACCCGCTGTCTCAACGTGGGTAGTGCATTAATGCACTACCCCGTCAGAATGGCATCGAGATAGTGGGCGGAGTAAAACTCGTTTTCGTTGGCAATTCCCGGTAGGGCCATGTCAGGTTTCCTCCACCCAATTTTCTAAAACGATGTCAGGATAGACGCGAAAATCATCCAGATTATTGGTCACTAATGTCAGGTTCAAGCTCTTGGCATGGCTCGCAATCAGCTTATCCAGGGCATCACGGCGGCGATCGGGGGCAGATGCTCGCACTTCGGCATACATCGCGGCTGCCGGACGATCAAACGCCACGGGTGGAATCAGATCCACCAACGCATCTAAGGCCTGACGGTTCTGGGGTTGAGTATCCTCACGGCTGACCTGGACGCCGTACTCCAGTTCGGCTAGGGTAATCGCCGAAATCACCACATCCCCCTGGCGACATTCCGCAAAACGCCGAGCCACCGAGGGAGGCTGGTGCTTCATCAGGTAAATGCAGATGTTGGTATCCAGCATGTATTTCATAGGGCTTCCCGATCCTGAGAACCTTGGTCGGGCCGCCCCGCTGCCATAAAGTCTGCCGAAAACGCCGCGAACCGATCCAGTACCCCCGTGAGGGGTGGCCCAACCGGGCGAATGATGATCACATCGCCCTGGCGCTCAATGTCGTATTCCACATCCAGGCGGTCAAACTGAATCTCTTTAGGTATCCGAACCGCCTGGGAATTGCCACTTTGGAAGACGCGGGTACGCATGGGGCTTTCCTACACCGAGCATGTATCTACAAGTGTATACGCGAGGATGGATCACGACCTCAAAACGGCGACCATCTGAATAGATCTGTTGTGAAATAGAGGATAATGGCCCCGAGAGCAAGTTAATCCAGTGGTGCCGTGCTGAATCTCCAACGTGCCTTGCAGAGTGACCGTCTCCTGCGTGCCTTGACCGGTTTGAACCAGAAAGCCTTTAAGGAACTGGAACTCACCTTCGCCCAAGTGTTGCCCACCTTGATCGCCATCCACACCGCCGCCGCCCCCATAAAGCACCAAGCGGCCTCATTCCATTGCCCAGTGCGGATGTTGTTCACACCCACAGCGCTCAATCCCCCTGGCACCCCCAAGGTGATCAACTTTTGGTCGAGCAGTTCAAAGACTTTCTCGAGGGTGGTGGGCGTATAGTTGGGCGGCGTTCCGGTCATGGCAATCGTTCCGGCTACATTTCCCCTGTGGTATGCCCACTTTTTAGTCTTGCCCTGGTTCTGAATCTTGATCCAACACCTGCTGATACTCCTCAAGCTGCGCTAGGGCTAGGGCTAATTCTCGTCGGTGGTTGTCGGTGGGGTCGAGTTGATGCCGGACTTGCGCCGCAAGGCATCGTATTTGTTATCGATCTCGGCTAATTTCTCGTTGACGTGCCTCAGCCTCTCGGTTTCTTGCCTCAGCCTCTCGGCTCTCTGCCTCTCGATCTCGGCGAGCCTCGCGTTCTCTTGCTTCAGCCAAGCGGTTTGTTTCTCGATTTCGACGGTTCCACTCAACGCTGAAATTAGCCAATGTAGCCAGGAGGGCTGCCACGGTGAGTCGGTTGCTCCAGAGTCGGGGTTGAGCGATGAATCCGAGGAAGGGGAAATCTTGGACATCGTAAAACCGCAAAAAGGCAATGGCTAGGGTTAGCACCGCTAGGGTGGTGGCAGGAAGCAGGGAGAGGAAATTCAGCCAAACTGGGCGGGTGAATAGACCCATTCTAACAGGGGTGTTTTGTGGCCCAATGGTAGGCCCAAGAAACGGCTGACTCAACCGTCGAATGGCTGAATTGCGTCAACCATGCCCCGAACCAACGTCCTAGGACGCCCCAGGTTGAGCGAGGGGTTGAGGGAAAGGTTAAGACCGGGCATCCCACTCGGTAGCGGCATCGGTGATGGCTTGATCGACGGTTTTCTGGCCTAGCATGGCGGCTTGCAGGTTGTCGTAGAGGATGGCTTGTAACTCCTTAATGCCATCCATGGCGGGAATGAGGACTTCCGCTTGCCCCATCTGAGCCGCGCTGACGGATCGAGCCTGCTCTACCCCTGGGGCGGCGCTGTCATTGACCTGAAAATACTCGTCTTGCAGGGCGGCAGCGGTGGAGGGCAACACGTTTGCGGCCTTGGCAAAGCTGAGTTGGTTAGCGTCGTTGGTTACGTACAGGGCAAAATCGATGGCCGCTTCAGGGACATCGCTACTGGCGGGGATGA
The DNA here is from genome assembly GCA_035285305.1 of Leptolyngbya sp. GTDB lineage: Bacteria > Cyanobacteriota > Cyanobacteriia > Phormidesmidales > Phormidesmidaceae > Nodosilinea. Next base: position 2,397 of record JAYKHF010000272.1, read on the forward strand.
CCAGGTTCATTACGGCCACGTTCTTTTTACCCGTATCGCCGCTAATTTGGGGGGCACTCCCGGTGACGGCGGCGATGTCGGGGGCGTTGGTTTCGATGGTGGGGAAAAATTCTGCCCCGGTAGACAGCAGGGCCACTTCCCCCGCCTGGAACAACTCAATGGCGCGACGGTGCCCCTGGGTTAGCACTTCCCTCGGCAGCAGATCCTGGGTGTATAAATCCGTCCAGTATTGGAAAACGGCCTTGCCTGCGGGGGTGTTAAACGCCGCCTTCCCCTGGTCATCGACTAAATTCACCCCCATCTGCACAAAGGATTGCAGCACATCGGCGGAATCCTCCGGCACGAAGGTGGTGAAGTAGGCGTACTTTCCCGTTTTTTCCTTCATCGCCTGGGCCACGGTGGCAAGTTCCTCGTAGGTGGTGGGCGGCTCTACCCCGGCCTGCTCCAGGAGGGTTTGGTTGTAGAGGGTGACGTTCGTGGTCAGATACCAAGGAATACCAAAGCTTTGGCCGTTGAGGGTGTTAGCCTGCCAAATGTTGGGCAGATAGACGGCCCGATCCGCCTCGCTGACCTTGTTATCCAAGGGCAACCAGGCATTGCGACTGGCCAGTTGAGCGGCAAAATCGGGGTTGAGGTTGACCACATCCGGCGCAGTGCCAGCGGTCACGGCGGTGAGGATTTTGCTCTGCATATCGGCCCAGGGCACATCCACCCAGCGCACGGTGATGCCGGGGTTATCCGCCTCGTACTGGGCAATCAGGTCATTGAAATAATCGGTAAAGTCCGGCTGAAGCTGCATCGTCCAGAACTCTACCTCCTGGGTGCCATCCCCCCCCGACCCGCTGGGCTGTCCACCGCCACAGGCCACCAGCCAACTTAGCAGGAGTCCGGTGAAGGCAAGCAAGGTATAGCGAAGCCAGGAACGTCGTTTCATGGGGGTTGGGATGAGAGGTGGTCACGGCGCATCAAAGCCCTATCTAGCCGGAGATACGCTGTGCTACCCTATCCTACCCCTAGGCGGAGCTACCAACGGCGCGGTTGAAAGGTGTTGTCGTTAAGGATAACGACGCTGTCGCCCGATTGCGCCATCACAAACAGCCCTTGACGATAGGCATAGCGGGCTACCTCGTCAGAGACTACCATTCCGGCCACGGCTCCCATGGCGCGGACATCGCCATAGCGGGGCATCAGCCGCTTAAACTTGCTGAGCCGCTCCAAATGCTCATCCACATCGGCCTGGGTCAGTTTGCTTTTCACTTCCACCAAGATCGCCTCGGTGGAGTTGACCACCAGCAAGTCAATTTCGATGCCCTCTCCGTCCCGCTGGGCCGAGGCTCCGGGGTAAAACTCATGGACGGCAATGCCCCGTTCTTGAAACAAGCGCACCACAACGGGACGCACCTGCCATTCCACAAATTCCCCTAGGCGGTTGCCCAGTTTGCCCAACTGCTCGTTGAACTGCTGGTTTTGGCGGCGCATCAGGCGTTCTGTTTCCTGGAAGCGCTGTTTCA
>JAYKHF010000273.1:0-8079 GCA_035285305.1 Leptolyngbya sp.
GGCTGACAAAAGATCCTGCACCGGGCGCGGGAACCGCGCCCCTACCGCATTTAGGCCATGTAGGGGTCAGGTCTCCTGACCCTTTGAGGAATCTGGGTTCTGGTAAGTTTTGTCAGTCAATCAGGTCGTAGGGTGCATTCGCGAAGCAATGCACCATTATGGGGGGTCGGGAGGCCGGAGCGGGGGAAAACGGTGGACGGGCGGACGCCGTTGTCCCTAAGGGTTTGTTACAATTTGGGTCGCACCACGGTTACGGCTGGGCCAAGGTAGCACCGGGTTTATGAACCCCGCCGATTTGGGTTTACCACACGTTTTTCACACCTAACACACACCATTCACCACACTACGAGGGGGCACCGTTAATCACCTATGGCACAGCAACCATCCCTAGAGCCCATTCGCCCCTTTGACCGTGCCACCCTGGAAAGTATGTTACAAGCCTCTAAGACCCCGGCCACCGGATGGACGATTGAAGCCAGCGAAGAGCTCTATCGCATCCATAGCTGGGGGGATCCCTATTTTTCCATCAACGCAGACGGCCATATCACCGTGTCGCCCCAGGGAGATCGCGGCGGTTCGCTGGATCTCGTGGAACTGGTGGAAGCGATTAAGCAGCGAAACCTACATCTGCCACTGTTAATTCGGTTTCCCGATATTTTGGAAGACCGCATCGAGCGCATCAACGCCTGCTTCGCGAAGGCCATTGCCCGCTACAAATACAATGGCGTTTACCGGGGTGTGTTCCCGGTCAAGTGCAACCAGCAGCGGCAGTTGTTGGAGGACATTGTCCGCTTTGGCAAGCCCTACCAGTTTGGCCTAGAGGCGGGGTCTAAACCGGAATTGCTCATCGCCCTAGCCACCCTGGAGACCCCAGGGGCACTGCTGATCTGCAACGGCTATAAGGACAAGGACTACATCGAAACGGCAATGCTGGGCCAGCGCCTCGGTCAGCAGCCGATTATTGTCATCGAGCAAATGAACGAGGTGGAGTTGGCCATTGCCGCCAGTCGCCGCCTGAGCATCCGTCCAGTGTTGGGGGTGCGGGCCAAGCTCAGCACCAAGGGTAGCGGTCGTTGGGGGGTTTCGGCGGGGGATCGGGCCAAATTTGGCCTGACGGTGCCGGAGATTCTAGCCGTGGTGGATCGGCTGCGGGAGGAGGGAATGCTGGACTGCCTGCAACTGCTGCACTTCCACATTGGCTCCCAAATTTCCGCCATCAGCGTGCTCAAGGAAGCCCTACGGGAAGCAGGCCGTATCTACGTAGAACTGGTGGGCCTAGGGGCCAAGATGGGCTACCTCGACGTGGGCGGTGGCTTGGCGGTGGACTACGACGGATCCCAAACCAGCTTTTATGCCTCCAAAAACTACAGCACCCAGAACTACGCGAACGATGTGGTGGCCGAAGTTCAAGAAGCCTGTCGGGCTAAGGACGTTCCGGTACCAACCCTAATCAGCGAGAGCGGGCGGGCGATTGTGTCCCACCAGTCGGTGCTGGTGTTTGACGTGCTGGGGTGCAGCGATGCTCCGGCCCAGGATGATCTGGAAATTCCCGGCGACGGCGACCACGCCATCCTGCGGGAACTCTACGAAATTCATCAGGGCATTACCCCCCAAAATGTGCAGGAACTCTACAACGACGCCCTGCAATTCAAGGAAGAATCCATCAGCCTGTTCAACTTTGGCTATCTGACCCTGGCGGATCGGGCCAAGGCGGAACGACTCTATTGGGCCTGCTGCCGCAAGGCGCTGTCGGTGGTGAGCGATGCCGACTATGTGCCCGAAGATATCGAGGAACTGACCCAGAGCATGGCCTCGATTTACTACATCAATCTATCGGTGTTCCAGTCCATGCCCGATGCCTGGGCCATTGACCAACTGTTCCCGATCCTGCCCATCCACCGCCTCAACGAAGAACCCTCCTGCCGGGGCACCCTCGCCGATCTCACCTGCGACAGCGATGGCAAAATTTCCCAGTTCATCGACCTGCGCGATGTCAAGCATGTCCTAGAACTCCATCCTCTCCAGGAAGGCAAACCCTACTACCTAGGGATGTTCCTGGGCGGTGCCTACCAGGAAATTATGGGCAACCTGCACAACCTTTTTGGTGACACCAATGCTGTCCACATTCACATGACCCCCAAGGGTTACCAGGTGCAGCATGTCGTTAAGGGCGACACCATGACCGAGGTGCTGGGCTATGTGCAGTACGACGCCGAAGACATGATCGAAAACATTCGGCGGCGGTCGGAGCAGTCCCTCCAGGAAAATCAAATCACCCTAGAGGAGTCTCAACTGCTGATTCAGCAATACGAACACAGCCTAGGCCGCTATACCTACCTGGTTTGACGCGGAAGCCGGAGTTCCTGGCCCTGTGCCTGTTGAAACAGTGGCCTTTGGTGCCCCTGACTCCTCGAGTTCACCCCCTATGCTGGGATGGACTCGGGGAGTCGGTAGCCTATCCGCCTCCGGCAACGCCGCCGATGCCCCGGTATTCTCTGTCCCCACGTCCATTCCGGCCCTGGCTATGCCTACGCTAAAACGCCCCCACAAGCGATTGATCCTAGCTCTCCTCCCCCTGGCGATCGCCCTCACCGTGGTGGGTCATCACCAGGCTCCCACCTCAGCCGCGAGTAATCCCCAGCCCAGCCTCTGCCAAGTTTCGGTGTCACAACCCCTCACCCTCGCCATTCCCAGCCCCCAGAACACCCTCCTGCGGGAAAGTTGGCAGACCTACCGGGATCGCTTTATCCAGGCCGATGGACGGGTGATTGATCGCGCAGACCAGGATCGCACGGTGTCCGAAGGGCAGGCCTACGCCATGCTGCGGGCCGTCGCCATTAACGACCCCGCCACCTTTGAGCGCACCTATACCTGGGCCAAAAACAACCTGTCTCGCCGCGATGATCAGGGCCAACGCCGCGATCACCTGTGGGCATGGCACTGGGGCCAGCGACCGGACGACAGTTGGGGCATTCTAGACGACAACTTTGCCACCGATGCCGACATTGACGCCGCCACCGCCCTGATTTGGGCCGCCCAGCGCTGGCGCTGTCCCCAATACCTGACCGAAGCCCAGGCCATTTTGGACGACCTCTGGGAGCAGGGCACCGTACCGTTGCCCGATGGTCAGCGACAACTCCTCCCCGGCCCCAAGGGTGCCTTTTTCAACCAGCCCGACCGCCTGGTGCTCAACCCCTCCTACTTTGCGCCAGCCAGTTTCCGCCTCTTTGCCCAGGTCGATCCAAGCCGCGACTGGAACAGCCTGATCGACAGCGGCTATGCCATGTTGGGGGATCTCAGTCAGTTTTCGGAGACGGGCCTGCCCCCCGACTGGGTGGTCTATAACCCGATCACCGAAACCTACCGATCCCTAGATCCCGATGGCCTCGACTCGGATCTCACCTTGCAAAGTCGCTACAGCTTTGATGCCATCCGGGTCTGGTGGCGGGTCGGGCAAGACGCCGCCTGGAATCAAGACCCCCGAGCCCAAGCCTATCTCCAAAGCCAACTGCCAGAACTCATCCAGCGCTGGCAGCGGGATGATCGTCTACCGGCGCGCCTCTCCCTCGATGGCCTCACCGAGTCGAGCTATGAAGCCACCGCCCACTACGCCATGCTGTATCCGGCCCTAATCCAGGTGGATCCCACCACCGCCGAGGCCATCTATCGCCAGAAACTCCTGCCCGCCTACCAAAACGGCTTTTGGGATAGCGATACCGCCTACTACACCCAAAACCTAGCCTGGTTTGGCCTGCTGCCCCTCGAGGTTTCGCCGGGACGCCTACAATCGGCCCAGTCTTCCCTCCGACAGATCGGACGATATACCTGTCCGGCCTGGAATTAGGCCCCGGTCAGCCCCCATCGCGCAGGGCAACCGGACACCCCCCCGCCCTAGGTCATGGTGGTGGTGAGGGAGGGTAGCGTGGCCGGGTCGCCCACGTAGATACCGAGGGATCGGGCCACCTTCACCATGGTGCCCTCCACCTCTACGGGGCCGGGGCAAACGTTGCGGTCGTGGCAGTCGCGGACGATGGCGATGGCCTCACCCAAGTCCTTGGATCGAACGCGCCCCGCTTCCCACACCACCAGGCGACCATAGCGATCGTCGGCAATTAAGTCCGTGGCTTTACGGCCAAAGGCGGCAGCGAGCAGGCGATCAGACGCGGTGGGGGTGCCACTCCGCTGGATGTGCCCCAGCACCGTAGCGCGGGTTTCCACGGCGTCCATGTCGCAGTAATCCTCCGCTCCGCTGGCGCAAAGGATGTGGCTGCGGCTAGCAATTTCCTGGGCTAAAAATTCGCCAATCATCTTCATGCGGTGGCCGTCTTCCCGGCGCACCCCTTCGGCCACCACCACGAGGGCAAACTTGCGGCCCCGATGGCGCAGTTCCGCCAGTTTGTGACACACCTGGTCAATGATGGTGCCGTTCAGAGCTGGTACCAGTTCGGGAATCAGGATCACATCGGCACCACCCGCAATGCCGCCGTAGAGGGCCAAATGCCCAGCATCGCGACCCATCACCTCCACCACCATCACCCGGTCATGGCTGGCGGCGGTGAAGGTGAGATCGTAGAGGGCCGAATTCACCGTTTGCACAGCGGTGTCAAAGCCGATGGATCGCTCGGTAAACGGGACATCATTGTCGATGGTTTTGGGAATGCCGATCAGGTTCCAGCCACCCTTGAGGGAAATTTCGTAGATGATGTCCAAGCTCCCGTCGCCGCCGATGGCAATCAGCGCATCCAGCCCCATCATTTCATAGCCCTTGAGGATTTTGGCCAGCACCGCCGGGTTCCGGGAATCGCCCTTATTGATCGAACCGAGGATGGATCCACTGAGGAATTGCAGCACGTCAATGCCCTGGAGCGTGCCTGGAATGTCGTAGCCATGGTCTGGAATGATCAGGTCGTCGGGCTGGTATTCGCCCTCGGCCACACGCATCATGCCGTCCGTGCCGTAGGGAATTCCCAGCACCTGCCATCCACGACGGCTGGAACACTTCACCACCGCCCGAATCACCGCATTTAGGCCGGGGCAATCGCCGCCGCTCGTGAGGATACCGATGCGCTTGGGGCTAGCCATGGAAGGTCTCCTTAAGATGAATTGGGGGTCAGCGCCACTGCTTAGCAAAAGTTCTGGGGAAGTCCTCACGTACCGGGCTCCCACCATTTCTTCTAGAGAGAATATCAGTGAGTCACCCCGATCCCAGGCAAGCTTCCGAATATTTTTCAGAAGTGGCCGTACCCGGTCTGGGTGGCCCCTAGCAGCGACTAAGGCCCGATACCGCCTTCAGGCCAGGAAGGGGCAGCCGCCCCTAGGCACCGCACCTCGTCAAGATTTCCTGAAAACCTGACGACACCTTGGTCATCCCCCAGCTTGGAGCCATCTGCGCCACGGCGTGATCTTGCGTTTCGGGCCTAATTTTGATACACCCGATCCATGTCATCAGGCCGCACCCACGATCGCATTACCCTCTGGACTCTACCGCTGGTAGTGGTCGTGGCCTTTTGGCTGACGCTGGATGCGAGGTTGACAGGGGTCGTCTGCCTAGGGTTTTTGCTGGGGGGCTGGATGCTCGGCCCGGATTTGGATATTCACTCGGTTCAATACAAACGCTGGGGCTGGCTACGCTGGATTTGGCTCCCCTATCGGGGCAGTATGCGCCACCGGTCTCGCTGGTCGCACGGGCCGGTGATTGGTACCCTCATTCGGGTGATCTATGCCTCGCTATGGCTCAGCTTGGCCACCGTGGTGGTGGTAGATGTCTTGAATGGTCTGGGCCGCACCGCCCTCACCTGGGAAGCCCTGGTCGCAGGCGTGGCTTGGCATCTGCGCACCCACTGGCCCCATTGGCTGGCCCTAGTCATCGGGCTGGAATTGGGTGCCCTCAGCCACTACACCGCCGATTGGCTGTCCTCCGCCTGGAAGCGGCGGCGTTCTGGATCAAAACAACAGGCCCCCCGCAGCGGGGGAAGCGCCAAAAATAGATCTAGATCCCGGAAAGGCGCAGCCCAGCCGAGGCGCACGCCCCCCCCATCGAGCGCGGCGCACTCCCGCAAACGCCGATCCCACCCCGAAGACCATGACGCCCAATCGTAAATCCCCTAGGCAGCCGCCCACGCCAGCGGTTTCATCAAGGCTTGTGAATCCTGCAAACCCCAGTGGGGAACCGGGGTATACTAGGGCTATGGCCCTTTAACTGCACCTGTATTGTGGATTTGTCCTGTAAAAGTGAATATGCCCTGCTGGCGTTGATTGAGCTTAGCGCCCATCACGCCAGCGGCGAACCCTTACAAATTCGTCAAATTTCGGCTCAGCAAAGCATCCCTGACCGATACTTAGAGCAACTGTTGGCCACCCTGCGTCGGGCGGGGTTGGTTAAAAGCCAACGGGGGGCGCGGGGAGGCTATTTGCTCGCTCGCGAACCGTGGAAGGTCAGTCTCTACGATGTCGTGAGCTGCATTGAAGGGTTTGAGGGGCAGCCCGACGGAGACAAATCCCCTGAAACCGTGGAAGCGCTGGTGGTGCAGGATGTGTGGGGTGAGGTGCGGCAGGCGGCGGAGGCGGTGCTGCAACGCTATACCCTGCAAGACCTGCTGGATCAGCGCAACGCCAAGCAACAGATCGACATCATGTATTACATCTAGGCCAGCCCCATGCGCATAGCAGATAACGTAACCCAACTGATCGGTCGGACGCCCCTGGTTCGGCTCAATCGCATTCCCCAGGCGGAGGGCTGTCTGGCCCAGATTGTGATCAAGCTGGAGGGGATGAATCCCTCGGCCTCGGTGAAGGATCGGATCGGCATCAACATGATCGAAGCCGCCGAGGCGGAGGGGCTGATTACCCCGGGCAAAACCACCCTAGTAGAGCCCACCTCCGGCAATACGGGCATTGCCCTAGCGATGGCAGCAGCGGCTAAGGGCTATCGCCTCATCCTCACCATGCCAGAAACCATGAGTTCCGAGCGGCGGGCAATGCTGCGGGCCTACGGGGCCGAACTCGAGCTGACCCCCGGGATGGCGGGCATGTCGGGCTGCATTCAACGCGCCCAGGAAATTCTGGATGCCCTGCCCGATGCCTACATGCTGCAACAGTTCCGCAACCCCGCCAACCCCGATATTCACCGCCGCACCACCGCCGAGGAAATTTGGGCCGACACCGATGGCCAGGTGGATATCCTCGTGGCGGGGGTAGGCACCGGGGGCACCATCACCGGCGTGGCCGACGTGCTGAAGCAGCGCAAGCCGGGATTCAAAGCCATTGCCGTGGAGCCGGTGAATAGCCCCGTGCTCTCCGGTGGGCGGCCAGGATCCCACAAAATTCAGGGCATTGGCGCAGGGTTTATTCCCGAAGTACTCAAGGTGGATCTGATCGACGAGGTGGTGCAGGTGGCCGATGAAGACGCCATTGCCTATGGTCGGCGCATGGCCCGCGAGGAGGGGCTGCTCTCCGGCATTTCCAGCGGAGCCGCCGTCAAGGCAGCGGTGGAGGTCGGTCGTCGGCCTGAACACCAAGGCAAACTGATTGTGGTGATTCAGCCCAGCTTTGGCGAGCGCTACCTCAGCACCCCTCTGTTCCAAGACCCGGAATTGATGGCCCCCCTGTCCGTGAGCTAGGATGGCCGGGGGTGAGAACGCAGGTGCAAATCCTCCCAGGCGGTGAGGATCAGGGACGAACCAGCCACCGGGGGCCGTCCCCAGGCCTCCGATACCGAAATAAAGGCGATTCCGGCATTGTTCGCAAGGGCGGCGTCAGCCCAGCTATCTCCCACGATCACGGTGTGGGCCACCGCTACCCCCAGCCGTTCACACAGACGATGGAGCAAAGCTGGATCGGGCTTGGGCGGGTCTTCCGGGGCGGTGCCCTGCCAGTCGTTGATCCAGGGCCTTAGACCGTAGTGGGTCAGAAAGTCCTCCACATGGGCAGGGCTGTCGGAGGACAGCACCCCCAGTTTCACCCCAGCTTGGCTCAGGCGCTGGAGCATCGCCGCCGTCCCTGGAAAGGGAGGGGTATAGCGTGTCTTGGGATTCAGGTCTTGATCCGCTAGATCACACTGTTCCGCGACGAGGGTCTGAA
>JAYKHF010000274.1:0-3466 GCA_035285305.1 Leptolyngbya sp.
CAATTCGACAGGCTCAGGGGGAACGGCCAATTGGCCCAAATGAGCCTTGCTGAGGCTCCCCATCCTAGCTTGATTTTTCGGGGGGCGTATAGGCCAGAAAGCGTAGGCAACTGTACAACTGGAAGGCTGCATCCCAGGGGGAGGGCTGGCTACGGCTCAGTTCCAGGTAGGGGGGAATCTCCGGCAGCAGGTCGATGAAGTCTAGGGCACTTTCGCCAAACCCGGTAAAGTCTCGCTGCAAGGGGGGCACAATGGCCTGCTCAAACGCCACTTTGAGGGCTTTCCAGGCCGTTGCGCCAATCAGGGGGCCATCGGTGGGCGGATCCCACAGTCCAGGCAGGGGGGCCGATTCCCGGTAGCGGTAGGTGCGATCGCAAAACCGCAGCACACAGCCCCGTCCATGGAGGTGCCAGTCCACCACTTCAGCGTAGTCCTGGGTGGCTTCCTTCCGTTGCAGTTTGCCCCAGGGGCCAAGATCCACCACCGACTCATAGATCGGCAGCGCCCCCAGCACCCACTGGCTAATCTCCGACCATTGCAGTTGCAGGGTGCCCTTTTGGCCGTGGATATTCTGGCACAGCACCGTCACCTGGGCCTCGGCGCTCTGAATGGCCTGCACCCGAAACACCGGCAACCCCTTCACCTCATTCACCGCCGCCCACACACAGGGCACCTGGTGCTGGCGCAGTTGCTCACCAAAGTAGCGCAGTTCCCCCAATGCCCCCACCCGATGCAGCCGCCAAGCCTGACGGGGCAACCGAGTACGGGCCGTATAGGCATCGATCTGCATCACCTTGGCCAACCCCTGCACCGCTGCCTCCCGCTGCTCCCCAGCCACGGGCTGAAGCACCAGCACCCCCACCTGTTCCGAACCGGGCTGGGCCTTGGCCGCATTGAGGTCATGCTCCCGCTGGCGGGCCAAGGCATCCCGCACCCGCTGGATCCCTGCCCTCGCCTGACCCATCACCTTGGGGTTGGCGGTGTTTTGCAGCAGTTGGGTATAGGTGGTCTGGGCGCGTTCCAGATCCGCCTTCGCCTCCCAATACTGCCCCATGGCCAGGGCCAGCCAAGGATCCTTCGGCTTTTCCTGCTGCCACTGCTTAATCAGCGTCGCCGCTTGGGTCAATTGTTGGGCTTGGAGGGCGGTGGAGACGAGGTCGTACATGGGAGTGGGGGCGGGAGTGGGGGGTCGGGAGTGGGGAGTCGGGAGTGGGGAGTGGGGAGTCGGGGGAACTAGAGTAGGCGGAGTTGTTGGGGCGTGGGGACAGGGGGATTTTCGGTGGGGTCGGGGGGGTGTTCCGTCGTCAACTCTGGGGCGACATCGAGGGCGAGGTCTTCGGCCTCTTCCCCCAGCAGGGTAGCGGCGGACAGGAGAGCCTCTTTCAGATCGGCCACATCGGGGCGGCTGTCGAGGTAGGTGCGCAGGGCGGCGATGGGATCGAGGGCGTGGTCGGTGCCGAGTTCCGGCAGGCGGTGACGGTGGGCCTCGGGGGTCACCTGGGCCTGGAGGGTGTAGGTATGGGCGGTGGCCAGGGCCGTCGCCAGGGCAGATCGGTCAAGGTGTTCCGCTTGGTCGGCCCGGAGGCGGTAGAGACAGCGCACCACGGCATCGGTAATATCCGTGGCGGCAATGGCCTGAATCAGGCTTTCCTGGGGCGTTTCAGTCTCCGTCAGATCAACCTGAATGGTCTTAAAGGGGCGCACGGGCAAGGGGCAAAATTCGGCCCTGGCCTCCCCCCGCCCCAGGTGAACCAGAACATAGCCCTTATCCTCGGCTTCCTCGCTGAAGTCTACCCGCTCAATGCTGCCGGGGTAGATCATCAGGGGGTGGTCACAGAGAATTTGGTGGCGGTGGACATGGCCCAGGGCCACATAGTCAAAGCAGGGCCGCGCCAGGAGGGCCATGGGCAGGGTCAGCCCTCGCCCTGCCGAGAGGAATCGTTCGCCCCCGTAGGCCGCCGTATCCACCATGGCATGGGCCAACAGCACGGTGGGCAGGGTGGGGTCGAGGCCACGAATTTCGCCTTCCAAGGCTACCCGCAGTCGATCCAGCAACAGATCGTTCACCTGGGCCATTGAGAGGCCCTCGGTTTCGGGCCGGGTCAACAGGACGGATCGGGTCAGCCAGGGTAGCGTGATCACCTGCACCGGGCCTTGGCGGGTCTCGATCCGGTGCGTTGCGAGGCGATCGCCCACGATCACCCCGGGCACCCCCAGGGTGCGATAGATCGACAGGCTAGCCCCCCCAGCCCCTTGGCTATGCTGATCGTGGTTGCCCACCAGCAGCACCAGGGGAATTCCCGCCGCCGACAACCGACAAAATTGCTGGGCCAGGGCCTGCTGCACCAGGGGCGGCGGCGTGGCATTGGGAAAAGCATCTCCCCCAAACAGCACCAGATCCACGGGCTCCGCCAAGGCGCGATCCATGCAGCGCGACAGAGCCGCCACAAAATCCTCCAGCCGAGTGTTCAGGCCCGTCTCCGGGTTAATTCGACCGTGGGACAACCCACTGCCCAGGTGAATATCCGACAGATGGAGCAATTTCAGCATGGTGACGACGGGCACCGGGGGCAACACAGGGGCCAAGGCCGCTCCCCTATGATAAAACCTGGGTCAAGTCATCGCCCTAAACCTGCATTCTGCCGTAACATGCTGCCCGATCTGCCGCCGCCGCCCCTGTCTGATCCGTCCTATCTGCGCCACCGCCACTGGATGGAGCAAGCCCTACTCCAGGCCGAAGCCGCTGGACAAGCGGGGGATGTGCCCGTGGGAGCGGTGGTGGTTGGCCCCAATAATCAGCGCTTAGCCGCCGCCCACAACCGCCGGGAGCAGGATCAAGACCCCACCGCCCACGCCGAAATCCTGGCCCTGCGGCAGGCCAGTCAGCACCTCGGCAACTGGCACCTGAACCAATGCACCCTCTACGTCACCCTAGAGCCCTGTCCCATGTGTGCCGGGGCCATTATCCTTAGCCGCCTGGGCCTGCTGGTCTATGGGGCCGATGACCCCAAGGCCGGATCCGTGCGGTCTCGGATCAACCTGCCCGATGGCCCCTGCTCGAACCACAAACTCCCCGTCCTGGCGGGGATTCTGGCCGACCCCTGCCAGCAACAGCTTCAACATTGGTTTACCCAGCGTCGCCACCAGCATCTACCACCGGGGCAAAAGGAGGGAGGATGATAGGGCATGATGGAGATCCGGTGGCGGTGAACCCACTGGCTACCGTGGCGGGATCGGGCTGACAAAACCGCGATTCCTCAGCCCTCAGCCCTCGGTTTTTACCGATCTCCGGCGGGACTGCTGTCCCCTGATTGACCGTCCTGATTGACCGTCCTGATCGACCGTCCGTATCGCCTCCGCTGTCTATTCCCCACGATCAACCCATGACCGATACCACCCTGCCCGCCCTCATTCAGCAGATGTGCCAGCCCGGTTTTTACCCCCATCCGGTGGTGGAGCCCATTCG
>JAYKHF010000275.1:0-22216 GCA_035285305.1 Leptolyngbya sp.
GCCCATACGAAGAGACATCTTTGGGATCTACTGAGTCTGATCCGACCCTATTCCCAATCTACGGCGCTCAAGGCCCCAGCTAGAGACCCAAAATGAGGCGAGCAATGTTGAGGTAAATCAGTACCCCTAGCACATCTACGGCGGTGGTAATGAAGGGGGCAGACATGAGGGCGGGGTCGAACTTGAGGGCTTTGAAGAGAAAGGGCAGGGCGGCTCCGGCGAAGGTGGCAATCAGGGAAATGGCGATCAGGCTAAGGCCGACGGACAGGGCAACGCCCAGATCGCCTTCGAGGAAAAAGGCCCAGAGGGTAACGGCACTGCCCAGCAGCAGTCCTAGGATCAGGCCCGCCAGGGTTTCGCGACCGACGATGTAGGCCATATCGGAGGGGTTGACATCCTCGGTGTTGAGGCCGCGAATCACCACGGTGGAGGACTGGGCACCGACGTTGCCTCCAGCCCCAATCAGCAGGGGGATAAAGGCCGTGAGCACAACAACCCGCTGTAGGAGGTCTTCTTGGCCCTTAATCACCGCGCTGGTGGCGGTATTGGTGACGAGCAGGACGAGCAACCACACCACCCGCTTCCGGGCCACGGTGATCAGGTTGGTCTCAAAGTAGTCATCGCCGACGGATTGCACCCCCCCAGCGGTGTAGATGTCTTCGGTGACCTCCGCTTCGATCACGTCCATCAGGTCATCCACCGTGACAATGCCCACCAGCCGCAGTTCCCGATCCACGACGGGCAGGGCGAGAAAGTCATAGTGCTGAATCAGGAGGGCCGCTTCTTCCTGGTCGGTGTCGGTTTTCACAAACACCACCTCTTCGGTCATGATGGCTTCGATCAATTGATCGGGCTGGGCGATTACCAAATCGCGCAGGGAGAGGGTGCCCAGCAGGTGGCGGGAATTATCGGTGACGTAGAGGGTATAGATGGTTTCGGAACTGCGGGCAAGGCGGCGGATGCGGTCTAGGGCTTGGGCGGCGGTGAGGCTCCCCCGCAGGGTGACAAACTCGGAGGTCATGATCCGTCCGGCGCTTTCGTCTGGGTAGCCCAGCAGCAGGGCGGTGGCGTTGCGTTCGGCGGGGCTCATATCCACCAATAGCCGACGCACCACCTTGGCGGGCAATTCGTCAAACAGTCGCGCTCGGTCGTCCGGCGACATCCGATCCACAATCTCCAACACCTCCGGATGCCGAAATTCCATCAGTAAATTCTGCTGTACTCGGCTAGGGAGATACTCGTAAACTTCAATGGCCTCATCCTTGGGCAAGAGCCGAAAGGCCACGGCCTGGTAGGTGTCGGGCAGTTCGTCAATCATCTCGGCCACATCGGCGGGCTGCATGGGAATCAACATGGCCCGCACGGCATCGAAGCTACCCCTGACCAACAGTTCCTGTAGTGATGCTTGGGCTGCGTCTTGAACCATAGCCATCTCCTGCCCCAACGCTTGTTAAGATAGCCTACATCGACTCCCCGACCCCTTAACCCTTTCTAAATCTATGGGTAGGGCCACGGGTAGGGCTAGGGCTAGGGCAAAGCCGCCTCAGTTCGGGAACCCGTACAGCCCGGTGAATTGCTATTGAACCCTGAGCTGACGTAAATTAGCACTCGGAGCTTGAGAGTGCTAAGTTCCCGTTTGGCCTGAGCAGGCGAGAGATTCGCTCAGGCGCTCGTTGTACGTCGCTAAATCCCGGAGATTTTTGTATGGCCGCTATCACCCTAGCCGCATCCAGCGTTAAGCCCCTGGCTGATCGGGTTCTGATCAAAGTCAGCGCTTCTGAAGAAACCACCGCTGGCGGTATTCTGCTGCCCGACACCGCCAAGGAAAAGCCCCAGGTTGGCGAAATCACCGCCGTTGGCCCCGGCAAAACCGATGACAAGGGCAACCGTCTGGCCATTGAGGTCAAAGTGGGCGATAAGGTGCTGTACTCCAAGTATGCTGGCACCGACATCAAACTGGGCGGCGAAGAATTTGTGCTGCTGTCTGAGAAGGATATTCTGGCCGTTCTGGGCTAAATCCCGTCGGCTTTGGTGCATTGCTTCGCAAATGCACCCTACAAATTTCCCGTAGTTTCCCGTAGGGTGGGCACTGCCCACCATCAACCTGATCTGAGCTTTGGTGCATTGCTTCGCGAATGCACCCTACGGTGAAGATTTTGGTGCATAGCGTCGTGTTGGCATAGCCTCGCATAGCGTTTGCACCCCACGAATTGTTTGCTTCCTCCTACTTATTTTCGGAGATTTTGGTTCATGGCTAAGCGCATTATTTACAACGAAAACGCCCGTCGTGCCCTGGAAAAAGGGATGGACACCCTGGCTGAGGCCGTTGCGGTTACCCTCGGCCCCAAGGGTCGGAACGTGGTGCTGGAGAAGAAGTTCGGTGCTCCTCAGATCGTCAACGATGGCGTGACCATCGCGAAGGAAATCGAACTGGAAGACAACATTGAAAATACCGGGGTAGCGCTGATTCGTCAGGCTGCTTCTAAGACCAACGACGCCGCTGGCGATGGTACCACCACCGCCACCGTGCTGGCCCATGCCATCGTCAAAGAAGGTCTGCGCAACGTGGCCGCTGGGGCGAACGCCATTTCCCTGAAGCGCGGCATCGACAAGGCCACCGCCTTCCTGGTAGACAAAATTGCTGAGCACGCCCGTCCGGTGGGGGATTCCAAGTCCATCGCCCAGGTGGGTTCCATCTCCGCTGGTAACGATGAAGAAGTGGGCGCGATGATCGCCGAGGCCATGGATAAGGTGGGCCGCGAGGGCGTGATTTCCCTGGAAGAAGGGAAGTCCATGACCACCGAACTGGAAATCACCGAAGGGATGCGCTTCGATAAGGGCTACATCTCCCCCTACTTTGTCACCGACACCGAGCGCATGGAAGCCATCCTGGACGAGCCCTACCTGCTGATCACCGACAAGAAAATCGCCCTGGTGCAAGACCTGGTGCCCGTGCTAGAGCAAGTGGCTCGCTCCGGTCGTCCCCTGGTGATCATCGCCGAGGACATCGAAAAAGAAGCCCTAGCCACCCTGGTGGTCAACCGTCTGCGCGGGGTGCTGAACGTGGCCGCTGTGAAGGCTCCTGGCTTTGGCGACCGTCGTAAGGCCATGCTGGAAGACATCGCCGTGCTGACCGGCGGTCAGGTAATCTCCGAAGACACCGGCCTCAAGCTGGACAACACCAAGCTGGATATGCTGGGTCAGGCTCGCCGCCTCACCATCACCAAGGATGCCACCACCATCGTCGCCGAAGGCAACGAGAAGGATGTGAAAGCCCGCTGCGAGCAAATCCGTCGTCAGATTGAAGAAACCGAATCCAGCTACGACAAAGAGAAGCTGCAAGAGCGTCTGGCCAAGCTGTCTGGCGGTGTGGCCGTGATCAAAGTCGGGGCCGCCACCGAAACCGAGATGAAGGATCGCAAGCTGCGCCTGGAAGACGCCATCAACGCCACCAAGGCCGCTGTGGAAGAAGGCATCGTCCCCGGTGGCGGTACCACCCTGGCCCACCTGGTGCCCGATCTGCTCTCCTGGGTTGACGGCAACCTCACCGCCGAAGAGCACACTGGCGCTACCATCGTGGCCCGCGCCCTGGCTGCTCCCCTGATGCGGATTGCTGAAAACGCTGGCCAAAACGGGGCCGTGATCGCCGAGCGCGTCAAAGAGAAGGACTTCAATGTCGGCTACAACGCCGCCAACGGCGAATTCGTCGATATGTTGGAAGCTGGCATCGTTGACCCCGCCAAGGTGACCCGTTCTGCCCTGCAAAACGCCGCCTCCATCGCCGGTATGGTGCTCACCACCGAGTGCATCATCGTTGATAAGCCCGAACCCAAGGAAGGCGCTCCCGCTGGCGCTGGCATGGGCGGCGACTTCGACTACTAAGGTCTACCCGACCGAGCGGTGCCCCCGATGGCATTAACCCGATGGCATTCAATCGGGGCACCGCCTGACCAAGCTGGGCTTCTGTAGCAGAAGCCCAGCTTATTTATTGCCTAGTCCTATCCGGTGTTCTCCCCCATCCCGGCTGTTGACCCCCTGGTTGGCTGACCAAAGATTCTGCACCGGGCGCGGAAACCGCGCCCCTACCGCCTTCGGGGCATGTCGGGGTCAGGTCTTCTGGCCCTTTGACAGATACGGGTTCTAGCCAGGTTTGTCAGTCCACCAGGTTTACCCCTGATGCCCAGGTCGATCCCGCTCAGGCTGAGCTTGTCGAAGCCTCAATCTCACCCCGCTCAGTCCGAGCTTGTCGAAGCCTCAATCTCACCCCGCTCAGGCTGAGCCCGTCGAAGCCTCAATGCCCCTGGCCGTGGGTGCAAATGGTGAGCTAGAACCGGAACTCGATAATAGCCCCGGTATTTTCGTTAAATTCCTCATAGCTGGTGATGGCCCGCACGGTAATCTGATCGGTGATGCGGTAGCGCATCCCAAGCAGAGCGGGGGTGACATTGGTGAACACCTTCTGCACCGACATCGCCAAACTGGGGGATAGATTAAAGCTCACCTCACCGCCCACATCCACCTGCTGTGATCCCGGCGGCGAAGCGGAGTAGAGCCGTAGTTCAGTGTTGTCAATGCCCGCGCCAATCAGGTTTTGAATGCGGTTGAGGATGGCCGACCCGGCAAAGGCTAGCAGCCCTTGGAAGTTGTCACCGCTGCCAGCCACACTACCCAGGGTGGATTCTAGGGCGGCGAGAAATTCGTTGCTGATTAAGCTAATAATTTCTCCTTCGCTGCGGGGGGGCGTACTGGACAGTTCCACACCCTGAAGCTGGACGATACGGCTGGCTCGGCCATTGACATTGGCGCGAATCCGGATGGTTTGCACGCCGTTTTGGGTGAGGCCCAGTTGACTGATGGGAGAATCGATCACCTCGTTGCGGGGGAATGGGGTGGCCGCTGTCAGGCTGGTGCCGCTGCTGAGGGTATCGGAGACCGCCGCCGATAGGTTGGCAACTACGATGGGATCGATGGCTTCATCGTTGGCGCTAAATTCGGCATAGTTGCTGTTGCCCGTGAGCCGGAATTCGGTGGTGAGTAGGTTAATTCGGCCTGAGGGCAGGTTGATCCGCCCATCGGGTCGAATCTCGGGGAAGGCACCCACGAGCTTCAAGTCCCCTTGGGCGCGTACATCCACCAGCCCCGGAATGGCCAGACGAACATTGTCCCCCAGGGTGATGGAAAAGTCCTCCAGGGCCGGGGGCACGAGTTGGTAGACCGTGGGGTTAGAGGGGCCAAAGCCGCCGCCCACGAGGGTGATTGTATCCTGGGAATCGGGCAGGGTTAGAACCCCCTGGGAGAGGCGCAAATTCCCTGAAACCAAGGGTTGGAGGAGGTAGAGACTGCCGTCTAGGATGACCTCGCCATCTAGCTTACCTTGGTACGTCCCGGCGGCGTTGCGCAAGTCTAGGGCAATGTCCGTGAGGTTGAGCCGGAAGCGGTCATCCACCGGCTCCGCCGTGCCCTCCGGGGAGGCCGAAAAGGGGCTGGGGCCAACCACCCCAGGGGCGAGGTCATTGATGGATGGCAACACCTTGAGCTTGCCCTGGGCCGTGAGTTGTCCGGTACCAAAGTCACCCGCTAGGTCTTGGACATCGAGCACGAGGCCATTCAAATACAGCGAGGGATCGACTCCGTTCTCCTCCCCTGCAACCACATTCTCGCCTGCAACCATACCCTCGCCTTCAACCACGGTCACTGCACCGCGCAGGTTGGTGAGGGGTTGGTCTGGCAAACTGGGAGAACTGAGGGTAACGCCGTCAAAATTGGCCGACCCCGTTACCTTCAGGGAGGTCAGGGCTTCCTCTAGGGGCTGGTTAAGAGGCCAGGAACCATCCACATTCAGGGCGAGTTCCGCCGCTCCCTCTTCCCAGATCACGGCCTGGGTGAACAGGTTAATCAAGGCAAAGCCCTCATCCTTCATGCGCAGCCGCACGATGACGTTATCGCGGCTGGGCACCTGCTTGATGCCGTCTATGGGTAAGGGCACACTGGCCAGCAGGGTGAGGGGATCCACCTCCTCCTGATCCTGAAGGGCTATGTCGCTGCGCAGGTTGAGACGGGCATCTTGGTAGAGGAAATCCGCCGAGGCTACGTCAACGGGTTGGTCGTTAATGGTGGCCTGGTTGACGGCGAGCCGCCCGCGCACCTGGGGATCTTGCAAACTTCCGGTGAGGGAAGCACCGGCGGTGATGATTCCGCCGAAGGTGTTGGGCAGCCGCAGGGGGCGATGCAGGGCCGTTAGGGGCAGGTCGTCGATATTCAGCCGCAGGGTTCGATCCGTCTCGTCCTCGGCATCGAAGCTCACCTCGCCATTGAGTTCGGCCTTGGCCACGGTGGGGTGTTCTGGGTCATCGCTGGGGAAGGTGCTGATCAGTTGGATGGGTTGTAGGCGCAGTACCTTGTCGGCATAGGTGGCCTTGGCCAGCAGGCTGTCTAAACGGTAGCTAATGCCATTGGGATATTGGGGATCGCTCCATAGCCAGTTGGCCCCAGCGAGGTCTACATCCACCTGTACCTGCTGAGGCAGGCTACCCTGGGCGGTCACGGTGCCAGAGAAGCGGCCCTTCAGACCCGCCAAAGGCGGCAGCACCTTGGCTTCTGCCTCGGTGGCCAGAATATCCTGGAGTTCCTGAACCTCGGCCAATCGCCGCAGTTGATCGAGGAAGGTGGCATGGCGATCGCCCACTTGGGTGGTTTGCAGTTGGGCTAAGGTCTCTGGGGTGGGGGGCTGATACCAAGTCGGCGGTTTCAGCAGGTTAGGCCGAAAGTCGGATAGCTCAAAGATTTTGAGCGTGGTCAGCAGATCTTGAATTTCCGCGTCCCTCACCTCTAGATTGCCGTTGATACGCTGCGACCCATCTAGGGCATAGCTGCCGCTGAGGAGATAGCGGCTGTCGGCCTGATCCGTCACCAACTCACCGCCGGTCAGGCTAATCAGTTGGTTGGCATAGCGCAGGGTTCCCTGCAAGCGGCCATAGCGGACGGACAACTCGGTGACGGGCTGGCCCCCATTGGCGTCGGTTGGGGAGGGATCTCCCGCCTGGGGAATTGCCTGGGCCGTCCCCAAGGTCAAATAGCCGATGCCGGGATTGAGGATATCAAAGGTGGCCTGGAGGCTGGGTTCCTGCCAGTTGCCGCTGATCACCGCCGATTCTACGGTGCCGCTGATCGTCCCGATGCCCTCCAGGCCACCTTGGGGGAGGCGCAGATCGTCGAGGGGGAGGTGGGCGACGGTGGCGTACAGATCGGGGCCTTCGAGGTAGCCGTCAGCAAGGGTGGGGCCGCTACGCAGGGTAAATTTGAGGTCATAGGGCGGCTGCTGGCTGCTGGCAAAGAGACGATCCCCCGTTTCCCGCTGACTGGGGCCGCGCAGGTCTACGGTGAACCCTTGGCGCTGGTCGTAGACCACGGGGCCTGTCATCGGGGTGGCAAAGGCAACCTCACTGAGGGCCAAGTTATCCAGTCGGGCGTTCCCGGCAAGGCGGAAGGTGCCCGGTCGGCCTACCACACGACCGTCAAAGAACCCGGATCCTTGCACGGGCACTACCTGGCCGGGAATGGGCAACGCCGCTAGGTTGACGCCGTTGGCGCTCAGGGTTAAATCCATATTGGCCAGCCCCGGAGACCCCACCCCCGATAGCTGGGGCGTCACCAGCCCACTGACCCGCAACCCCGCTGTGCTGGCTTGGGCAATGCGAATCGACTGTCCATCCCAGGCCAAATCGGCCCCCAGGGGCTCTCGTACCGCCGCCAGTTGGGGCGCAAAGGCAGCGGCGGTGGCTAGCCCATCAGACAACACGACCTGACCCTGCCCCCGCACCGCCTCCAGCGTGAGGTCATTAACCGGGCCATCTAGGGTCACCTGCCCGCTACCCGTGCCCTGCAACGGCGACGAAAAGGCCGCCATGGCCAGTTGATGGGCCATCACACTGGCCTGCCAGCGGCCTTGGCCCACCGTCCCCCGGCCATTCACCACTCCCCCCTGGGCCAGCACCGCCTGGGCAACCCCTTGCCCTACCATCGTTGCCAGGACATTGCCATCGAGGCTGCCCCGCAGTTCGCCGCGACCATTGATCTCCCCGGCCACCTCCGTCCCTAGGGCGGCGAGCGAGATCCCGGTGGCCCGTAGATCCGCCTGCCAGCGCCGGTCATCGAAGCCCAGGGTGCCCTCGCCAGCTACGGTGCCCCCAGCCACCTGCACAAAGGTATTGGTAACGGCGAGGGTTTGGTTAATCCAGGCCACCCGCCCCTGGGAGGGATAGGTGCCCATGGGGGCCTGCCATTGGCCTTGACCCACCAGTTGATCCGGTGGCCCGGTCAGGATGGCCTCAAAGGAGACGGGGCCGATCGCTAGGGTGTCGGGCAAGCCGTAGGGCCGTCCCAGCGCATCGGCGGGTAGGCGATCCCCCGTCATCGCCAGGGTGAGGCGGCCCGAGTCGCCCCAGACCCATCGGCCATTGCCGGTCAGGCTTCCCCCCGCCTGGGGCAGGAGGCGAACGGTGTTGAGAACCACGCCATCGCCCTGGAGGGTGGCCTTCGCTTCAACCGCTGAGAGGGCGACTTGGTCAACCACGACGGGATTCTGGGAGGCCAATTCTGCGGTGATCACGGGCTTTGCCAGGGGGCCTGCCATGGCCACCTCGGCGACAAACTGCCCGGTGGTGGCCACGGGCCATTCGGTGCCCCAGAGGGCCGTGGCCTGATCCAGGGTGAAGGGATTGATCCGGCCCGTTAGGTTGTAGTCTCCATCGAGATCGACCGTGCCCCCAGCCCTGGCGGTGATGTCCGCCCACCGCGCCGTCACATTTTCCACGGCGATGGTACGGCCTCGGAAGCGCAGATCTCCCTGGAGATCCTGAAGGGGTTTGGGCAGACCGGGTAGGGTCATGGATAGTCCTTCTACCCGGGCGGTGCCCGTCAAGGTGGGGGCGCTGTCCCCAAGTTCCACCTCCAGGGCACCACTCACCGTCCCGCTGGGAAACTGCACAGGCGGCACTTCCTCCAGGATGGCCCCAACCACCCGCAGAATTTCGGGGGCCGTGATGGCTTGGGCGCGAAGATTCACCTTGGCCCGCAGGGGTTGGGCTTCGGTAGGGGCTTGGGCCATGGCCGGGGCCATGCCCAGCACCGAACGTCCCCCCTGGACGAGCGCCTGACGCCAGGTTGGGTAGCGGGTTGGCCCTGGGTTTACCGGTGAGTTGGCCGCTGGGTTGGCCGCTGGATCGGAGGGGGCCACCGGGGCCACTGGGATCAGGCCCACAGCGTCAGGGGATGCTGGGGGGGCCACCGTTGGAAATTTCACCACCCCCTGACTGTGCAGTTGCCCCCCCGCCACTGAGGTGGCGCTGATCTCATAGTTCAGCCCTTCCAGCCCCAGCCGCCGCCCCGTTCCGGGATCCGCCGGTTTGGGCCGAAACCGTACCCACCCTTCTACCGTCGTCAGTTCTACCTGGGGCCAAGCCTCCGTGACCGGATCTCCCGGGGGGCTGGAACGGCGGTCGTAGGGCACGAGCACCACGCGGCTATTCCGCAAGCGAATGGTGCCCGGTTGGATGTCAATCCAGGGATCTCGTTCGCCATTCGCCGGATCGGGCAACTCCAAATCTAGGGTAAGCCACTGGCCATCGGCGGTTTGCTCCAGATGGAGATCCGCCTGATCCAGCACCACATTGAGAATCAGTTTACGCCGTAGCAGATCGCCGGGATTCACCTGCACCTCCACCGCCTCAAGGGTCAGGGCATCGGCATCGGTGGCGGTGGCGGGAATAGCAGACGGCCCCACGCGCACCCCGGTGAGGGTTAGCCGTTCCAGGTCACCCAGGGCAACGGGACGATTGAGGGCGGTGGTTAGTTCAGCCTCCAGCCAGGGGGTTAGGTCATGCTGAAGCCATGCCCAACCGCGCCAAGCGGCCCCAGCCCCCACGATCACCAGGGTCGATCCGGCGATCACCCCCAGGCTCAACCAGCGGGGAATCCGCCTAGAACGGCCCTCTGCGCCTGGTTCTGGCCTTGACTCAGACCGCTGCTCCGTTCCACCTTCGGACCGCTCTTCGGATCCTGGCTCCTGCGAATTAGCCATATCCGCCCCTGTCAACTGACACAACACACCATGAAACCTCCAACAGTGTAATGAACTCCCGCCGTTCTGCCTATCCAATCTGCACGTCTGTCACAATGCAGCCAGGGTAATGGTGGCCGGTTAGGTACCTTTGGATACATGACAATGTTCTGGAAGCGACCCATGCGCCTTTCCCCTACCTTCACCCTGCGATCCGGTCTGGTCTGTGCCGCTCTGCTAACCCTGGGATGCCAAACGGAAATCCCCGCTGATGCCACGCCCCCCGGTACTGATTTGCCCGCCGTCGGCACCCTCACCTTTGATGAACTCGATCTGGCGGGCTGCGGCCTTACGCTGCTTGCCCCCGGCACAGATAGCCGCATCGAGGGCTTTTACCTGTTTAGCGGCCTCCCCAACGACACCGACCCATCGGGATCAATGCGCATGAAACTCAATAATGACGTGGTGAACTTCGTCCGCACCGCAACCAGCGGCGAAGCCCTGATGGGCGGACAGTTCACCTCCCAAACCTTTGTCAGCCAGGATGGTCAAACCACGGTGGTTGTAGACATCACTCGCCTCGCCCCCGAGGCTGATCAGGAGGTGGTGCCCATTGAAGAAGCCACGATCCGCATCGAACAGGGGGGGGAAAGCCTAACCCTCACGGCCACGGGGGATACCGGGTGTTAATTCCTGGGCCTGGGAAGACACTGGACGGAGTTAGACGGGACTTGGTATAAACCCTAAGCAGCCGCACTGGAGTTTGGCAATGGTGGTATACGTGTTATTGTTCAATGCCCGCACTGAGAACGAGGGCATCCACACGCTTCGGGTGGATGACCGCGAAGATATCGTGCTGATGTTTGAAAATGAAGACGATGCCACCCGCTTTGCCGTCATGCTAGAGGCCCAGGACTTCCCGGAGGCCACCGTGGAGGCTATGGATCAGGAGGACATTGAGGCTTTTTGCGACAGCGCAGGATACGGCTGCAAAATTGTGCCGGAGGGATCCCTCGCCATCCCCCCGGAAGGCCGAGTGGAAGATCTAGACTGGGATCCCAATGCTGACCCTGCCGATATGCCCCGTCACCCAGAGGCAGAAGATGACGAACCTGCCCTCTCCCCATCGGAACTGGATCGCCTTCGCCAGCAGTTCGAGAACCTGCTCTAGGTCGTCCTACCGGGGTCATCCCGCCCGCGCCACTCTAGCCCCGACGGATCTGGGGTCGGGGGTCGGGGGATAGTTCAACCCTAGGGTTAAGGACTATGCACCTCAGCGTACTGATCCGCACTGGGGGGCGCTGCCTCAGCGTTCTCTGGGCTGGATGGAGTGCCGTTGCCCTGAGGGAGAGGATTCCGGGCTTGGATCAGGCCGATGGCACGGCTGACGCTTTCCGGCAGAATCACCACTAGGCTATCGTCGGGGGCGGCATCGAGGGCGGTGTTCACGGCCTCGGTTTCATTCAGAATGGTGCGGTAGCTGGCGGCGGTGGGCACTTCCTCTAGGCCGTGGACAATCCACTTGGCCGCATCGCCCCGGGGGCGACCTCGGGTATCGTCGTCTTCCTTGACGATCACCTCATCGAAGATTTGCCCCGCCAGTTTACCGAGGGCAATGAAGTCCTCATCGCGGCGATCGCCAGGGCCACCGACCACGCCGATGCAACGACCGGGCCAGTTCTTCACAAAGCCCCCCAGGGCTTCGTAGCTAGCGGGGTTGTGGGCGTAGTCTACCAGGGCATGGAAGCGCCCTAGGTTGAACAGGTTCATTCGGCCTGGGGTTTGCTGGGCACCGGATTGGAAGCTGTGCAGGGCTTGGCGAATGTGCTCGATGCTCACCCCCTGGGCAAAGGCGGCGAGGCTGGCGGCGAGGGCGTTGGCAATTTGGAAGGGGGCCAAGCCGCCCATGGTGAGGGGCACTTTTTCCGCCTGTTCAATGCGCAGCAGCCAGTCGCCCTTGAGAATGGACAGGTAGCCGTGCTCGTAGATGGCGGCGAGACCGCCCTGCTGGGTGTGCTTGCGCAGTAGTTCGTTGTGGGGATCCATGGAGAAGTAGGCCACCTGCCCCTTCACCCGCTGGGCCATGGCGGCGACCAGGGGATCGTCGGCATTCAGCACCGCATAGCCGCTGGGGCGAGTGGTTTCCGCCACGATGCTCTTCAGGTGGGCCAGGTCTTCCACGGTTTCGATGTCGCCAATGCCCAGGTGGTCGGCGGCGACGTTCAGCACCACGCCCACGTCACAGGCTTTGAAGGCAAGCCCCGAACGCAGCATTCCACCCCGCGCCGTTTCGAGAATGGCCACCTCCACGGTGGGATCCTGCAAAATCACCTGGGCGCTTTGGGGGCCAGTGGTGTCTCCGGCCTCCACCAGGTTTTCGCCGATGTAGATGCCGTCGGTGGTGGTGTAGCCCACCACTTGGCCGGTTTGCTTAAAGATATGGGCAATCAGGCGGGTGGTGGTGGTTTTGCCGTTGGTGCCGGTGATGGAGACAATCGGTACCCGGGCGGGGGTGCCGGGGGGAAAGAGCATGTCCAAAATGGGTTCCGCCACGTTGCGGGCGATGCCTTCGCTGGGGCAGATGTGCATCCGCAGACCGGGGGCGGCATTCACCTCCACAATCACGCCGTCCATCTCGCGCAGGGGCTTGGAGATGTCCGTAGTCACGATGTCGATCCCGGCGATGTCAAGGCCGATGGTTTTAGCGATGCGCTGGGCAATCCACACGTTGTCGGGGTGAATTTCATCGGTGCGGTCGATGGCAATCCCCCCGGTACTGAGGTTAGCGGTGGATCGCAGGTAGCAGATTTCGCCCTTGGGCAGCACGGTTTCGAGGGTGTAGCCCTTGCGATCTAGCAGTTGCCAGGTGGTGCGGTCTACGGTGATGCGGGTGAGCAGGTTATCGTGGCCATCGCCCCGGCGGGGGTCTTGGTTGGTGATCTCAATCAGTTGCTCGATGGTGGACTGGCCATCGCCAACGACGTGGGCGGGCACCCGTTCCGCCACGGCGACCAGGCGACCGTTGACCATCAGCACCCGGTGATCCCGGCCCCTGTAGAAGCGTTCGATAATCACGCCGCTGGAGACCTCACGGGCGGCTTCGTAGGCTTCCTCGGCGGCTTCCTGACTGCTGATGTCGATGGTGATGCCGCGTCCGTGGTTGCCGTCTAGGGGCTTCACCACGATGGGGAAGCCGCCCACGTCATTGATGGCTTCCTCCAGTTCGTCCTGGTAGTAGATCACGGTGCCCCGGGGGACAGGAACCCCGGCATCCCGCAGGATTTGCTTGGTGCCCTCCTTGTCGGAGGCCAGTTCCACCGCCAGGATGCTGGTTTTGCTGCTGAGGGTGGCCTGGATGCGCTGCTGATACCGGCCATAGCCCAGTTGAATCATGGCCCGGGTGGGCAGTTGCGTCCAGGGAATATCTTTGCTCTCGGCGGCGCGGACAATGGCTTCGGTGCTGGGGCCGAGGGCGGCGTCGAGGCGGAATTCCGTCAGGTCGGCAATGTCTTGATCCAGTTCTTCCTTGGCATAGTGGCCCGTTTCCACCAGGCTGTTGCACAGGCGCACAGCGGCCCGGGCGGCATAGCGTCCGGCCTGTTCGTTTTGGTACTCAAACACCACCTGATACACGCCCGGTTCCACGGTGCCCCGGGTGCGGCCAAAGCCCGTGGGCATTCCGGCCAGGGTTTGCAGTTCCAGGGCAACATGCTCGACGATGTGGCCCATGTAGGTGCCCTGGCGCACCCGACTGAGGAAGCCGCCCCGATGGCCGGGGGAACAGAAATGCTCGATCAAACTGGGCAGGGTGGCCGCCAGCGCTTCGTAGAACCCAGGAATTTGGTCGGAGGGGCGGTCTGCGAGATCCTCTAAATCCAACCGCATCAAGATCAGGTTGGGGTGGCGGATGCTCCAGTAGTTCGGCCCTCGTAGGGTCTGGGTTTTCAGAATTCGCATAGATTCAGTTACTCGCCAGTGATGAAGGTTATGTGATGGCTGACAGCCCAAAGATATCAACCTTCCTAAGCCCTAATGTCCATAGCACTTACGTCCTACTGTAACAACGGCCCTGGGGCGCTGTTACGAAGGGCATTGTGCTAGGGGACACCAGATCGGGTATCCACAGTTTAGGAGGCTTGCTCTACAGTTTTAAACGGCTAGGGGACATTTGTCGGCAAACCCGGACATTTAGTATTTTTGGTTGTTTTTGCATTGCGAAACCGTGCCCTAGGCTACAGGCTACTGGCTAAGCGCCTTGAGGAAGTTTTGCAAATCCGACAAAAAACCACCCCTCCGAGGTCTGGGGGGGGCATCTGGGCTGGGGGCGGCGCTGCTGTCGGTGGAAGCTTCTCCCAAGAGAATCCGATCCAGGGCTTCGCCGGAGGGCTTTTGGGGCAGTTCGGCCACCAGGGTGTAGTTGTCTTCGCTGGTTTCCTGCCACACTTGCCAAGGCCCAGGGTAGGCTCGCAGCAGCACCGCCCCCGCCATGGGCCGCAGGTAATAGACGGTCTCCAAGGTGCTGAGGAAGCGCTCCCGCAGTTGTCGCCCTGCGTAGCCAATGCCGATGGTGGCCACGTCCTCCAGCTTGGGGTTCAGCATGATCACAAACTTGTCCCCGGCCTGGGTACACATTTCCTCCACTTGGCTGACTTCCACCGAAGACGGCTCCACAAAAATGTAGGCTTGGTCGTCCGGTTCCATCTGGCCCTTAATTTCGCCAATGCCGCGCACCGCAAAGTCTGGTTCGCCCCAGTCGCGCCGAGCCAACGCAGCGGCTCCGGCATCGGGGAAATACATTTTGAAGGCGAGGCCCATCTCTGGCAGCACCGGGTAGAACTGCTCCGCCACGGGCATTCCCTTCAGTTCGGAATAGACCAGTTCCACGGTCATGCGGGGCACTCCGGCCTGGAGGGCGGCGCGGGTGGCTTCACGGGCTTGGGCAATGGCGGTTTCGAGGCTATCGGGAATGGCGGTCATGGCGGTATGAATCGTCTCCAAGTCGGGCGGTGGGGAGGGCGAGGAGACCTCGCCCCTACAGAATAGACGGGATGGGCGCGATGGGCGAGGAGCCCTCACCCCTAGGGGGTGGGTCGCGGCCCGGTTACTGTGGACGGATCATGCTGGGGACGCTGGTTTCTAGAATCATCTCCTTGGTGAAGAAGCCCAGGGCTTGGATCAGGCGAGCCACGCAGCCCGTCCATCCGGTTTGGTGGCTGGCCCCAATGCCGGATCCGTCGTCGCCATTGAAGTATTCGTAGAACAGGATCAGGTCTTGCCAGTGGGGGTCGTTCTGGAATGTCTCAGACTGACCATAGACCGGACGCCGCCCGGTTTCGTCCTTGAGGAAAATCCCCACCAGGCGCTCGGTGACGCATTGGGCGATGTCGAAGAGGTCTTTTGGGTCGCCCGATCCGGTGGGGTATTCCAGGGTGAAGGCTTCGCCGTAGTAGCTAAACAGTTGCAGCAGCGCCCGCACCAGCAGCAGGTTCATGGGCATCCACACCGGGCCGCGCCAGTTGGAGTTGCCGCCAAACATGCCCGAGGTGGAATCGCCGGGGACGTAGCCGACCTGATACTCCTGGCCACCGTGGTGGAAAATGTAGGGATCGTCGAGGTGGTGGCGGGAGAGGGAGCGAACGCCGTGGGGGCTGAGGAATTCGCTTTCGTCCAGCATTCGCGACAGCACCCGCCTGAGCTTGTCCTCATTGAGCACCGAGAGCATATAGCGATCTCGCACACCGGGCTGGTTGGTGAGGTGGATGTTGTGGGTGAGTTCTGGGTGTTTGGCCAAAAATTCCTGGATTTCCTGGCTCAGGCGCGGCAGTTTTTGGAACACCTCGTGGGGGAACACCGCCACCGCCATCACCGCCAGCAGCCCCACCAAGGATCGCACCTTCAGCCGGGTGGAGGTGCCATCGGGCAGGCGCAGCACGTCGTAGAAGAAGCCGTCTTCCTCGTCCCAGAGTTCGTCGTTGTGGTCGCCGATGCGATCCATGGCTCCACCAATCCACAGGGTGTGCTGGAAGAATTTGAGGGCAAAGTCTTCGTAGAGCGGGTCGTGGAGGGCCAGTTCGAGGGCAATTTGGAACATCTGCTGGCTGAAGAACACCATCCAGGCGGTGCCGTCGGCCTGCTCTAGGAAACCGCCCGTGGGCAGGGGCGAACTGCGGTCAAACACGCCGATGTTGTCTAGGCCCAAAAAGCCACCCTGGAACAGGTTGTTGCCGCCTTCATCCTTGCGGTTCACCCACCAGGTGAAGTTGATCAGCAGCTTAGAAAAGGCGTATTTGAGGAATTCAATGTCGCCCTGGCCCCCGTGAACCTGGCGATCGCGGGTGTAGATTTCCCAGGTGGCCCAGGCGTGGACGGGGGGGTTCACATCGCCAAAGTTCCATTCGTAGGCGGGGATTTGGCCGTTGGGGTGGAGGTAGTCTTCCCGCAGCATCAGCATCAGTTGATCCTTGGCAAAGCCCGGGTCGATCAGGCTGATGGGGATGACGTGGAAGGCCAAATCCCAGGCGGCATACCAGGGATATTCCCACTTGTCGGGCATGGAGACGATGTCGTCGTTTTTCATGTGGAACCAGTCGCTATTGCGAACCCGCTGCTTGTCCGCAATGGGGCTCCAGGGGTTGACGTTGCGCTCCCGCAGCCAGGGGTCGAGATCGTAGTAGAAGTACTGCTTCGTCCACATCATCCCGGCCAGGGCTTGGCGCATGACATTGCTGCGATCTCTATCCTGCTGCACCGAGGCCGGAATCACCGAGGCGTAGAACTCGTCCGCTTCTTGAATCCGGGCGGCAAAGCTCTGGTCAAAATAATCGCCAAAGGGATCGCCCACCTCGGCGGGGGTTGCCTGGGTCAGCCGTAGTTTAATCACGGTGGATTCCCCCGATCCCACGGTGATTTGGTAGTGGGGAGCCACCTTGGTGCCGACCCCCGCTGGATTCACGGCCTCGGTTTGGCCCTGCACCACGTAGTTGTTGATGCCATCTTTCACGTAGGGGTTCTCGTTGGGCTGGCCAAAGATGCGATCGGTGTTGGTTTCGTTGTCGGTAAACAGCAGCGGCACCCCAGCTTGGCAATAAAAATAGTAGTTGTGGATGAAGGGGGTGAGCACTGGGTTGGTCATCTGGGCCTGCACCACGCTGCAATTTTGGCCCGATTGTTGGGTGATCTGGGGTTTTTCCCCGGACTCCTGCCACGACCAGGTATTGCGGAACCACAGGGTCGGCAACAGGTGGAGCGAAGCCGCCTCTGGGCCACGGTTGGCCACGGTAATTTGAATCAGCAGATCATCGCTATCGGCCTTGGCATACTCCACGAACACATCAAAATAGCGATTGTCGTCGAAAATGCCGGTGTCCAGCAGTTCGTACTCCGGCTGGTAGCGATCGCGGCTGGCGTTGGTGTTCACCAGGTCGGCGTAGGGATATTCCCCCTGGGGATATTTGTACAGATACTTCATGTAGGAGTGGGTGGGGGTACTATCCAGGTAGAAGTAGTACTCCTTCACATCTTCGCCGTGGTTGCCTTCGCTGTTGGTGAGGCCAAACAGCCGCTCTTTAAGGATGGGGTCTTTGCCGTTCCAGAGGGCCAGGGCAAAGCACAGGAGGCCGTGGTCATCGCAAATGCCGCCTAGGCCATCTTCCCCCCAGCGGTAGGCGCGAGATCGGGCGTGATCGTGGGGGAAATAGTCCCAAGCATTGCCGTCTTCACTGTAATCTTCCCGCACGGTGCCCCACTGGCGTTCGCTGAGGTATGGCCCCCACTTGTACCAGTTCGTTTCACCGTCGTAGAGCTGCTTCAACCGTTGCGATTCCCGCGTCATATTCACATCCTGGAGGCTAGAGAGGGCGACAATGATGGATGGATCAAGCCCCGTCGCCAAAGGGGCTACAGCAGTTATACGGCATCTCCCTGGCATTTGGGCGATAGACTGGCATGGGTAGGCTTCTCTCGTCTCCGTTGACCATGCTTCCCCCCTCCGACCATAGCGCCCCTGAGGCCAACGCTGCCGATCCCAGGGAGTTTGAGGCCCTGCGGCTCGCCTACGACCGATTACAGCAGCAGTACCATGCCCTCGCGGCGTTCCTCGGCACGGCCTCCCACGAACTACGCGCCCCCATCAACCAGGTGATCAGCCTGCATCAGTTGATTTTGGAAGATCTCTGTGAGAGCCCTGACGAAGAGCGAGAATTCATCGCCCAGGCCAACCAGGCGATCGCCCATATCCTCAAAAACCTGGACACCGTGATCGCCCTCTCCAAGCTGGATATTGGTGCCCTGGAACCCGCCCACAGGCCCATTCCCCTGGGGAAGGTGCTGGCCACGGTGCAGCGGTTTACAACCATGCAGTGCATCAACCGCCAGTGCCGTTTAACGGTGAACCCTGGGCCAGAGCCCCCGCAGGTGCTATCCGATGAAACTTGGCTAACCCAAGCCTTGCTGAGCCTGGTGGAATCCGCCCTTGTTGTGGGCAGCAGCGCCATTTCCCTGGAGGTTGGGGGGGCTGATAGGGAGACTGATGGGGGGGCTGACCAGGCCGCCATCACGCTGACCTTGACCTGCCAGGGTTCGGCTAGCCCTTGGCCCCCCCCTACCCTGCCTCCCCCCAACCCAGCGGACACCCCTGAGCCCTCCCACGCGGCAGCGTTTCGCTATCACCTGGCCCAGCGCCTACTGGCGCACCTCCAGGGTTCCATGCGCCCTGTTCCCAGCACCTCCCCCGATGAGGGGATCCTGCTGATCGCCCTGCCAGCCTCGGATTCCCGCGTCTGATCGCTGGGCTGGAGGCGTCACGCAGGCACGGCTAGTTAGGAGCGGGTTGTTCACGCTCAGACCCAACGCGCTGGGCAACGGGGGTGAACCTTAGTCCCCGGCGACAGCGGGGGCGAGGTATTGACCGTCAATCAGGAAAGCGCCTCGGTCGAAGCGAATGCCCCAGTAGCCCCCGGGGCGGCGATCCATCACCCGCCCCACATCCCCCACCTGGAGCAGGTCAGGGGGGCGCAGCATGGGCATGGGGTCAGCGGTTTTGAGGTAGGGCGGCAGCGCCACTAGCGTCACCTGATCACCGACGGAAAAAGTATGGATCATCGTCATTCCTCGCGGCACTTCACCGATCAACCGATGGACTCAGAATAAGGGGTCATGGCCGCTCGGCGGGCATGGTCTGGCGGGATCTATCCGCTCAGTTATCCCCGACGGGCCAAGGGCGGAGGTGCCCCGTAGCCAGCCTGCATAGGGAAACGCTAGGCTGACATTAGGGCTGACGGCGATGGAGATCCGAGGCTTCCGGTTGACCCAGCCTTGTTTTCCTGCTCTGATCGGCCCAACCTTACTGGCCTGCACGGGGTTTAGCCATGACCATAGACGACGCCGACCTGCAAGCGAAACTTCGCCGCCTGGAGACTGAACTGGAGTTGCCCCCGGCCCCGCCGCCGAGGGAGGATCGCCAGCCGCCCCCGCCGCAGAACCATCGCCCCAGGGCTTCAACCGCCGAGGGTTGGCTGGATCGCTGGCGGGCCAATGCCCTGTTGCCCCTGCAACTGCTGATGATTCCCTGGGCGCAGGAAATCGTGGATCAGGTCTTTTTAGGAGGACGGTGGAATTTGCCCCTGCATCCGCGCAGTGTGGCGGGTATCCCGGGCATTTTCCTGTCGGCCATTTCCCATAGTGGCTTCCCCCATCTGATCGGCAACAGCATTGGGTTTCTCATTTTTAGCTGGTTGATCTTGGCCAAAAGTCGCCGCGACTATTGGATCGTGCTGCTGCTGGGCTGGCTGGGCGGTGGGGTGGTGTCCTGGCTGCTTGGCCCCAACAGCGTCCACGGCCTCAGTGGCGTGGTGTATACCCTATTTGGCTACCTGCTGTTTATCGGCTGGCTCGAGCGTCGCCTCGGGCCGCTGCTGATTTCCGGGTTCGTGCTGGCGAACTACAGCTATTTTCTCTGGGGCCTGTTCCCCACCCAGCCCCGGGTGGCCTGGTGGGGCCATCTGTTTGGCTTTGGCCTCGGCATTCTAGCGGCCTACGGCGTCTATCGCGAACCCCATTCTTCCTAGGCCGGGGCGGGGGATACTGGAGAAGGCCAGGGCCACAGGGCCGCTGCATGGAATGACGGTTGACGGTTTGAGGAGGATGGGTGGTGAGAGCGAGGGGGTTTCCGGAGGGAGGGCTACGGCCCTACACGGCGGTCATGGTGGTGCCCACGGGAATTGGTGCAGCCATTGGCGGCTATGCGGGGGATGCCCTGCCCACGGCGCGGGTGGTGGCCTCGGTGGTAGATCGGCTCATTACCCATCCCAACGTGATGAATGGCGCACAGTTGTATTGGCCCCTGCCCAATGCCTTGTATGTGGAAGGGTTTGGGCTGGATCAATTTGCGGCGGGGCGGTGGGGGCTGCGCCCGGTGCATCGCAACCGGATTGGTCTGGTGCTGGATGCCGCCCTTGAAGATGACCTGCGCGGACGCCATCGGCAAGCGGCGGAGGCAAGCCGCGCCACCCTGGGCCTGGATGTGCGGGACTATGTCATCACCGATGTGCCCCTGGGGGTGACGCTGCGGCAGGCGGAATCAGGGGCGACCTGGGGCACCCTGGAACGCCCCGATAGTCTGTTGCGGGCGGTGGAGAAGGCCCTAGCCGCCGGGGCGGAGGCTGTTGCCGTCGTGGCCCGTTTCCCCGACGATGAGGAGGAGGCCGATCTCGAAACGCTGCACAACTACCGGCTGGGTCAGGGGGTAGACCTGGTGGCCGGGGCCGAGGCGGTGATTAGTCACCTGGTGGTGCGGAGCTTTGGGGTGCCCTGCGCCCACGCGCCAGCCCTCAGCCCGCTACCGCTGGATTCATCGGTGTCGCCCAAGGCGGCGGCGGAGGAAATTGGCTACACTTTTTTGCCCTGTGTTTTGGCGGGGTTGAGCCGTGCGCCCCAGTTTGTCACCGGTGGGGATCGCCAGGGGGGGGATGTGTGGGCCGACCAGGTGGATGCCATGCTCATTCCTGCCGGGGCCTGTGGCGGCAGTGCCGTCCTCAGCCTCAGCCGCACCAAGACCCTGATCATTGCGGTGGCCGAGAATAGGACGACCCTGAATGTGCCCCTCGCGGCCCTGGGGGGATCCGTCGTGCCGGTGGCCTCCTATCTAGAAGCCATTGGGGTGATAGCGGCCCACCGGGCGGGGGTGCATCCCCAAGCCTTAATGCCCCAGGTGCCCCACCTGCTGTCAATCTAGCTTGCATCCATTGGCCCCCGTTGCCTCCATGAGGATGAACCTATGCTGCGAATCTACGGTAATCGTGCCCTCAAAACCCTTCCCGGTGAAGCCACTCGGCCCACCTCAGCCCGAGTACGCGAGGCGTTGTTCAACATCTGGCAAGGGCGGGTGGCGGGTTGTCGGTGGCTCGATCTCTGTGCCGGTAGTGGGGCGATGGGGGCCGAGGCGCTGTGTCGTGGAGCCGCTGAGGTGGTGGGCATTGAGCAATCCGCCGCCGCCTATGCCCTGGTGCGGAATAACTGGCAGAGCGTGGCCCAGCCCGACCAGGTGCTGCGTCTGTTTAAGGGGGATGTGGTGAACCAACTCTCGCGATTGAAGCACCAACCCTTTGACCTGATTTACTTTGACCCCCCCTATGACAGCGACCTCTATGGCGCTGTCCTTGATCGTGTTGTCCGCTATGGATTGCTGACCGCCAGCGGCGAAATCGCGGTGGAACACGGCACCCAGGGCTGGCAACCGACGGATATCCCAGGCCTGACCCTGGTGCGCCAAAAGCGCTACGGCACCAGTCACCTCGCCTTTTATGCCGCCTCGGCCCCACCGGATGAGACCTTGATCTCCCCTTGATCGCCCCCTGGGCTCTGGCGGGCTACTCAGTACCCATAAGTCCTGTTTGACCTTATCTCTCCCATGTTGGCCCCCTCAATCCCCCAATTCTGGGGGACTTTGACGTCCGATTCCCCCCCGAAATCGGGGGGCTAGGGGAGCTAAACCCGACAAAAGGAGGCGATTGGCGAGATGGGTGTACTGAGTAGGCCTGATTGACTGACAAAACTTACCAGAACCCAGATTTCTCAAAGGGTCAGGAGACCTGACCCCTACATGGCCTAAATGCGGTAGGGGCGCGGTTCCCGCGCCCGGTGCAGGATCTTTTGTCAGCCAAC
>JAYKHF010000276.1:0-13484 GCA_035285305.1 Leptolyngbya sp.
CTCGACGATGCGGTTAAACAACCTTCGTGCTGGCAACGGCTTTGGTTCTCTTAGCTTCCTCTCATATCATCACAATACTGCCTTTCCCAAGGCCTGAACAGCGTTTCACCATATTGAGAATTGCTGATGTCAGTTTCCGCGCCCGGTGTAGAATCTTTTGTCAGCCAACCAGGGCTGCAAGTACCGGGAGTGATCCCTAGAACGCGGACTCGGCAAGGCTTAACTGCCCCAGGTGTTGCAAAATACCCAGCACTTGGCCCAAGCCGCCAGGGTTGAGGATATTGAAATGTTGAGAAAATCATGCATTTACGGGAGTGTTCAGAAAATCGTGCTTGACAGGGCTTAAACCCTTGATTTCTTGTTCCCGAAATGAGGATTTACACAAAATTCTGATCGCTCCCCATTTACATTACTTGCGCCAATATCCAGGCTGCTAACTTCTGCTTAATTCGTGCAAGTCGAGTCTTTGAAATCTCCCCTGTAGAACCAAGAAAGATAGATGAACTGACCACAGCTAGACGAGTTACTCGAACAAGGCTAGTTCGCTTTAAACCACTGGTATCAAAATCATCATCACCCTCATCAACTATTTCATCTAAGTCAGCCATGTACTGAGCCAGTTGAGACGAAATCATACAGATGAGCCAGTCATCATATTGGCTAGGGCATCGGCACAGCACGAGGGCAGGTCGTAATTTCCCACGGGTTTGGTCAGTATTAGGAAACGGGAAAAGAACAATTTTTCCTTCCTGAACCATTAGAACGTTTCCTTCAAGTCTGCCGCTGTGTATTCAATGGGATCATTCTCAATCCCCTGCATGGCCGATTCCAGGGAAAACGTTGACCAGCTTGCATGTTCTGATCGCTGGTTTTGTTGTCGGCAGCGGTTTTCCAGAAACTCAACAAAGTCCAGCACTTCACGCTGCTCTTTTTCAGGTA
Organism: Leptolyngbya sp.; assembly: GCA_035285305.1. Lineage (GTDB taxonomy): Bacteria > Cyanobacteriota > Cyanobacteriia > Phormidesmidales > Phormidesmidaceae > Nodosilinea. Next base: position 940 of record JAYKHF010000276.1, read on the forward strand.
GTACCGCTAGATGCTGGAAAATCTGTTCAGCAATCGTCATAGGAATTTGCCAAAAGGCCGTATGTCGTCATTCTAACGTGCAGACTACATTTCCGGCACCACCATCCTTCAGCTAGAACTCGGCTGTGGTAAGACTTAACTGCCCCAAGTGTTGCAAAATACTCAGCACTTGGCCCAAATCGCCAGGGTTGAGGATATTGAAATGCTGCGAAAAACCATACTGGGGGCTGGGCTGAAGCGACAGCTTGAGAAATAAAAAACTTTCCCCACTGCACAGAAACCCATAGGCAGGTTGCCGGGGCTGAGGGTTGGCCAGCCTATAGGCCAACGCCTGGGGAATGCCCAAAGAGAGCGAAAACGTGGTGCGCTTGGCCTCCAAGACCCAAACCCAAATCTGTTGATTCACCACCAGGGTATCGATACGGCCCTTGAGGGTGGTTTCGCCCGTGTCAAGGCTCACCTCCACCGACGGCTCGAAACGGCAACGGAAGGGCGGATCATAAAAGCCCGCTAAATCCAGCAAGGGCGACACAATCATCATTTTTACGCCATTTTCCAGCATCGATCCTTCCTCAAGCTGGTGAAAATAGCGATCTCGAATGCGTTCTAGCGCCTGCTGTTGGGCCGCTGTGAGCGTAGGCCACTCAGATTGCCACTCTGGGAAAAAGTCCGGCTCCTGCACCCAGGAGAGATTGAAGGATTCCCGCAAATACTTGAGGGTCAGATTCTCGGAAATTGCCAAGGTTTGAACCATCCTTGCCTCCCTAGCTCTATTCTGTTGTCCCCCCCGTTTGTGGTGAAGTGAGAGAGGATGACTAGATATTTTAAGATTTGGCCTACCCAGGCGTAGGGTACATTGTTGGGCTCTCTTGGTATGGACGGTGGTACCTTGCACGGCACCTGGTACGCCCGCAGCACTGAGGTGCTTGGCTCCCTCTGGATGCCGTGGATATTCTACGGCAAGAGGCTATGGAGGTTGAGTTCAAATGATGGTTGAGGGCACTGGTTTCTAAAAGTATGATCCTTGATTTCTCGTTGCCAAAAGTCCTTGCGTAGCAGGGGCTCCAAGAGGCATCCCACCTTAGCAGGCCAGTGCCTGGTTGAGTGGTTGAGGGGTTGAGTTCATTAGGTATCCTCTGGCAGTTTAGGCTGAAAAAAGGAGACTCCGGCGGCGGCCACCATAATCAGCAGGATGGCGATCATCATTTGGGGGGTGAGGGTTTCGCCGATGCCCAAAAAGCTGATGACGGAGGCGATGGCGGGTTCTAGGCTGAGCAACACGCCGAAGACATGCACGGGCAACCGTCGCAGGGCGGCCATTTCTAGGGAATAGGGCAGGGCCGAGGCCAGCACCGCCACCCCCAGGCCGAGGATCAAAATTGGGGGAGCCAGCATGGCCCAGCCCTCCGCCGCCAGCCCCAGGGGCAGAAGGGCCAGCCCCCCCACCGTCATCGACAGGGCCAAGCCCTCCCCGCCGCGAAAGACCCGCCCCATGCGGGCGGACAGAACAATATAGAGGCCCCAGGCCACCCCCGCCAGCAGGGCAAAGGCCACCCCCCAGGAATCTAAGTTGTCGGTGCGGAGGGGGGAGAGGAGCACCACCCCCACGGCGGCGAGGGCCACCCATAGGCCATCGATCCAGCGGCGGGAATGCAGCAGCGCCACCAGCAGCGGCCCAGAGAATTCAATGGCCACCGCAACCCCGGTGGGAATGCGGGCGATGGAGAGGTAGAACAGGCTGTTCATCAGGGCGAGGGCAAGGCCAAAGGCTATCAGCAGGTGATAGTCTGCCAGGAGATGCCCCCGCAGTTTGGGCCGTTGCCACACCATCAGCACGATGGCCGCCAGCCCCAAGCGCAACGATACGATGCCCAGCGGCCCCACCTGACCGAAGAGGCTTTTGGCCAGGGTGGCCCCCATTTGAATCGACACCATGGATCCAATCACTAAAAAGGGGGCGGGCAGCAGGGCAAACCAGGAGGACAGGAAACGGGCCATGGAGGTACCGAAAAGGGCAAGGCAAGTGTGAGCCGTGCCCTAGCTTACCGCCTCCGCCGCCGGGATCACCTTGGCCCGATGCAGAAGATCCTCTCCGTGCCAATAGCCCAGATGACGCACCTGCACCGCCTGCCCCGGTTGCAGCAGGCCCGCCATCGGTTGATGGAGTTGGGGGTCGTAGGGCACGACCTCGCCCACGGCCCCAATGGGCCGCACTGCCCAGGTTTGGAGGAGCGTCTGAAGCGGACGGGTGAGGGGAATCAGCTTGCTGGCGGGCAGATCGGGCTTGTCCTGGGCGGCCTGGGTGGCATTGGGCCACATCAATAACCAGGGTTCCATCACCCCCAGGGCTTGCCGCTGCACCTGTTGCCGAATGGCCTGCTCTTGGTGGAGTAACCGCTGCTGAAGCTGTCCATACTCCCGGCGCAGGGTGTCTAGGGTCGCTAGGTCTACGGGGTCGAGGTCTACGGTGGCCTGATTTTCTAGCGCCAAGGTATCCCCCCCGGCTTGAGACTGGCCCCCATCGGGCTGAACGCCACCACACCGGGCGACTAAATCCGCCAGAGGGATGCCCAAGGCCTGACTAATTCGCTGTAGGGTCTCTAGGCGCATTGTGCCGAGGGTTCCCTGTCGTAGGGAGAGAATACTAGAGCGCGACACCCCCGCCCGCTGGCTCAAGGCTCGATAGCTGGGGATTTGGGCCTGGGCCATCAGCCCTTGCAGCGGTTCATCCTGGGGAAGTGCGGTGGGCATGGGGTCTACGGTAGAGATCGACGGCAGAGGTCTACGGCAGAGGGCTCGGGAAAAGCCCCAGGGGAAGCCCCCGGTTTTGGGGACGGGCGACCTGTGCCGATACCGAATTAAGATACCGAACATTGGCATGGGGGTAGAGGGCAAGGTCAACGGTTAGACCATCGCCCGTAGCCGTTGACCCTCGTCGGCGGTGAGGGATCGCCATTGTCCCGGTTCCAAGGCGTCTAGGGTGAGGCTACCGATGGCCCAACGCACGAGGCGCAGGGTGGGGTAGCCCACGGCGGCGGTCATGCGGCGCACCTGGCGGTTTTTGCCCTCCCGCAAGGTGAGGGCTAGCCAGGTGGTGGGAATCGATTGTCGATAGCGAATGGGTGGGTTCCGGGGCGGCAGCGGCGGTTCCTCCGGTAGTCGTACGGCCTTGCAGGGGCGGGTGCGATAGTCGCGAATCACCACCCCTCGCTGGAGTTGGGCGAGGGCCTCGGGGGTGGGGTCGCCCTCCACCTGCACCCAGTAGGTGCGGGGGTGGCCGTAGCGGGGATCGCTGAGGCGGTGCTGAATTCGGCCATCATCGGTGAGCAACATCAGCCCCTCGCTGTCGCGGTCTAGCCGCCCCACGGGATACACATCGACTACGGGGATGAAGTCTTTGAGCGTCAGTGCCGTGGGCGCATCTGAGGAGGGACTGAACTGGCTGAGAACGTTGTAGGGCTTGTAGAACAGGAGGTATTGATGGGCCATCGGTGCCAAGGGTGAGGTGACGGGTGAGGTTCCGGCTACGGCTTGGGGATCTAGGGTGAGGGTGGCTTGGATGGAGCCCTAGATCCCCATGCCGGGGTTGTCTCGCCGGGATTTCTTGCAACGTTTTATTGCAAGTCTTTTGGAAATATTGAGAATCCCCAGGCTTCTAAACTGGCCCGATATGCTGAAATCTATCGTATCAACGCAGGATATCCCTATGGACACCGGAACTCGATACCGCTTTTCTTGCACCCTCACCTTTGGTGATATCTACGGTCAAGTAATTGCCTGGTTGGTGATTTTGCTCGTCAGTTTGGCGGCGTCCCTGGCTCTGATGGGGGCTAGACAGCCCGTGGTTGCCCTGGCGGCCATGGGGTTGATTTTGGTGCTATCCCTGCCGTTTTTGCTGTTTGCCTTTGTCACCACGCTGCTCAACCACATCGAGTTTGAGCCCGTGGCGGCTAGCCAATCCACCCCCGCTGCCACCGCCAGTCGGTCTCAAACCCCGGCCCAGGCGCTGAGCTAGGCTTCAGCCCTCACCCAGCCCCTTGTCCCAATTCTCAGCCGATCACAAGGGATCCGAAAGGTCACTCAGCCGCCCCAGGGATCGCTGATCCTGGGGCGGCTGTCCTGGGACGAGTGCCCTAGGGGGCGTCATTCTCAGGCGGGGAGGCCTCGGTGTCCGTATCGTCGGGGGGTGAGGGGACGGCGTTGGGATCGGCATTCAGGGGTTGAGAAGGCTCGCTTTGGGCGGCCATCTGCTGAATCTGATCCTTAAACTGATCGGGAGCCATGGCGGCGGCTTGGTCAAACAGTTCCTTGGCCGCCGTATTGTCGCCCTGTTCTTGCAGCACTAGGGCCTTGGCCAACACCGGACGGAAATCCTCGGGAGCGGTGGTCATCACCTCGTCGTATAGACTCAGCGCCTGATCGGTCCGATTGTCTTCGATATAGACCTGGGCGAGCAGCAGTTGGATCGAGGCGGGATCTAACCCAGGAACCGACCCTTCGCCCTGGAGTTGCTCAGCGGTTTTGACCGCATCTTGCAAGAGACCGATCGCCGCCTGGGGCCGTCCTTGCTGCACCAGCAGAGCGGTTAGCCCTTGTAGGGCGTTCATATCGGTGGGCTGTTGATCCAACACCGTTCGATACAGTTGAGCCGCCCCATCGAGATCCCCTAGTTGCTGCTTGGTTTGGGCCAGCAACACCTGGTATTCCGTCACCGTAGGATTGAGCTCCACCAGCTTTTCTAGGGGGGCGACCACGGCTTCCACATTCCCCAACTGAATTTGGGTATCAATCAGGCCGCGCAGGGCGGTTTGGTTATCCGGTTCCCGCTCTAGCACCAGTTCATAGCCCCGGGCCTGGGATTCTAGCTCCGCCTGGGCCGCCGCCGGATCGGTGGCGGGAAGATCGTTGTTCCCCGTTGCCCGACGGCTGAGGGTGCCGCTGAGAAACGGCAGAAAGGACAGAGATAGAAAAGCCGCTAGGGCCAGGGTTAGCACCGTTCCCACTAACCATCGATTGCGTTTGCTCGTCACAGGTTTACTCCCACTCTTGGGTCTAAAGAACGTTGACGCTCAGAAGCTGAGATTCAGGTAGACCTAAGCCATGGATCCCAGCCCGTGTAGCGCTATACCCCTACGGATTTTGGAGCGTAGCAGGTGAAAACATAAAAGCATCCTAGGCCACAGGGTGAATGGTACGCTAGGCTTACAGGACTAACCCCGTCGATAAACGGGTCTTGGCTGGTTAACGTTGAGAGGAGGTCGGTGGCGTGATGAGTGCGGCAGAAAAAAATCCTTGGCCCGAATCCCCGGGCAACGAAGTAACACCTCCAGGAACCGAGGCGACGAAGGCCCAGGCCGAGCGCCCCACCCTGATTGCCCCACCGCCTCGGCCTGTGCTGTCCACCCCCCCCAAGCCTCCGGCCAAACCTGCCGCTGCCAAGCCCTCGCCGGTCACGCCCCCCGCCAAGCCCGCTGCCGAGGTGGCTCCTGTCGCCCCCGCTGTGGTAGATCCCGAAGCCTACCGCAATCAACCCATTGCCCCTCCCAGCGAACCCATGCAGTATCGGGCCATTGGTCTGGTGCGGGGAACCTATACTCCCACGGAGGCCGATCAGATTAATCGGGGGAACCTGGTGACGGAAGACGGGGTGATCGTCGATGCGGTTCTCCTAGGCCGAGTCACTAGCCTGGTCAAGAAGCACATCGATTTAGCGGTGCCCCACCTATGGGTGGTGTATCCCCGCACCCGCCGAGAGCTTGAGACCGAAGACGACCAAGACTTGCATTTTCAAATTGTCGGGGTGTGGGAGCCCGAAACCCTGGGTTTACCGGGCGAGTCGCCCCAGGCCACGGGATCTGATGAGGATGCTGAGGCGGAAGAACCTACGGCTGCCCCCGAGCCCGGTTTGGCCAAGCCCGCCACATCCTGGCCCGCTGTGGAGGAGAACGTTTTCTCCATTCGCGGCGAGGTGCTGAAATGCGACCCTGAGCAGGGGCTGATCACCGTCAAAATCGTCCAGGGCATTAAGCGTACGCCGGGGGGAGCCAAGTCCTTCAAGCTCACCCTAAACGGGCAAATTGAAGGCCGCACGGTGGGATACTTCTGGGACTTTCAGGTGAAGCGCGATACCCGGGTCTTAGCCGTGGAAACCGCCTCCGTGGTGGGCATTGTGCCACCCAAGAAACGCGCCAAAGGCAGTCCTGGGAAGCGGCCCGGAGGCCGATCCCCCGGTGGGCCTCGGGCGGGGGCATCGGCTCCCCGCAAGGCAGCGGGCAGCCCCCGCCCCAAAAAGGGCGACCCCCATCGCGTCACCCCCGACCAGGAGGCTTCGGAGTAGACCAAGCCTGGTAACACCCCATGACCTCGAAGCAGCCACTATTAAGCCTAGGACGTTTGATCCGAGGACGTTTAAGCCTAGGACGTTCTTTCCCCATCAGCTTGGCCACGGTACTGCTGGGATCCTGTTCCTTGGTTTCCTTGGCCACCGATCCAGGGGCTTCGCCAGCGCTGGGGGGAACCCCGTTGGCCCAGACCCAAACCACCTACGATTGGGCTGACATCGAGCAAGGGGCTGTGGCCTTTCAAAACCAGGCCCGCCAGAACCCCGCCAGTCTGATTCCCCTCCTAGAAGCCCGACTGGCGGCGATGAATGAAGCTGGAGATATCGTCAACGGCTGCGGGCGCAACTGCAATATCGTCACCCGCGAGGGCAAGGCGGCGGTGCAGGAAGCGATTGACTTTCTGGCTCAGCAGCCAGCGCTTGATCCGCTAGAGCCATCGGCTTTGGTGGCCCAGGCGGCCCAGGCCCACAGCCGAGATCAGGCGGGCGGGGCGATTGGGCACACGGGTTCCGACGGCAGCACCCCCGGCGATCGCATTACTCGCACGGGCGTTCTGCACACCGCCAGCGGGGAAAACATTGCCTATGGTTCGACCACCGGGCAGGAGGTCATCCTCGATCTCATTGTGGATGACGGGGTGCCGGATCGCGGTCATCGGGTCAATATCTTCGCCCCTGGCTGGACTCACACCGGGGCAAGCTGTGGCCCCCATACGGGCTATGGCCTGGTCTGCGTCATTAACTACATCACCTTTTCGCCCCAGTTCACCGTTGTCCATGGCGGCACTAGGCCGCTCACGTCTCTGCGCCTAGGCGGACAGCCTCTGTTCCCTGGCCCCCTCTCACCGGGTCAAACCCGTACCCTGACCCTGGCCGAAGGTCAGTGCCATGCCACCTTAACCATCCAACTCCAGGGCTATCAACCCCTTGACTGGCCGGATCTGTTTCTCTGTGGCGCAACCCTTGCCATTGATGCTGGCAACAGCTTTGATCTGACCTATCCCCGATGATGGGTCAGCCCGTGAACAGCGATTCCCGGTATCCACCACGAACCATTCACCACGAACCATTCCCCACGAACCATTCACCACGAACCATTCACCGCGAAAAAGGCGCATTCTCAAGGAGTGCGCCTTTTTCGCGGTAGATGATCTGGGCCTAGCGGCCCGATCAACGGCTGCAAGGAACTCCCTGGGGAACTCCATGGGGAACCCCTTGGGAAATTACTTGTTGGGTTGGGGGGTCATGCGGAGGTAGGGCTTGATTTCGGTCACGCCTTTGGGGAAACGCTGACGGGCTTCTTCCGTGGGAATGGTGGGCGCAACGACTACATCGTCGCCATCCTTCCAGTCTACGGGGGTGGCCACGCTGTAGTTATCAGTGAGCTGTAGGGAATCGATCACGCGCAGAATTTCGGAGAAGTTGCGCCCGGTGCTGGGGGGATAGGTGATGGTCAAGCGAAGCTTCTTGGCCGGATCGATGACGAAGACGCTGCGCACGGTGAGTTTGGCGTTGGCGTTGGGGTGAATCATGCCGTAGAGGTCGGACACTTTTTTGTCTTCGTCCGCCAGGATGGGGTAGTTTACGGCCACGCCTTGGGTTTCGTTGATGTCGCCAATCCAGCCATTGTGGGATTCGGCACTGTCTACGCTGAGGGCGATCACCTTGACGCCTCGCTTGTCAAATTCGCCCTTGAGTTTGGCGACGCTGCCCAGTTCGGTGGTGCAGACGGGGGTGTAGTCAGCGGGGTGGGAAAACAGCACCACCCAGCTATCGCCAGCCCAGTCATAGAAGTTGATTTCACCCTCGCTGCTTTGCTGGGTAAAGTTGGGAACCTGATCGCCAAGTTGTAGGGTCATCACAAATCTCCTAGAAATCTTGATAGCGGTGCGCCGCCGATCACGATGCGCCATCGAACCAGCGCTTCGTGATCTACAGGCACCATCGCCTCCCTATTCTTGCATAAACCCCGGTATTCCGGTCGGAGTTTAGAGGATTATCTTAACGATTCTCACCCCGCCGCCTAGGCGGCGGGGTGATGGCCCTAGTGGTCGCCGTAGGCTTCCATGCCAATGCAAGAGCAGACGAGGTTGCGATCGCCGTAGGCTTGGTCAATCCGGTTCACGGCGGGCCAGAACTTGGCGCTGCGGCAGAATTCCGTGGGAAAAACCGCCTGGGCGCGGCTGTAGGGGCGATCCCAATCGGAGACCAGATCCGCCGCCGTGTGGGGGGCATTTTTCAGCAGGTTGTTGTCCCGATCAGAGGCCCCGGTTTCGATGGCGCGAATTTCCTCGCGGATGGCGATCATGGCGTCACAGAAGCGATCCAGTTCGGCCTTGGATTCGCTTTCCGTGGGTTCCACCATCAGGGTACCCGCCACGGGCCAAGACATGGTGGGGGGATGGAAGCCGTAGTCAATCAGGCGCTTGGCTACGTCCTCTACACCAACATCGGCAGACTTTTTGAAGGGACGCACATCCAAAATGCACTCATGGGCGACGCGGCCATTCTGCCCCGTATACAGGATGTCGTAGTGGCCTTCTAGGCGCTTGGCGATGTAATTGGCGTTGAGAATGGCCACCTCCGTGGCTCGCTTCAGGCCCAGCGGCCCCATCATGGCGATGTACATCCAGGAAATGGGCAGAATGCTGGCGCTGCCCCAGGGGGCGGAGGTCACGGCCCCAATCCCTTGCTCGCCGCCGACCCCAGGCACCAGGCGATGACCGGGCAGGTAGGGCACGAGGTGCGCCTTCGCCCCAATCGGGCCAACCCCAGGGCCACCGCCGCCGTGGGGAATGCAGAAGGTTTTGTGCAGGTTGAGGTGGCAGACATCCGCGCCAAAGTCTGCCGGACGACACAGCCCCACCTGGGCGTTCATGTTGGCCCCATCCATGTAGACCTGGCCGCCGTGGCGGTGGACAATCGCGCAAATGCGGGCAATTTCCGCCTCAAACACGCCGTGGGTGGAAGGATAGGTGACCATCAGCGCCGCTAGGTTGTCGCTGTGTTGGGTGGCTTTAGATTCCAAGTCAGCCACGTCGATGTTGCCTTCGTCGTCGCAGGCCACGGGCACCACCTTCATCCCGGCCATCACCGCACTGGCGGGGTTAGTGCCGTGGGCGGATTGGGGAATCAGGCACACCTTGCGGTGGGTATCGCCCCGCTGCTGGTGGTATTCGCGAATCACCAGCAATCCGGCGTATTCCCCCTGGGCTCCGGCGTTGGGTTGCAGGGAGACGCCATCGAACCCAGTAATTTCCGATAGCCAGGTTTCCAAATCCGTGAACAACTGCCGATAGCCCTGGGCCTGATCCGCCGGGGCAAAGGGATGGATTTGGCCAAATTCCGGCCAGGTGACGGGGATCATCTCCGCCGTGGCATTGAGCTTCATGGTGCAGGATCCCAGGGGAATCATCGCCGTGGCCAGGGAGAGATCCTTGGCTTGCAAACGATGCAGGTACCGCAGCATCTCGGTTTCGCTGTGGTAGCGGTTGAAGGTGGGATGGGTGAGGTAAGGGCTAGTACGGGAGTGGGGAGTGGGGAGTGGGGAGTGGGGTAGGGGCGAGGTCTCCTCGCCCTCCACGGACAGGGCAGCAGGATTCCCAGTGAACACCGTGATCAGGTCTTGGAGATCCTGATCGGTGACGGTTTCGTCGAGGGCGACGATCAGGGTGTCGCCCTCCACCAGGCGCAGGTTGATGCGGTGGGCGGCGGCGCGTTCGAGGACGGCGGCTTGTTGAGCACCGACGGCAACGCGCAGGGTGTCGAAGTAGGGGTCGCTGCCGAGGATAAATCCGGCTTGGGTCAAGGCCTGGGCCAGGGTTTGGGTCTGCTGGTGAATGCGGCTGGCGATCGCCTTCAGCCCCTCCGGCCCGTGGTAGACGGCGTACATGCTGGCCATGATGGCAAGCAGCACTTGGGCGGTGCAAATGTTGCTGGTGGCGGCATCGCGGCGGATGTGTTGCTCACGGGTTTGCAGGGCAAGGCGCAGGGCCGGGGCACCGTAGCTGTCTTTGGACACGCCCACCAAACGACCGGGTAGCTTGCGGGCAAAGGCATTGCGGGTGGCAAAGAAGGCGGCGTGGGGGCCACCATAGCCCAGGGGCACGCCGAACCGCTGGCTGTTGCCCACCACAATATCCGCGCCAAATTCCCCGGGGGGCCGCAGCAGGGTGAGGCTGAGCAGGTCGGCGGCGACGGTGGCCAGGGCATTCACGCCGTGGGCCTGGGCGATGAAGGCTTCGTAGTCGTAGATGGCCCCATCGGTGGCGGGGTATTGCAGCAGCACGCCAAAGACGGGGGTGGAAAAATCAAACCTACGGTGATCGCCCACGACGACATCAATGCCGAGGGGAATGGCGCGGGTTTTCACGACATCGATGGTTTGGGGATGGCAGGCTTCGGAAACCCAGAACGTCGTAGCGTCCTTTTTCTTGCGGGCGTTGAAGGCGAGGGTCATCGCTTCTGCCGCCGCCGTGCCCTCGTCCAGCAGGGAGGCGTTGGCAATTTCCATCCCGGTCAGATCGGTGATCAGGGTTTGGTAGTTCAGCAGCGCTTCCAGTCGCCCCTGGGAAATCTCCGGCTGGTAGGGGGTGTATTGGGTGTACCAACCAGGATTTTCCAGCACATTGCGTTGAATCACGCCAGGAGTGAGGGTGTTGGCGTAGCCCAAGCCCAGGTACGACCGCCACACTTGGTTTTGGCTGGCCAGGGTCTTGAGTTTGGCCAAGGCCGCCTCCTCCTCCAAGCCCGGGGGCAAGTCGAGATGATCCGGTAGCCGAATGGCGGCGGGCACCGTCGCCGCCATGAGGTCATCCAGGGATCCGTAGCCCAAGGCCGCCAGCATTGCCCCTTGTTCCGCCGCCGTTGGCCCGAGGTGCCGCGCCACAAAGGGACTGAGGGGGTGCGGGTGGGATCCGGCTTGGCCATTCGTGACCGTTCCCCCATCGACCGGGGCAGACAGATCAGAAACAGTCATCGGTTCAGAGAAGGCTTGCGTCATACCCGTTGCGGCTCGCTATGAAAGGAAACGACTCAGACTGGCTTACCCTTCAGCCTTGAAGCACCCGAGCCAGTCTGGTTGTTTATATTTTGAAACAAACCTGTTGTTTTTGGGTTAACGGATTGATGGCTCCCCGCCCGCCATACCTTGGCCGTGGGGGCTCTGCCGACGATGGGGCGGGCGCTGGCTCGTCTAACTAATCCAGCGGCGATAGACCATCCAAACCCGGTGGCGGTGCTGGCGATAGAGGACGTAGGCATAGATCCCGAGTACCGCTAAGAAGCAGAGGTTAGCGACGGTGTTGTAGGTGCCGATCAGGGTACCGGGTTCCCACTGGTGGCGGTTCACGAGAATATTCATGTCGCCATGGTCGGGATCGCCCCACATCATGCCGAAGGGAATGGAGGCTCGGCCCACGCGGATGGCCTTCCACAGCCAGAACTGCCCCCAAAAGGTGAACGCAGCCCCCAGCACGACGGGGTAACGGTAGAGATCCCAGCGCCAGTAATCGGGCATCGGGAAGAAAAAGCTCACCATCAGTAGGGTACTGAGGTAGAGTTCGCCGCCGATGCCGCCAAAGGCTAGCAGCATATCAAAGGTATTGGGGGACATCAACCAGGTCATGGCAAATTGCAAGAGAGCCAGCCCCACGGCCAGCACCCGAGGCCAGCGTTTCCGTTCTTTTTGGCCAGACCAATAGAGCAAGCCCAGTAAAATCAGCACGCCCAGATAGACGAAGAAGGATCGTTGGGGATTTACGTTCGTCCAGCCGATGGGGAGGGGAATGGCCTGTCGTCCGGCCAGCCAAGCCACGGTGGCATGGCCAAACTCATGGATCCATAGTTTGATCCCAAACAGCAACCCATTGGCAATGGGCATGGCATTGAGGATCATCCCAACCACCAGCAGGGCCGGGAAAAACAAGCCGTTGCTATAGCGGTTGTTGAAGGAGGATAAATCCGTATCGTCTTCCACGGTGGGTTGATCGGGCAGGGTGAGGGTTTGCCGCCACACCGCCTGGTTTCGGCTATCCAGAGCCATCACCACGAGGGTTTTGGCTTCGCTGAGCCCCAACTGGGCTAGGTCTTGCTGGGTTAACAGGGTATAGATTTGGGTGGCCGCATGCTTTGGATTCATGACTCGCACCGCTGGCCAGCGAATGTAGAGTTGATCGCCGCGCTGAGACACCTGGGCGGGAAGCCC
>JAYKHF010000277.1:0-18994 GCA_035285305.1 Leptolyngbya sp.
ATGGGGTTAGAGGATCAACTGCGGGGGCAAGAACGGGATGCCATTACCCTGCTGGGGGACTTAAAACGGCGGGAACAGCAGATTAAGGATCAGATTTTGGCCACGGCCCAGGAGATTCAACGCTGGCATGATCGGCTAACGAAGGCGAAGGCGGCGGGTCGTCCTGACCTGGTGGCCATGGCCGAGGAGCGGGAAGCGGCCCTGCTGCGCCAGGGGAATCAGTATTGGGGCCAGATGCAGGGGGTTAGCACCCAGATCGATCAAACTCGCGCCCTTCAGCATCAGATCCACGAGCGCCGTCGGGAACTTAAGGTGAAACTGGCTCAGGTGGAGGCCGAACGGGCCGCCCAACGCGCCACCCAATCCACCAATTCCTGGGAGACGGGCTGGTATCAGTCGCCCATGCCAGGGACGGGGTATACCACGATGGATCCCGTGGAGGAATCGTTTCAGCGATGGGAAACCGAACAGGAACTCGAGGATCTCAAGCGCCAAATGGGTCGCTAGGGCCGGGGCGAAAACCCACATTCTGCGGGCAACGAAGGGGTAGAATATTTGGGCTATTGAACACCCCTCTGCACCGAATTTACCGACCTTCTCCACCATGCGTATTTCCCTGAACTGGTTGAATGACCTCGTGAGCGTTGACCTCAGCCCGGAGGACTTGGCCGATGCGCTGACCATGGCAGGGTTTGAGGTGGAAGACATTGAAGATCGCCGCACCTGGGCCGATGGCGTGGTGGTGGGTCGGGTTTTGGAGCGGGTATCGCACCCCGATGCGGAAAAGCTGAGCGTTTGCACCGTGGATATTGGCGCGGCGGAACCCTCCACCATCGTCTGTGGGGCGGCCAATGTGCGATCAGATATCTCCGTGGCCGTGGCTACCGTGAATACCTACCTGCCCAAGGTGGATCTCACCATCAAACCCCGTCAACTGCGTGGGGTGCCCTCGGCGGGAATGATTTGCTCCCTCTCGGAACTGGGCCTAGAGAAGGATTCCGAGGGCATCCACATTTTTGATCAGGCCGATCTCTCCGTGGGCCAAGACGTGCGGCCTCTCCTGGGGCTAGATGACGTGATTTTGGATGTCACCTCCACCGCCAACCGCGCCGACGCCCTCAGTATGGTCGGCTTAGCCCGTGAAGTCGCCGCCATCACCGGGGCACCGCTGCACCTGCCTCCTACGAACGATCCCACCTTCACCAACCCCAAAGCCGCCGTCACCATCGACCTACCGGACGAAAAGGCCTGCCCCATCTACATCGGCACCGTCCTAGAGGGGATTACCATTGGCCCCTCGCCCCAGTGGCTTCAGGCAAGGCTCCAGGCGGCGGGCACCAGGCCGATCAACAACGTGGTAGACATCACCAACTACGTGCTGCTGGAATGGGGCCAGCCCCTCCACGCCTTCGACCGTGATCAACTGGCGAAGCTGGGCAGGGGCGAGTTGACCTTGGGGGTGCGCTTTGCCCGTCCCGATGAGACTCTGGTAACGCTGGACAGCCAAAAACGCACCCTGGCCCCCGAAACCCTGGTGATCACCGCCCACGATGCCCCGGTGGCCCTGGCGGGGGTGATGGGCGGCGAGGAGACCGAAGTCAGCAACGCCACCCGGGCCGTGGTGCTAGAGGCAGCCTACTTTGACGCGGCGGTGATTCGCAAATCGGCCCGCAGCCAGGGCTTGCGCACCGAAGCCTCGGCCCGCTACGAACGGGGGGTGAACCCGGCGGAACTGGCCCTCGCCTGCCAACGCGCCCTCAACCTGATGGTGGAACTGGCGGGGGCGACGGTGATCTCCCAAACCACGGCGACGACGGCCCTCGGCCAAACCATTCCAGATCGCACCCTAAACCTGCGGTTGGATCGCGTTCATCACCTGCTGGGGCCAGTGGTGAACCTGGGGCCAGACCCCGCCCCCCTGCCAGGGGATACGATCGTGAAACTGCTGGAAACCCTGGGCTGCACGGTCACATCCACCCAAACCGAGGGGGTTTGGTCAGTGACGGTGCCCCCCTACCGCTACCGCGACCTAGAACGCGAGGTGGATTTAATCGAAGAAGTGGCCCGCCTCTACGGCTACAACCACTTTGCCGATACCCTGCCCCAGGGCGCAGTGGGCGGTGTGCTCTCCCCCGAATCGGCCCTGGCGCGGCGGGTGCGGGAAGCCTTCCGGGGGGCAGGGCTGACGGAACTGCTGCACTATTCCCTCACCAAACCCATTTCCGATCAGCAGGTGGTGCTGGCGAACCCGCTATTTCCCGAATATTCCGCCCTGCGCCAGGATCTCATCGACGGCCTGATCGACGCCTATGAACTCAACCTCAACCAGGGCAACGGCCCCCTCAACGGCTTTGAACTGGGCAATATCTTCTGGCAAGACGACCAGGGCATCCACGAAGCCAAGGCGGTGGGCGGCATCCTCGGCGGCGACGGACGCTCTACCCAGTGGGTGAACAGCGGCCAAGATCAGCCCCTCACCTGGTATGAGGCCAAGGGCCTTTTGGATACGGTGTTCCAGCGCCTTGGTCTGGCGGTAGACTACCGGGCCGACCGCCAAGATCCCCGCTTCCACCCTGGGCGCACCGCCTCCCTGTGGGTGCGAGGCCGGACGGAACTGGGCCGCTTTGGCCAACTGCATCCCCAACTGCGCCAGCAGCGAGAACTGCCGGAGGCGGTCTATGTCTTCCAACTCAATTGGTCGGCCTTGGAACTCTGCCTGCTGTCTAGCCAGCAAAAGGCGGTGAAATTTGCGGCCTATTCCCCCTTCCCCGCCAGCGATCGCGATTTGGCCTTCTACGCCCCCCTGGATTTGGCGGTCTCTGCCCTGGAAGCGACGATGAAAAAGGCGGGGGGCAAACTGCTGGAATCCGTGGCCCTGTTTGATGACTATCGTGGCACCTCCGTCCCCGAGGGCCAGCGCAGTTTGGCCTTCCGGCTGGTGTATCGCTCCCCCGATCAAACCCTCACCGATGAGATGGTGGATCCCGTCCACCAGAAGGTACGCGCCGCCCTCGAAAAGCAGTTTAAGGTCACGCTCCGGAGCTAACCGGAAAACCGGGCTTTCCCGATGGCCTAGGGATCCGCCTGGGCCAGGGGATCGTTGGTTTCGTAGTCGCCGCAGCCGATGGCCGCTTCGGACAGGGCCGTTGTGGGATGGAGAGAGCACTTGAGAAAGGGGCTATTGGTGAAATAGCGACAGTTCGCACAGGGAATTTGGTGCATTCGCTTGGCTCGCTGCATCCCGTCGCGGGTCACGGCAATGAGCTGCCAGACCGTCATCCCTACGAACCCCCAGGCCACCACAAAACACAGCGGCACCCAGATCGGACGAAGCCAGTGCAGGATTTGTACCAGCACCACGAAAAAAAACTGTATGGCGGTATCCATCGCTAACCCACCCCGCTTCTCCCCCCAGGGAAACCACCTAGGCAACGTCAGCGGATCGGCGGATTCCCTTTTCCAACTTACGGGTAAAGCCCCTGGGCGCAACCCTCCCTTAGGAAAACTTCAGGGTTTGGGCCTGGGATGGGCCAAGGCTTTGAGTACATCCCAGAAACCGTAGATAGCGGGGGTGAGGATTGTCTTTCATGGGGCCTGGGGCATTGGGGGGCGGGAGTCGGGAGTCGGGAGTCGGGAGTCGGGGAGGATGCGCCGGTTCCCGAACCCTGTGTCTCCATCCCCAAGGGCTGGTGTATAGTTTTGATGAATCTTCGGTTGAATGCACAATATGGATCTTTCCCCTCACCTGTCCCTGACCCATGGGCCTTCGGCCCCAAGGCTAGAGTCCATCCTACGCCCCATTACCCTTGAAAGTGCGCCACCGATCCAATCCTTTTTGCCTGTGGATGGGGTCTCCCTAGAAACGGCGTCCATATCCTCGGCCATGCCGCAATCGATGGTGCTGGCCCAGCAATTTGATCAGGATATTCTGGGCGATCTGGGCAAGGTCTGGAATACGTTTATCGAGTCAGGGCAGGTATGGGCGTTGATTATTGGTATCGTCATTGGTTATATGGTGCGTAGCCTCACCGCCTATTAATCTTCCCTGATTCATCCTCCCTGAGGGCGACCTCAGCCCCGTTCCCGGCCTACCTTCACGACTGATTTGACAAAGGAGTTCCGTTGGAAACCCCCACCTCTTCCCAAACCTGGAGTCAGCGTTTTGAAACGGCGCTACATCCCGCCATTGCTCGATTTAATGCCAGCATTGGCTTTGATATAGCCCTGATTGAGTACGACCTCACCGGATCCGAAGCCCATGCCAAAATGCTGGTGAAGACGGGCATTCTCACCCCGGAGGAAGGGGAGGCCATCGTCAACGGCCTAGAGACCATTCGCCAAGAGTACCGTGAGGGCCGCTTTCAACCCGGCATTGAGGCGGAGGATGTCCACTTTGCCGTGGAGCGACGGCTGACAGAACTGATCGGTGACGGGGGCAAAAAGCTCCACACGGCAAGATCCCGCAACGACCAGGTGGGCACGGATGTGCGCCTGTACCTGCGGGCAGAGATGAAGGCCATCCAGGGCCAACTGCGGCAGTTTCAGCAAGCTCTCCTCACCTTGGCCGAAGCCCATGTGGAGACCCTGATTCCGGGCTATACCCACCTGCAACGGGCGCAGCCCCTCAGCTTGGCCCACCACCTGCTGGCCTACTTTGACATGGCCCAGCGAGACTGGGAACGGCTGCAAGACATTCACAAGCGGGTGAACATTTCGCCCCTGGGCTGCGGTGCCCTAGCCGGGACAACCTTCCCCATTGATCGGCAGTATTCCGCCGAGTTGCTGGGCTTTGATCGGGTCTATGGCAACAGCTTGGATGGCGTCAGTGACCGAGATTTTGCCATCGAGTTTGCCTGCGCCGCCAGTTTGATCATGGTGCACCTGTCCCGGCTATCGGAGGAAATGATCCTCTGGGCCTCGGAGGAATTTCGTTTCGTGAGCCTCAACGATAGCTGCTCCACCGGATCCAGCATCATGCCCCAAAAGAAAAACCCCGATGTACCGGAACTGGTGCGGGGTAAAACGGGTCGCGTCTTTGGCCACCTACAAGGGCTCCTAGTGATGATGAAGGGTCTCCCCCTGGCCTACAACAAAGACTTGCAGGAGGATAAAGAAGCCCTCTTCGACACGGTGCAAACGGTGCGCGGTTGTCTAGAAGCCATGACCATCCTGCTAGCGGAGGGCGTTACCTTCCGGGTTCCTCGCCTGCAACAGGCCGTCAACGAAGACTTCTCGAACGCCACCGATGTGGCCGATTATCTGGCGGCGAAGGGTGTCCCCTTCCGGGAAGCCTACAACCTGGTGGGCAAAGTGGTGAAGACCTCCCTGGCGGCCAACAAACTGCTCTGCGATCTCACCATCGACGAGTGGAAATCCCTCCACCCCGCCTTTGAGGAGGATATTTACGAGGCCATTGCACCCCAGCGGGTGGTGTCGGCCCGCAACAGCTACGGCGGCACCGGCTTTGACCAAGTGCAGCAGGCCCTCCAACGCGCCCAGCAAATCCTGGGGGATGACTAAATGACCCTCAGTCTATGCATGATCGTCAAGGACGAAGCCGCTACCCTGGGCCTCGCCCTGGCCAGCGTGAAGGATCTGGCCCAGGAAATTATCGTCCTAGACACGGGTTCCACCGATGACACCGTCGCCATCGCCGAATCCCACGGGGCCACGGTGCATTCCTTCCCCTGGGTGAATGACTTTGCCGCCGCCCGCAATGCGGCCCTGGCCCAGGCCACTGGAGATTGGGTACTGGTGATCGACGCCGACGAAGTGCTCCAACCCGAAGTGGCCCCCCTGTTGAGCGCCTTGGATCAGGGCCAACCCCTGGGGGATATTCCGGCAGACAACATCCTCGCCGTCAACCTGCTGCGGCTGGAACTGGGCGCACCCCAGACCCCCTACACCCTGATTACCCGCCTCTTTCGACGATTACCAGGGATCGCCTTCACCCGCCCCTACCACGAAACCGTAGACGACAGCATTACCGCCCTCCAGGCCCAGGAACCCCAGTGGCAGGTCGTCACCCTAACCACCGTGGCCCTGCACCATACGGGCTACGATCCGGCGGTGGTGGTGCAACGGGGCAAGTTTGACCTGGCCCAGCGGGTGATGGAAGCCTACCTCGCCGATCATCCCAACGACGGCTATTTGCTCAACAAACTCGCGGCCCTGTACCTAGAATCGGGCAAACCCACCCCGGCGATTGACCTGCTAAACCGCGCCCTGGCCAACCTGGATGCCCTCGATGCCCTGACCCGCTACGAAGTTCTGTACCACCGCGCCCTCGCCCAGGGGGATAGCCACCCCGATCAGCCCGACCTCGCCGCCGCCGACTACGAAGCAGCCCTCGCCGAGGACGTGCCCGCTATTTTGAAGCTAGGGGCCTGGATTAACTACGGCAGTCTCAAAAAAGCCCAAGGCGATCTCCTCGCCGCCGTGGATTTGTTTGAACAAGCCATCGCCGCCGACCCCACCCTCGCCATCGCCCACTACAACCTGGGCACCGCCCAGCGGGCCAGGGGCTACTTGGATGAAGCCATCGCCGCCTATGGTCAGGCCATTGCGCTGCAACCTAACTACGCGGAGGCCCATCAAAATCTAGGGGTGGCCCTGTTCAAACTCGGCCAACTGCCGGAAGCCCTGAACGCCTTTAATCGGGCGATTCAAATCTATAACACCTACGATCCAAAAACCGCCCAGGGGCTGCGGCAAGGGGTACAACAACTGGGCATCCCCATCGACCTGCTCGCCAAAGCCCAACTGGTTTAGCCGTATTCAATGGCGCTGTATTCAAAGTCCCGCTCCCGGTCAGGAGCGGGACTTTGATGCCCGTCTGGCTCCCCTCTCCTCCCAGGAGAGGGGCTGGGGGTGAGGTCTTCCCCAGGCGTTGGGATCTACCGAACCTAAATCGCTAAGCCCAACTGCACCCCGAGGAAAGCGTGGATGAACATAATACCCAGGGCCACGGTACCTAGGTAGGCATGGGCGGTGCGAAGTATGGGCTGTCCGCCGCCGAATTTGGTGATGGAAATCGCGCCATTGGTGGCCAGGAGGCCGATCACCAGGGTGCCCGTCCAAAAGTGGGCGCTTTCAAACAGGGGTTGGCCCTGCATCACCAAGGACAGCACGCCGCCGGTGTAGCCCAGGGTAATAAACGTGAACATCCACAGGGCTAGACGCTTGTGGGTGGTGCGCTGCTCGGCCATTTTTTCGGCATCCTGGCCCAGACGGCCCTGCCACCCGGCCCAGGCGGTGTAGGATCCCATGACAAAAATCACGATGCCCATCATCAGGGGGTGGCCCCAGTGCACAATGGGCTCTGGGGTGCCAAACCCCGCAAACCAGTCGGCAATGGGCTGCAAAATGCTGCGAATCGTCTCAACCATAGTTTTCTCCTCGGACACGCTCCTAAGACTGCATTCCGTGCATGGGCATTCCGCGCATGGGCATTCCGTGCACGGGGCGCAGTGAACTCTCCTACCGTGCCATATTTTCTGGCCCCTGGGGATAATTTTGTGGCTGACCTCGGGAGACAGCCTCGGCGCAACCGCCCGGGGGGAGGCCGCGAGGATCGCTAGCCTAGGCCGTTGGGTGGGCCAGCGGTTTGATACAGTCGATACAGGTATTCCCTCACACTCCTATGGCTTGTTCTGACACCCCTTCGTTGACTCCGGGCGCACTGTGGAGCAAAATCCAGCATCAAACCCACCATGCCCTAGCCTGCGGAGCCCTCCAGCCCATCCAGACGGAGTATGAGTTTGTGGAACAGGAGGGAATGCGGTTTTTAGTCCGTATTTTGGCGAACCTGGCTCGAAAGGAGCAATATAACCGCACCCAGGCCAGCCAGACCAAGCAAGGCAAGCCCGTCAATCCATTTTTGCCCTACGATCCTGATTTATTCGTGGCAGACCTATCCGATAGCCACCTGTGCCTGCTGAACAAGTACAACGTGGTGGATCACCATATTTTGATTGTGACGCGGGCCTTTGAGGAGCAAGATACCTGGCTGACCGCCGCCGACTGTGCGGCCCTCGCCCTGGCCATGACGGAAATTGATGGCCTCGCCTTTTACAACGGGGGGTGTCTGGCCGGTGCCAGCCAGCGCCACAAGCACCTACAACTGGTGCCGCCGCCCCTCTGCCCCGATGGCAGCCCCTTACCCGTGGATCAGGCCATTGGCCAACTTTCCCTGGATGCGGCGGCGGATGCGCCTGCCGTCCTCATTCACCAACATCCTCGGTTTCCCTTTCACCACGCCATTGCCAGCCTGACTGGCGAACCGCCCACCGCCGCCGCCTTGCTTACCACCTACCATGCCTTACTCGATTTCCTCGGGGCCGACCGCCGCGCCGCCGCCGCCGCCTTTCCCTACAACCTCCTCGTCACCCGTCGTTGGATGATGGTCGTCAGCCGTCGCCGAGATCAGTATCAGGCCATTCCGGTCAATTCCCTGGGCTTTGCCGGATCGCTGCTGGTGAAAAGCTACGACCAATTGGCCCTGCTCAAAACCCTCGGCCCCATGACGATTCTGCAAGGGGTTGCGGCGGAATTAGCCTAGGCGGTTTGGCTGGCGGCCAGGGCAATGGCGGCGGGATAAATGCGGTGCTCCTGAACCTGGATGCGAGCTTGCAGGGTCTCGGCGGTATCCCCCGGCAGCACGGGCACCACCGCTTGGATGATGATCGGGCCGCTGTCCACCTTGAGTTCCACCTGGTGAACGGTGCAGCCCGACAGTTTGACCCCGGCGGCGAGGGCCTGTTCCACGGCGTGAATACCGGGAAAGCTGGGCAGCAAACTGGGGTGAATGTTCAGCACCTGGCCCGGAAAGGCCTCGATCAACACCTGGGTGACGCAGCGCATCCAGCCCGCCATAATCACCCAGGTCGCCCCATGGTCGTTCACGGTTTGAATGATGGCTTGGTCGAGGGCTTCGCGGCTGGGGTAGTGGCGATGGTTGAGCAGCACCTTGGGCAGGCCCAGGCGATCCGCCCGTTCCGCCACCTTGGCCTTGGGGTTGTTGTAGATCACCACCTGAATTTGGGCGTGCAGATCCCCCTGGGCAATGGCGTTGGCAATGGCCTCTAGGTTGCTGCCATTGCCGGAGGCCAGGACAGCAAGGTTCAGGGGGGCCGCAAACCGGGGCCAGGGCGAGGGCGGCGGCGGCGACACAATAGCCAAATCGGAGTTAAGCATTCTCAGCGACCTTGAGCACAGAAAACCAAGGCCCATTAAACCACGGCCATGTTAGTCGTGGGCTTCCCCACCGAGGGCCGGGGCCAGGGGATTCTCGGTGGCAGGGGAGGCATCCCCTAGGAAGACCTGTTGGGGCACACCAATGGCAATGCCTTCCTGCCCGAGGGCAAGGCGCAGGCGACGGCGGAACTCGCGGGCAACGGCAAATTGCTGAAGCGGGCGGGTGCGAATCCAGAGGAGGAGGGTGAGACCCGCATGGCTGATGGCCTCCACCCCCAGGATTTCCGTGGGGTCGAGGATGACGTAGCTCCAGGACGGATCTTGGCCCATCTGCTGGGCGGTGCGATGCACCACCGCCAGGGCGTGATCGACCTGGGTGCCATAGGCCACATCAATGCGGATAGTGGCCCGCGACCAGGTGCGGCTGAGGTTTTCCACCTGGGAGATGATGCTGTTGGGCAGGGTGACGAGGCGACCATCTTCGCCGCGAATTTGAGTAATGCGTAGGTTGAGGTTTTCCACAATCCCCGTCACCTGTCCCGTGGAGACCAGATCCCCAATGGCGTACTGGTCCTCCAGCAGGATCAAAAAACCGTTGACCAGATCCTTCACCAAATTTTGGGCGGCAAAGGAGAGGGCTAGGGCCACCAGTGCCCCCACGGCTAGCAGCGACGCTGGGGCCAACCGCAGCATCTGCAATACCCAAAGCAGCGCTAGAACGTAGATCACCGTGGTCTTGAAGCCCTTGGCGGCACGGGTAATGGTCGAAATCCGCATCGCCTTGTGTTGAATATTCTCCGCACTGCCCAGTTCGTTTTTTTCCCAGGCACTGGCAATGCGGTCGATGGTGAGATTCGCCACGCGGTTGATCAACCCGGTCACAAACCAGGTGAGCAGCAGCAGCACTGGGGTGGAGAACAACCCCACCGCATAACGGCGGGTCTGGGGAAATTGATACATCACCCCCGCCAGGGCCATAATCCAGACAAACGCCATGCCCCAAAACATCAGCCAGCGCAACAGGGCCACCAGTTGCAGCCGATGGTCGAGGGAAATGGTGTAGGGCCAAACCGCTGATTGCGGATCCCCAGGGGAATCCGCCAGGGCTGGAGGCAGATGACGGCCTTGGTTCGCCTTGCGCTGCTCTAGACGGTGCTTATGCCAGCCCAACATCTGCCAGGTTCCCGCCAGGGCTAGGGTGCCCAACAGCCCCGCCAAGACAATCAACCCCGTGCGTCGCAACCGCTGCCGGAGCGCACCGGGCAACCGACTCACCAGGGCATCCTGCAACGCCTCCTCTAAAATGGTCTGCCAGGTTTCTGCCAGTTCCAGCTTGGTGAGGCCGTGGTATTGGGCATCGCTATCAGTCACCGTCAGCAGCCCCCTAGGGTCGGGCAAATGGCCCACGATAGCCATGAGCACCGGCAACTGATTGATTTCCTCAATGCGAACCTGAATGAAATCCTGGCTATCCAGGGTGGATGCGTCCGGTTCCCCGTTCAGGTCGATCCCATTCAGGTTGCGATACTGGAGTGCTTGGCCAACCACCTGGTTCAGATGGGTTTCCACCTGCCGCGCCCGCACCTCCACGGGCACCAAATCCCCCGGTTCGCTACGGTTGAACACCACAGGGGAGGCAATGTCAAATAAAGTATTCCCGTCCAGGATGAGGGGCGTCACCTCCAGTACCCCAATGCGTTGCACCCCCAGGGGAGGGCCGCCATTGCCCGATCCTCCCAGGGGATTGGGTAACTGCGCTAGGGCTGGCCCCCAGCCCCAACCCTGCATCAGGGCGACCATGGTCGCCAAGATAACCATCCACCACCAGCGCCCTCGGCTCAGATAAGTCAATGGATTCGCCCTCCTGAACAACTCGCGACGGTAGGTGACCCAGGTTCTGCCGGGGCGCACCGGAAACCCATGATAGGGCGGATTGTTCAGATTGTGAGACTACCCAGGGAGAGACATGCGGTCATATTCCATTGTCCGGTTGCAGGGGTGGGCTAGGCGATCTGCGCCATCACCCTAGGCCTAGTGGTCTAAAAATGTGACCAAACGGTCTACAATTCTCCGCTGATCCGCACAGGATTGATAGGCCATTAACCGCAGTTGCTGGCCCGATGTCAACGCCACACTGGTACTACAGGGCCGCCCCTTGCCGGAAACCCGTCGATTCACCTGAATGGTGCGAATCTCCCGCAGGTTGCAGGTGATGCAATGGGTTTGCCCGAAGGTATTGCGCTGAAAAATGGTTAATTGCCCAGTACCGTGGTCAATCAGACAGCCGTAGGCGGTTTTTTCAAGGAAGGCATAGACGGAAAGGCTACCGGCAAAGAGCAAATACAAGATCCCCTTGGCCGACAGGTCAATAAAGGCCAACAGCACCGCCAACAGGGCGATCCCCCCCATAAAAGCCCCTAGGCAACCCTGGGACGAGCACTCTTCCCAAAACTCGATGTGCAGTCTGTAGGGCGTCTCTTCAAGGATTTTCAAGGCAGTACCGACCGCAACGAACGAAGTTGATGAACGACTTGGCGGCGTGAGGTACACCGCTAGTTGACTGACAAAACTGGCTAGATCCCGTATCTGTCACAGGGTCAGGAGACATGCCCCCTACCTAGACCCCGTATCTGTCACAGGGTCAGGAGACCTGCCCCCTACCTAGAACCCATGCCCTAGGGGCGCGGTGGGGGTAGGGGCTTCACCCTGTACTTCACTTGAGGGCAATCCGCTATACCTATATATAACGATGATCGTCACAACATTCCTTCAGGAACTCTTGAAAAATTAAAAAGCCCTTATGTTTTCGGCGGCAGACGGGGCACACTGAAGACTAGGATCGATGGCAGGCGCGTCTAGGATGTGTCTGGGGCAGATTATGCCATACCCCTCACAGGGTGGCTGTCGGGAGGGCACTGGCCTTCGGTGCTGCGTGGATTGTCTTCATTGCTGGTATCGTCTCCTCAGGATTGTTGTCATCATGATTGACCTTGTAAACCTCCAGACGCCCCTAGAGGCAGGCATCTTAGATCATCTACCCGATGCCATTGTGGTGGTAGATGCTGATGGCCAACCCCTCCTGTGCAATCGTCAGGCCAAGGACTGGCTTTCCGACTATTTAGCCTGTCTGTGGGCCATAGATCCCCACACTCAGTACCAGGCGTTGGATCGCCACCGCTGTGCGCTGTCCCTAGATCAGCTTCCCCTGCGGCGGGTGGTCGCCGGGGAGATGATCGAAAATGAAGACTTCATCTTGGTGCAGCGAGGATCCGATCATCTGCTGTGGGTGGCGGTGAGCGGTGGGCCTCTCCCCCCCGGCGGATCGGCGGCGGGCATTCTTTCGGTACGAGATATCTCGGCCCGCAAGCATCAGGAACGCCAATTGAACCATCAGGCCTACTGCGATGCCCTCACCCAACTGCCCAATCGGGTGGCCCTCGTGGATCGGCTGAATCATCTGTTGGCCCAGGGGCGAGAGGCCGACTCCATGGCGTTGCTGTTCATTGACCTCAACCGGTTTAAGCAGGTCAACGAAAACCTAGGGCATCGGGTGGGCAACCAACTGCTCACCGAGTTGGGCCGCCGAATTAAAGACACCCTGCCCCCCCAGGCCATGGCGGCCCGCCTGGGAGGGGATGAATTTGCCGTGGTTGTAGAGCACCTCGCCAGCCAGGAGGTGGCGATTGCCCTAGCGGAAACCCTGTGGCGGGCCATTGCCCAGCCCACGCCCTTAGCCAACCCCGATCTCCGGGTGGAGGCCAGTATTGGGATTGCCCCTGGCCCTGCGGCCTACCGCCATGGCGAAGACTGGCTGCGCGACGCCAACACCGCCATGAATCAGGTGAAGGACTTGGCAGGCTGCCACTGGTGTATTTTTGATGGGGCCTTGGAGGCTCAGTATAGCCAGCGATTGGAGGCGGAAGCGGCCCTGCGCCATGCCCTCGAAAACGGGGAACTCCAACTGTACTATCAGCCCATTGTCACCATCAGCAACCAGGCCATCATCGGTTTTGAAGCCTTAGTGCGGTGGCAGCATCCCGAGCGGGGGCTGATCCTGCCGGGAGAATTCATTGGGATTGCCGAATCCAGCGGGCTGATTATTCCCCTCAGTTGGTGGGTGCTGGAGGAAGCCTGTCGCCAAATGCAAGCCTGGACGGAAGCCTACCCGCAGATGGCCGATCTCACGATCAGCGTGAACATGTCCAGTAAGCAGTTTTTTCAGAAACACCTGGTCAACGGGGTGAAAGATATCCTGGCCAATACCGGGCTCGATCCCCATCGGTTGAAGTTGGAAATCACCGAAGGCGTGTTGATCGACCACTCGGCCTCCATTATCGCCACCCTAGAGGAATTGCGAGATATGGGAATTCGCCTTGCCGTAGATGACTTCGGTACGGGCTATTCCTCCCTCAGCTATCTGCACCAGTTTCCCTTCGATAGCCTGAAAATTGACCGATCCTTTATCGAGAACGCCGATCAGGATTTTGAGAAACTGGAGATTCTTCAGTCGGTGGTGCGTCTAGCCTGGAATCTGGGCCTAGATGTGGTGGCGGAAGGGGTGGAAACCCATCGCCATTACGCTCAGCTCAGAGCGTTACGGTGTGAATCGGGACAGGGGTTTCTGTTCTCCCAACCCCTGCCCCCCACGGCGGTGGAACAGGTTATTCAGGGCGAACTGGCCCCAGCCCCAGCGCCCCAAGGGGAACCCGATCCCGAACTCGAACCCGGCATGGACGACGATCTGATCGTTGACTAGGCCCCACCGTCTACCGTCCCCTAGCCCTGGACGGAAACCTTCACACTCACCTGATCCCGCTTCGCCACCGGAGCCGCCAAATGGGCGGGAATCGGCTGCATGGGGGCCATCACGCTGTGGGTCTCCGAGGCCCGTTCCGCAACGTCGGCCTCCGTCGCTTGCCCCACCGGGCGATCCTCTGCCGCATCCATCTGGTCACAGATCGCCTTGGCCAAGGTCATGGCTGCGTAGAGGCCACCCAGGTATAGCACCAGGTCAAAGGCCCCAAAATACAGTTGAAACATGGGGTATCCTCCCGACATATCAATCGTTATTATCCAGCTTGACATCCTCCTCGGCCTGAAGGCGCGAGGATTCCCAGTCTGTCCGCCCTAGGCGGACTCCTGATGAAATGTGCAGCAAACGGCCTGCCCGCACACAGGTTTCGCTATAGCCTTCAGTGGACTCTACCCAAATGTCCGGCTGACCATCTTCAAAGCAAATTTGAATCCAATAGGTTCTAGGGCGTTTCATTAAACGACTCCATCACACGTTGCATCATCAAACAGGGAACGCCGTTCCCAATCACTTTGCAGGCCAGGGTGCTTTTCTCAGGCAGCACATACCAGTCAGCCAGTCCAGAATCAGGGGATTGACCACCTCGGGGCGCTCGTCATGGGGACAATGCCCGGTATTGGGAATGCTGTGGAAGGTGACGGCGCGGCTGGGATCCTCCGCCAGTTGACGATAGAGACTGGCCCCTTGGATGGGTGTCCAGGGGTCGTTTTCGCCCCAGATCACTAGCAGTGGTTGGGAAATAATGGCCAGGAGGTCGCTGGGTTTTGGCCCGGGGGGCGCGGTGACGATGGAGGCAAACACCTTTTGGGCATTGGGTTGGCAGGCCGGGGTGTAGATCATCTCCACCAGGTCGTCGGTGATGGCCGCCCGGTTGCGGTAGACCTGGCGCAACGAACTGCGAATACGGCCCTTGCGACGCACCTGATTGAACACCAGCGGCCCCACGGTTTCTGAACTGACGAGCCAGGTAAAGGCTCCCATCACCCAATTCAGGGGCGGGTGGAGTTCCTCGGGGCGGTGGTTCAGCCCACCGGCGCAGTTCAAAACGGCCCCCGCCTTGGCCGTTTCCGGGTGGTTGGCCAGCATCATCAGGGTGAGCAGGCCACCGATGGAGTTGCCCACATAGACCGCTGGCGTTTTCACCTGATCCGCCCAAAAGTCATACAGCAGGGCTTGCCACAGATCCAGGCTATAGTCCAACACGGGCTGATCCGAGGCCCCAAACCCCAGCAAATCCAGCGCATAGACTCGATAGCCCGCCGCCGCCAGCACCGGGATATTCTTGCGCCAGTGGCCCAGGGATGCGCCAAATCCGTGGATCAAGACCAGGGGTTGCCCCTGACCTTGGACGGTGTAGGTGATGGCGTGGTCTCGCCAGTGCCAGGTGCGGGGTTCGAGGGTAGGAAGCGTCAGTTCTGCGACCATAGCTTAAAAATGGAATGGGTTTTGGCAAATTCACTCGGCAACGGGAAACCCGTTGTTTCATCATACCCACCCCTGGAGATCCATGGCCAAGGGGCCAGGGTGGGAAGAGCCCGTGGGCGTCCTAATAGATCTTGAGCGCTATAGATAGCGTCGGTGGGGGCAATAGGCTGCCCCTGATCACCTGCGGTTTGGGGACACAGAACGGCGACCGGGGCTGCCCCATTTCTGGAGTTCAGTTGGATAATAGTCCTAACGGATTGGCCCATCATCCCTTCGATTTCCTGCCCCATGCTGAATTCCCGCATTCCCGCTGGCCCCCTCCACCACAAGTGGAGCGACTTCAAACATCACTGTCGCCTGGTCAGTCCCAAAAACAAGCAGCGGCACACCATTTTGATTGTGGGTACCGGGCTAGCCGGAGCCTCGGCAGCGGCCACCCTGGCGGAACTGGGCTACCAGGTCAAAAGCTTTTGCATTCAAGATTCCCCCCGCCGCGCCCATAGCATTGCCGCCCAGGGCGGCATCAACGCCAGCAAGAACTACCCCAACGATGGTGACAGCGTTTGGCGATTGTTCTACGACACCATCAAGGGTGGCGACTATCGGGCGCGGGAGGCCAATGTTCACCGATTAGCGGAAATTAGCAGCGGCATTATTGACCAATGCGTGGCCCAGGGGGTGCCCTTTGCCCGGGAGTATGGTGGGCTTTTGGATAACCGCTCCTTTGGGGGGGCGCAGGTATCGCGGACGTTCTACGCCAAGGGCCAAACCGGGCAGCAGTTGCTCCTCGGAGCCTACAGCGCCATGATGCGCATGGTGCGGGCGGGCCAAGTCGAGGTCTATGCCCGCCGGGAAATGCTGGATTTGGTGGTGGTGGATGGCCAAGCGCGGGGCATCATCGTCCGCAACCTGGTGACAGGGGAGTACGAACGCTACGCCGGGGATGCGGTGCTGCTCTGCACCGGAGGCTACGGCAACGTCTATTACCTCTCAACCAACGCCAAAAATTCCAACGTCACGGCGGCTTGGCGCTGCCATCGGCGAGGGGCGTTTTTTGCCAACCCCTGCTACACCCAAATTCACCCCACCTGTATCCCGGTTTCAGGCGATTACCAATCCAAACTCACCCTGATGAGCGAAGGCCTCCGCAACGATGGCCGCGTCTGGGTGCCCCAACAACCGGGCGACCCCCGCCCCCCCAACGACATCCCCGACGCCGAACGCGACTACTACCTAGAAACCCGCTACCCTGCCTTTGGCAACCTCGTCCCGAGGGACGTGGCCTCCCGCAACGCCAAGACCATCACCGACGAGGGGCGCGGCGTCGGCGACACCGGACTGGCCGTGTACCTAGATTTCCGGGAAGCCATTCAACACTACGGACGCGACACCATCGCCGCCCGCTACGGCAACCTGTTCGACATGTACCAGCGCATCTCCGGCGAAAACCCCTACGAGGTGCCCATGCGCATCTACCCCGCCGTCCACTACACCATGGGCGGCCTCTGGGTCGATTACCACCTGATGAGCACCATCCCCGGCCTGTTTGTACTGGGGGAAGCCAATTTTTCCGACCACGGAGCCAACCGCCTAGGGGCCAGCGCTCTCATGCAGGGCTTAGCCGATGGCTACTTTGTGATTCCCTACACCCTCGGCGACTACATCGCCAGCCAGCCCCTCGCCCCCGTTTCCACCGACCACGATGCCTTTGGCGAAGCCGAAGCCACCGTCAAAGCCCGCATCACCAAACTGCTCTCCATCGGCGGCGAAAAAACCGTAATGGAATTTCACCGCGAACTGGGCCGCATTGTGTGGGACAACGTCGGCATGGCCCGCAATCGCGCCGGATTAGAACAGGCCATCACCGACATTCAAGCCCTCCGCACGGAATATTGGCAAAACCTCAAACTTCCCGGCGAAGCGAATACCCTGAACAAAAACCTCGAATTTGCCGGACGAGTCGCCGACTTCATCGATCTCGCCGAACTGATGGCCCGAGACGCCCTACAACGGGAAGAATCCTGCGGTGGCCACTTCCGAGAAGAACACCAAACCCCCGACGGCGAAGCCCAACGGGACGACGACCACTTTGCCGTCGTTTCCGCCTGGGAATATCGCGGCGAAGGCCAGGTGCCACAACTGCATCAGGAAGACTTAGCTTTTGAAAACGTCCAACTCACCCAGCGCAGTTATAAGTAGCTCAATCCAACGGTCAATCCAACGGACTCCGCACCCCTCGCCCGCCCCGGTTCAGCACATGGGTGTAAATCATCGTAGTTTTCACATCCTTGTGGCCCAGTAGCTCCTGCACCGTGCGAATGTCGTAGCCATTTTGCAGCAGATGGGTAGCAAAGCTATGGCGGAAGGTGTGACAACCCACTCGCTTTTGAATTCCTGCACAGCGCACCGCTTGCTTCACGGCCTTTTGCAATCCGCTCTCATGCAAGTGGTAGCGAACCACCGCCCCACTGCGCGGATCTTGGCAGCGCGTCGAAGATGGAAATACAAACTGCCAGTGCCATTGGCGATTTGCATTGGGATACTTCCGTGCCAAGGCAAAGGGTAAAACCGTTGCCCCATAGCCCTGCTCCAAATCTTGGTGATGGAGCCGCTGCACCCCCTGAAGGTGCTCCTGTAAAGGCTCCACCAAACTGACCGGAAGCATGGTGACACGGCTGTCGTGGCCCTTGGCATCCCGCACCACAATTTGATGCTGAGGAAAATCTAAATCCTTCACCCGTAGCTGCATCGCCTCTCGCAGACGCAGCCCACTGCCATAGAGCGTCTGCACAATCAGCCGATGCACCCCGGTCATATGCACAATCACCGAGCGCACCTCATCCTTGGTCAAAACCGTTGGCAGCTTACGCGATGGCTTGGCCCGCACCGCATCGATTCGAGCATCCAAGGGCAGAAACAGGACTTCTCGATACAAAAATAACAACGCGCTTAACGCCTGGTTCTGCGTAGAGGCCGCGACATGCTCCTGCACTGCCAGATGGGTCAGAAACGCCTCTATCTCCGGCACCCCCATTTGATTCGGGTGGCGCTTGTTGTGAAACAGGATGTACCGACGGATCCATTGCACGTAGGTCTGCTCTGTGCGGTAAGAGTAGTGCTTGAGCCGAATGGCATCCCGCACTTGGTCAAGCAGGCGTTTGGGTGGAGGAGTCGATACATCCATGGGTAAGCCCGTACTACTTCTAAGAAAATCTTAAGTTACAAGACTCCCAGGGCATCGGGTGTTTATACTGAAACTTTCCGCCTAAGATCCCATATTCGGCATTTAGACTGAAATTTTTCCACCTAAGATCCCTGTAGGGGTATTTAGGCAGACATTTTTCCACCTAAGATCCCGTATAAGGGTATTATTGCAGCCCGGAGGCTAGTTAGGACAGAATAGGGATGTTGTTTTCGCCCCTGCCCCCCGATGTCTGCCCCCTACAGCGTTGATTTAAGAGTGAAGGCCGTTGCCGCAGTTGACCGAGGTGAGCGCAAGACCCACGTCGCTCGTGTTTTTCAGATCAGTCGCAATACGTTAGACCTGTGGCTCCGCCGTCG
>JAYKHF010000278.1:0-7343 GCA_035285305.1 Leptolyngbya sp.
ACCTTTTTGAATAAAGACATTCCCTACTTTGCCGAAGTGGTGCCCACCGCCGAGAATATCGCGGTTCACATTCGAGATCTGCTGCAAGCCCCCATTGCCGCCCTGGGAGCCCGTCTACACAAGGTGAAGCTGATCGAAAGCCCCAATAACTCCGCTGAGGTATACGCGGCGGTGGATGAGGCCCCCGCTACCCCGGCGGCTATTCCTCAACTGGCCACGGTGTAGCCGTAGCCGCCAATTCCTCTCCCCACGGCTGGGTTCACCCAGCCGTGGGAGAGGGATGCCGGGGTTAATCGATGGCTGAAATCACGTGGGCCAGGGCAAAGTCTTTCTCGGTGAGCCCCCCGGCATCGTGGGTGGATAGCTCAATCACCACTTTGTTGTAGGAGATGGCCAGATCGGGATGATGGCCCGCCGCTTCGGCGGGATCCACCAGGCGATTGACGAAGGCCACGGCGGTGATGAAATCCTTAAAGCTGCGGGTGCAGGTGATCACCTTGCCGTTTAAATGCCAGTCGGGGAGTTGGCGGAGGTGGGCCTGAATGGCCTCGGGAGATAACAGGGTTGCCATCGCAAACAGGGGTAACGCAACGCCTTGATCCTAAAGCATTCTCCAACCTTCCCGGCGACCAACCCGCCCAGCGGTGCGTTTGCCTAGTGGCTAGTCATCAACTGATTGACGGACAAAACTGGCTAGAACCCCTATCCGTCGAAGGGTCAGGAGACCTGAACCCTACGTGGAACCCAAGCCGTAGGGGCGCGGTTTTCGCACCCGACCCAGAATCTTTTGTCGGTCATCCAGAGTAATCCATCATCCCAAAAACTATCCGCCCTGCCTAGGGAAGAGAAACTCTTCAAAGGCAAGGGCGGTCTAGCTGGATCTTCGGTTAAACCTGACTGCCGGGAGGAACCCTTATCAGTCAGCTTCAGAAGCTTCGTTCGCTAGGCGAACACTGAGTCTTAGAGCACAGCCCCGGCGCACAGCCGGCTTACGTTAACCTGAAGACCCACACGTTTACTACTCTCTTGCATGGGCATCACCTCCTGAAGGGCTAAAGGGTACAATCTCAATGATTCGCCTGCTGGACAGGTCAGCATTAGTCGTTAAGTTAACACACTCTTCTCGGCTGCGGCAGAAATTCATCCCTCATCGGTCAAAACTTGCGCTATGGTCTCTGATCTTCCCCTGTCTCTCCCGGCGATCGCCCTCGATCCCCACCTCCAAGCCTGGTTACAAGAGGACATTGGCCGGGGTGACTGGTCTACGGCGGGGTTAGGGGCATTGGCCCAGCGCCCAGGGGAAGCGGTGTGGGTGGCCAAGGCCACCGGGGTGATCGCCGGACTGCCCGTGGCGGCGCGGGTGTTTCATTTGCTGGATCCGGCGGCTGAGTTTATCCCCCAGGTGGCGGAGGGCGATCACTGTGCGGCAGGCACCGTGGTGGCCAAGCTCAGCGGTTCCTTTGGCACCCTGTTGATGGGCGAACGGGTCGCCCTCAATCTGGCCATGCGCCTCAGCGGCATCGCCACCGCTACGCGCCAATACGTCGAAGCCCTAGCGGACTATCCCACCCAATTTGTCGATACCCGCAAAACCACCCCCGGCCTTCGTCTGCTAGAAAAGTATGCCACTCGGGTGGGTGGTGCCCTCAACCATCGCCTGGGGCTGGATGATGCGGTGATGATCAAGGACAACCATATCGCGACGGCGGGGGGCATCCAGGCCGCCGTGGAACAGGTGCGCCGCACCATCCCCTACACCCTCAGCATTGAAGTGGAAACCTCAGATTTAGACCAGGTCAAAGCAGCCCTGGCCTGCGCCGTGGATGTGATCATGCTCGACAACATGGCCCCCGCCCTGATGGCCCAAGCGGTGCAGATCATTCGCCAGACCAACCCCCGCACCAAAATTGAAGCCTCCGGCAATGTCACCCTCGACACCCTGCGCCCCATTGCCGAGACCGGGGTGGATTTTATCTCCAGTAGCGCCCCCATCACCCGCGCCCCCTGGCTAGATTTGAGTATGCGAATGGTCGATTAGCGGGCCTCAAGCTCCAAATGCAGGATGGTTCAAATGTAGCCCCCCTAGCCCCCCGAAATCGGGGGGGATCGGACTTCAAAGTCCCCCAGAATTGGGGGATTGAGGGGGCCAAAATGGGGGGGAGATGAGGTCAAACAGGACTGATGGGTACTGAGTAGGGTAGGCCACTGAGAGGAGCCGACCTGGTTGACTGACAAAACTAGCTAGAACCCGTATCTGTCAAAGGGTCAGGAGACCTGACCCCGACATGGCCCGAATGCGGTAGGGGCGCGGTTTCCGCGCCCGGTGCAGAATCTTTTGTCAGCCAACCAGCGTTTACGGTCGTCCTGAGCGGTGAGCGGTGAGCCTGTCGAACCGTCGAACAGTCGAAGGGCTTTGAGGATATCTGCAACCCTAAAATTTAACCCTGACAAACCACTAGGTTAAGATCCTAGGCAAAGCCTAAAAACTCCCTTAACCCAGGTGGGGAACGGTCTAGTCTAGAATGCCTGCCATGGACTGGATTACTGCTCGACCTATTGCCCATCGTGGCCTGCACCAGGGCAAGACGGTGCCGGAGAACTCGCTGTTGGCCTTTGAATCGGCCATTGCCCAAGGCTATCCCATTGAGATGGATGTCCAGTATTTAGCCGATGGCGAAATCGCCGTGTTCCATGACAAAACCCTGGAACGCCTCACCGGGCAACCGGGCACCATCCACGATCAAACCCTGGATAGCCTGACACAATACCGCCTCTACGACACCGACCAAACCATTCCCTCCCTGGCCGCAGCGCTGGATCTGATTCGCGGGCGTGTTCCGGTGTTAATTGAAGTCAAAAACGAAGGCCGGGTTGGCCCCCTGGAACGGGCGCTGCTCCATCGCCTCACCCATTATTCCGGGGAATTTGCCGTCCAGTCCTTCAATCCCCTTTCCTTGCAGTGGTTTAAACGCCATGCCCCCCAGATTCGCCGGGGACAACTATCCAGCGCCGTGGGCTGGGATCCGGCCCCTCGACATTTGGCCATGGCCCACAGTAACCTACTGTTTAACTGGGCCAGTCAGCCCCACTTCATCGCCTACGATCTGCGATCCTTACCGAAATTCTCAACCACCGTGGCCAAATGTGCCTTTCACCTCCCCCTCATCACCTGGACGGTGCGCAGTCCTAGTGACCAGGTCAAGGCCCAGCACTACGCGGATAATTACATCTTTGACCCCTTTTCTTGACCCCCCTTTTCAGCCCCCATTGTTGCCCTCCCCAGACGTGATCATGATCGATCCCACACCCACCGCTCCATCCACGGCCAGCAATGTTTTGGGGACGCCCCTCAGCACCTGCTGCACAGCCCCCATGACCGGGTTTTACCGAGATGGCTGCTGCCGTACCGGGGCTGGCGACCTGGGTGCCCATGTGGTCTGTGCCAAAATGACGGCGGCCTTCCTCGCCTACACCCAGGCCCAAGGGAATGACCTCTCAACCCCTGTCCCCGTCTTCCAGTTTCCGGGCCTCAAACCGGGCGATCGCTGGTGCCTCTGCGCCGCCCGCTGGAAAGAAGCCCTCGATGCCGGGGTTGCGCCGCCAGTTTGCCTAGAGGCGACCCACGCCTCTGCCCTGGAGTATGTTTCCCTCGCTGAATTGCAACGCCACGCCCTCCCCTCGGAAGGCTAACCGCACCGCGCCAAGGATTCGCAGGGTCAGCAGGGTCAGGAGACCTGACCCCTACCTAGAACCCGGGCTGTAGGGGCGCGGTTTTCGCGCCCGACTGATCTCTGCGTAAAAGGCCGTAGGGGCACGGTTTTCGCACCCGACCCAGAATCCTTACAGAACCCGTTGGCCGTTATCTATCGGTGAGGGTTGAAGCACCCTTTTAAACGCATCAAAATATGGTCAAAAATGCTGAATACCAGGGCACAGGCACCGCCTGAGATTTGCACATTTAGGATGACTCCCGTAGGATAACAGAAAATATAGATCGGGCTTTCATGAACATTCTGTTGGTTTATCCGCGTTTTCCGAAAAGCTTTTGGTCCTTTGATAAAACTCTGGAACTGGTGGGAATGAAAGCACAGTTGCCGCCGCTGGGTCTGGTCACGGTGGCGGCCATTTTGCCCCAAAGCTGGAACTTTAAACTGGTAGACCGCAATGTGCGAGAGGTGGAAGACGCCGAATGGCGCTGGGCAGATATTGTGATTGTGTCCGCCATGATCGTCCATCGGCCCGATTTTTTAGCCGCCATTCGCACCGCCAAGGAATACGGAAAGCGGGTCGCCGTGGGTGGCCCTTACCCCACTTCACTCCCCCACGAAGCCGAGGCCGCCGGGGCAGACTTTTTGATTTTAGATGAAGGGGAAATTACCCTGCCGATGTTTGTGGAGGCCGTGGAACGGGGCGAAACCAGCGGCACCTTCCGGTCTGGGGGCGAAAAACCGGCGGTCACCGAAACCCCCATTCCCCGCTACGATTTGCTGGAACTGGAGGCCTACGCCGAAATGTCGGTTCAGTTTTCGCGGGGTTGCCCTTTCCAGTGCGAATTTTGCGACATTATTGTGCTTTACGGGCGCAAACCTCGGACTAAGGAGCCCGATCAACTTTTGGCCGAGCTTCAGTACCTCTACGATCTAGGCTGGCGGCGCAGCATTTTCATGGTGGATGACAACTTCATTGGCAACAAGCGCAACGTGAAACGCTTGCTGACGGCCATGAAGCCCTGGATGGAGGAACACGGCTATCCCTTCTCCTTTGCCACCGAAGCCTCGGTGGATCTAGCCCAGGATCCGGAACTGATGCAGATGATGGTGGATTGCAACTTTGGCACCGTCTTTTTGGGGATTGAAACCCCCGATGACGATAGCCTTGCCCTCACCAAGAAGTTCCAAAATGTCCGCGATCCCCTCTCCGACTCGGTGATTGCCATTGCCAATGCCGGACTGCGGGTGATGGCCGGGTTCATCGTTGGTTTTGACGGCGAGAAAAAGGGCGCAGGGGAACGCATCTATCAATTTGTGGAGCAAACCGCCATCCCCACCGCCATGGTGAGTATGCTGCAAGCCCTGCCGGATACGGCCCTGTGGCATCGCCTGGAAAAGGAGGGGCGTCTACTGGGCAAGAGTGCTGACATCAACCAGGCAACCTTGATGAACTTTGTGCCCACCCGCCCCATCGAAGATATCACCGAGGAATTTATCCAAACCTTCTGGGATTTGTACGACCCGCTGGTGGTGCTGAACCGTACCTTCCGCCACTTTTTGATGCTGGGCGAAGCCCAAAAGCGCAACTACAAAAACCGCACGGTCTCCGCCGGAGCCCCCGACATCAATTGGATCACCATTCGGGCCTTTTTCATCATTCTCTGGCGGCAGGGCGTGATGCGCAAAACCCGCCTCCGCTTCTGGATGAACCTGGCTATCATCCTCTGGCGCTACCCCGCCGTGGCCGCGAACTATGTGTCGGTGTGCGCCCAGGCCGAGCATTTCCTCGACTTCCGCCAAATCGTACGCCAAAACATCGAAGCCCAGCTAGCCGCCTATAAGGCCGCCCAGCCCGCCCCCCAGCAGGAAGCGCCCCTCGCCGCCTAAGAGACCGCAAGCTAGGCGACCCTGTCACGGTTTGCGGCACCGCTGAGAGAACCGCCACTATATGCTGAAAAAGGGGCTGAAAAGGGATGACCTCGGTTGCGGTCATCCCTAGGTCTCGCCGTTGTTCACCCACCGCTGCTCGCCATGTTTGCCACCCAAATTCCGCCCCAGGCGATTCACTGCTCGGCTCTGCGTGCCGATATTCAGGCCCTTCAGCCGCACATGGTGGACTGGCGACGGCAGCTACATCAGCGGCCAGAGTTGGGCTTTCGGGAACAGTTAACCGCTGCGTTTATCCAGCAACGGCTGACGGAATGGGGGATTCCCTTTCAGTCGGGGGTGGCCCAAACGGGCGTGGTGGCGGTGATTGACAGCCACCAGCCGGGGCCAGTGCTGGCTCTTCGGGCCGATATGGATGCCCTGCCGATTCAGGAGGAGAACGAGGTGCCCTACTGCTCCCAGCATGGGGGGATCATGCATGCCTGTGGCCATGACGGCCATGTGGCCATTGCCCTGGGCACCGTGCAATACTTGGCCACCCACCGGGATCAATGGCGGGGCACGGTGAAGGTCATCTTTCAGCCAGCGGAGGAGGGGCCAGGGGGCGCAAAGCCCATGATTGAGGCCGGGGCGCTGAAGCATCCCGATGTGGAGGCGATCTTCGGCCTCCACCTCTGGAACAACCTCCCCCTGGGCACCGTGGGGGTTCGCCCTGGCCCATTAATGGCGGCCACGGCCCTCTTTGATGTGACGATTCAGGGCAAGGGGGGGCATGGGGCACTGCCACACCAAACGGTGGATGCGGTGGTTGTGGGGGCGCAGGTGGTCAATGCCCTGCAAACCATCGTGGCTCGCAATGTGGATCCTACCCAGGCCGCCGTTGTCAGCGTGGGACAGTTCCACAGCGGCCATGCCCCTAACGTCATCGCCGATGTGGCCGAGTTAAGCGGCACCGTTCGCTACTTTGATCCCCGCTATACCGACTTTCTACCCGCCCGGATGGAGCAAATTGTGGCGGGAATTTGCCAAAGCCAGGGCGCAACCTATCGGCTGAACTATGAAACCCTTTATCCTCCCGTCATCAACGATGCCGCCATGGCCGACCTTGTGAGATCCGTGGCGCTGGCTGTGGTAGAAACGCCAGCGGGGGTGGTGCCCGATTGCCACACTATGGGCGGCGAAGACATGGCCTTTTTCCTCCAGGCGGTTCCCGGCTGCTACTTTTTCCTGGGTTCTGCCAACACGGAAAAAGCCCTCGCCTACCCCCACCATCACCCCCGCTTTGACTTTGACGAAACCGCCCTGGGCCTGGGCGTCGAGATGTTTGTCCGCTGCATCGAAGCCTACCCAACCTCGTCGTCATCCCCGAGCCCTAACCCATCCCAGGGGGGAGAGGGGGGCTAGAAAAATCCTCAAAGTCCCTCTCCCACATTGGGAGAGGGATTTAGGGTGAGGGCCAAATCAGGGCAATAGGGCAAGTTTGTGATCGACTGACCCTTGGTATTCTGAAGACAGCCGTTGCCCCAGGAGGTGCCATTGTGGGCCTATTTGAAGACCTCAGTACATTTTTAGAAACTCGCCTGGACGAGTTTTTGCGGGCCAATCCCCAGCTAGAACTAATGGGGTTAGAGGATCAACTGCGGGGGCAAGAACGGGATGCCATTACCCTGCTGGGGGACTTAAAACGGCGGGAACAGCAGATTAAGGATCAGATTTTGGCCACGGCCCAGGAGATTCAACGCTGGC
>JAYKHF010000279.1:0-18500 GCA_035285305.1 Leptolyngbya sp.
ATCACCCAGTTTGAACAGGCGGTGCAGTCGATCCAACGCTGCGAAGCCTACCTGGCGGAAAAACGCGCCCAGGTCGATATTTTGATCGAAACCCTCACCGATGCTTAGCGACCCCTAGGCAAACCCGGTGCAAGGCGGGGGGCGCTTCCGGGTATGGTTAAAAACGGCAGTTTGTGAAACCCATTGGTGGAGGGTAGCGAAGGGGCATGGCTGAGGCGACCTGGGATCGGCGACATGTGCTATCGCTGGCAGACTTTACGGCGGCGGAACTGGAAACCGTCACCCAGACCGCCGTCAGCTTTCGGGATGTGCTGTCGCGCCGCACCCGCAAGGTGCCCGCCTTGCAGGGGCTCGTCGTCACGAATATGTTTTTCGAGCCCTCCACCCGCACCCGCAGCAGCTTTGAACTGGCGGCGAAGCGGCTGTCGGCGGATGTCTTGAACTTTGCCCCCGGCACCTCGTCCCTGACCAAGGGCGAGACCATCCTCGACACGGCCAAAACCTACCTGGCCATGGGGACTAATTTGATGGTGATTCGCCACCAAGATGCCGGGGTGCCCCAAACCATTGCCGATGAGATGGATCGCATCCAGAGCGGCGTGGGGGTGCTGAATGGCGGCGATGGTCTCCATGCTCATCCGTCCCAGGCGTTGCTGGATTTGTTTACCCTGGCCCAAGTTTTAAACCCCGACCACCCCACCAACCAAGCCCTGGCTGGGCTCAAAATTGCCATCGTGGGGGATATTCTCCACTCCCGGGTGGCCCGGTCTAACCTGTGGAGCCTGACGGCCTGCGGGGCTGAAGTTCACCTGGCGGCCCCCCCCACCCTGCTGCCCCCTGGGTTCGCCGAGGCCTTTATCCAGCAGTCGCCCCTGGATATTCCCCGCCAAGTGGTGCAGCACAGCACCCTGCCCCCCGCCCTGGAAGGGGCCGATTTTGTCATGACCCTGCGGCTCCAAAAGGAGCGCATGACCCAGCATCGTCTGCCCAGTTTGCGGGAATACCACGAGGGCTTTGGCCTCACCCGAGACCGGCTTCGCCGCTGCCAGCCCACGGTGAAGGTATTGCACCCCGGCCCCACCAATCGCGGTGTGGAGCTGAGTTCCGACGTGATGGACGACCCCGCCCTCAGTCTGATCAGCGAGCAAGTGACCAATGGTGTGGCGGTGCGCATGGCGCTGCTGTACCTGATGGGCGTGGGCAAGGGCGACTAGGCCCTCAGCGCCCTCGGCCTTGGAGGTAGTCGAGGATTCCCTGGGCGATCGCCTGTCCCATCTGGGCTTGCCACTGGGGATCACGCAGCTTGGGGGCATCCAAGGCTCCGGTGACAAAGCCGATTTCCACCAGGGCGGCGGGCATGGTGGTGCGGCGCAGCACAAAGAAGCGGGCCTGCTTCACCCCCCGGTCATTCATCGAAACCGACCCCATCACCCGCCGATGGATGGCGTTGGCGAGGGGCAAACTGGTCTCGGCAAAATAGTAGGTCTCCAGGCCGTTCACCTCGGGCCGTTGCATATTCACGGCATTGGCATGAATGCTGACAAACACGGTGGCGTTGGCGGCGGCGGCCCGGTCTACCCGGGGTTGCAGATCGAGGGTTTCATCCCCCTGGCGGGTCATTTGCACGGTAATGCCCTGGCTGCGGAGGGCATCGGCCACATGGTGAGACACGGCGCTCACCACCCCCTTTTCCTGTAAGCCCCCAATCCCCACGGCCCCTGGGTCAGCCCCGCCATGGCCGGGATCGATCATCACCACCACCTGGCCGCGCTGGGGCAGCGAGTTATTGGCCACCTGGGCCTGGGGCGGCTGGGTCGAGGCCCCAGGATAGATCGCCTGGGGTGTCGCCGTGGCCGTCGTGGCGTGGATCACCGGCAGCACCACCGTTGTGGCGGCGGTGGCAATCTGGTGGGCTGCCATGCCTATCGGGGTCAGCATCAGCCCGCCCGCCACCGGGCTCACCTGCCAATCGGGGCTGGTCGAGTCTAGGTTGAGGGTGATGCGCACCGCCGGGGGTAGGGTGGCAAATTGCGTCACCGCCCAGCGGGAAATGCCGTAGCGGGCCGAGGGCAGCGTCTCGGGGGTCATCTGCGCCGGAATTCCAGCATTCAGAATATCAATGACGATCTGTCTCATCTGGCTAGCATCGCGGGTGCGGTAGATCTGCACCTGGGGCACTGCGCCCGCCAAGGGTATAAAAAAGCCCTGGGGCGTTGCTTGGATCCCCTGAATTAGCGTAGCCACCGTGGCTACCGGGGCATGGCTCACCTGGTTGCGGCTGAGGAGGGGGGGCAGAGGCGTTTCTGCGATGCGCGGAGAAAGATGCAGACTAGGGGGCGGCACCGGATCGGCATCGGGGGACGGTGGGGCGCTGGGGAAGGGAAACGGACTGAGGCTCGGCATCGTAGCGCCTGGGGTCGTCATGCCTGGGGTCGTCATGCCTGGGGTCGTCATGCCTGGGGTCGTAGACTGAGCCTTCAGGTTTCCGGTTGCCCCGGAGGCGGCATCGGTCTTAGATCCCATCCCCGGATACGCCCCTGATCCCAGGGGCTCAGAGATCGTAAACGACGGATTCGGTAAGGGCTGGTTCGGGAAAGGCTGGCTCGGCCAGGTCTGAGGGGCGGCGGGGATCCCAGGGAGAGAGGCATGGGCGATCTGGTCAGTTGCGCCCCCCCAGCCCTGGGTTGCGGCTGGGGTGAGGCGGGCCACCTCAGCGGCAGGAAAACCTGGGGCCACACTGGGCAACTGCACCACCCACTCAGACTCCGTGATGGCCCAGACCCGCACCTGACTGGGATCGATGGGAAAGTGGGGATCCAGTTCTAGCACCATGCGGGTGGATCGAGCATCCACCTGCATCACCTTCACCGCCCGCACCGCACCGCCGATGAACTGATCCGCCGCCGCCTCGTCCACCACCACCCCAGGGAGATCAATAATCAGCCGATTCGGGTCTTGATCTAGGCTCACCTGGGGCTGCACACCGCCCTCCGTGGTGAAGATAAACCGGTTTTGGTCGGTGTCAAACTGCCACGTATGCAGGCGCGAACTGGCCTTGGCGGGCAGCCCCCCCAAGAGACAGGCTCCCGCTACGCCCACTACCCCCGTAAATAGCTGTTGAATGCGCAAGCGAATCGACCTCCCACACCCTGCGAAACATCGACAGGCAAGCCGAAACCACCCAACCCCGCCCTAGGTTCACACTCGGGTTAGGGGCCACGGGTTGGGACGACGTTAGCCATGGCCATCGCCTCCGTCGGCGTCCTCAAGTCGGCTTAGATATTAGCTCAGTTTGAAAAAACCGCGACATTTCCCCCAGGGGCCGTAGCGAAAGCCGCTGAAACCCCACCGGGGCAACGATCCCAGCGGTATCGGCAAGATCCCAAAGCCCCTATTCTGCCCGCTGCAAGGGGGAGAGCTTGGGGTCGATAATCTTTCGCCCTTGGCCCTGAAATTGAATCGCAAGGCAGATTTTATTGCCCGCCCCAAAGATATGGGTGACTTGCCCTGCCCCGTAGGATTTGTGCACCACCACATCGCCCACCTTCCAGTCTGCCTCGTGGGCACCGCTGCCCGGTGTCGCCGCCGATTCCCGCTGCTTGCGAGCCTCCCGCATGGGGGTGCTCAGGCGTGACTCCTGGGTTTGCGCTGAGATCTTCACGGTTCGCCGATGGGGACTGTTGCCACTGACTAAATCGGCGGGCAATTCGGATAGGAAAACCGACGGACTGGCCATTTCCCGCTGACCATAGAGGCGACGTTCCCGCGCATGGGAAATAAACAGGCGTTCTTGGGCACGGGTGATACCCACATAGCAAAGGCGACGCTCTTCCTCCAGGGCAGCGGGGTCTTCCATGGATCGATAATTAGGGAATAGCCCCTCTTCCAAACCCACCAAAAACACCACCGGAAACTCCAGCCCCTTGGAGGAATGGAGCGTCATTAACGACACCGCATTTTTGCCGTCCTGGTTATCTTCTAAATCCGAGGCGAGGGACGCATTGGCTAAGAACGCTTCCAGGGAAGGATCATCGACATTTTCTTCCTCAAATTGCAGCACGGCGTTGTAAAGTTCCTGCACGTTGCTAAACCGATCCTCGGCTTCGTCGGTGCCCTCCGCCTTCAGGGCAGCCAGATAGCCGCTGTCCTCTAAAACCCCTTGAATGATGGTGGATGCCTTTTGGGTAGCCACATCCCCCTGATACTTTTTAATCAGTTCAGCAAAATCCAACACGCCCCGAGCCGATCGCCCTGCCAAGGTTTTCACCGAAGTTTCATCGGCCAAAATTTCCCACAGGGGCAGCCCCCCCAGGGTTTGAGCCGCCTGATCCAATTTGTCCAACGTCCCTTTACCCACCCCACGCTTGGGGACGTTAATCACCCGCTTTAGACTAACCGTATCTGAAGGATTGTTAATCAGCCGTAGATAGGCTAAAACATCTTTAATTTCGCGGCGATCATAGAACCGCATTCCGCCCACCACTTGGTAGGGAATGCCATAGCGAGTCAGGGATTCCTCAAAGGCTCTAGACTGGGCATTGGTGCGATAGAGAATGGCAAAATTACCCCAGTTTAGTTCAGGATGCTGGGTTTCTAAATGACGAATTTGGCTGATCACAAAATTCGCTTCAGAAATTTCATCCTCAGCATGGTAGAGAAAAATACTTTCCCCTTCGCCCCGGGTAGGACGCAGGACTTTATCAATGCGTTCGGTGTTATTTTCAATCAGGTAATTTGCGACTTCTAAAATATTGGAGGTCGAGCGATAATTTTCCTCCAGTTTCACCATGGTGCGGGTGTCGTCATCGGGCAGTCCGTCGCCAAAGTCATCCTGAAAATTCATCAGAATCGTAAAATCCGCCGCCCTAAAGGAATAAATTGATTGATCGGCATCTCCGACCACAAAAACCGAGCGATAATCCCAGTTTTTATACTCAGAAATTTCCTCGCCATTGGTGGCTAAAAGGCGAATCAGTTCGTATTGGGTGCGGTTGGTATCTTGATATTCATCGACCAAAACATGGCGGAAGCGTTTATGCCAGTAGGCCAAGACCGATTCATTTTGCTGGAAGAGATAAACCGGCATGAGAATCAAGTCATCGAAATCCAGGGCATTATTTTCGGCGAGGGCTTTTTGGTAGTGGCGATAAACGTCGGCAATCACCCGTCCGCGATAGTTGGGCTGTTCCTGTTCTAGTTCATCGGGGGAGAGTTTTTGGTTTTTGGCGTTGCTAATGGCAAACCGTACAGAGCGAGGATTGAATTTCTTGTCGTCTAGGTTTAGCGTCTGGGTAACGATGGTTTTGACGAGACTCTGGGCATCGGACTCGTCAAAAATTGAAAAATTCTTGTTCCAACGATAGCCAGCAGGATGCTGATACTTTTCAATATCAAAGCGCAAAATTCGAGCACAAAGGGCGTGGAAGGTGCCGATCCACAGGTGTTTCGTGATGTTTTTATAGACCTGGGATTTGAGCTTCGTTTGTTCATAATCCGACAGGGCAGAAAGGGATTTACCATGCTTAGCCTGGGCATCCTGGTCGGCAAAGAGAACTTCGATCCGCTCCTTCATTTCCTTGGCGGCTTTGTTGGTAAAGGTCACGGCCAGGATATTTTCGGGATCGATGCGGTGGGTCAGCACCAGATTGGCGATGCGGTAGGTGAGGGCGCGGGTTTTTCCGGATCCGGCTCCCGCCACCACCAGCAGCGGGCCGCAGAAATGTTCGACGGCTTGGCGTTGGGCAGGGTTCAGGGGGGCAAGAAAGTTGGTCATGGATCCGGGGATAGAATTTCGCCTACCTAGTATGACAAAATCTGCACCGGGCGCGGAAACCACGCCCCTACCGCATTCGGGCCAT
Organism: Leptolyngbya sp.; assembly: GCA_035285305.1. Taxonomy (GTDB): domain Bacteria; phylum Cyanobacteriota; class Cyanobacteriia; order Phormidesmidales; family Phormidesmidaceae; genus Nodosilinea. The sequence goes on from JAYKHF010000279.1 coordinate 5,859, forward strand.
GTAGGGGTCAGGTCTCCTGACCCTCTGAGGAATTTGGGTGCTGGCAAGTTTTGTCAGTCAACCAGGACGGACGGCCTTGGTTGCGATGAACGGCTTACAGGCCCAGGGTGGCCATCAAGCCGTAGGCCAGCACCGCACTGCCGAGGGGCACCGTGAGGTTATCCAAACCGTAGAAGGACAGGGTTTCTAGGATCGTGGCTGCGAGGGCGACGAGGGTGGCAATCAGCAGGATCGGTGCCGTGAAGCCCGCCGTCCAGCCCAGAATCAGCAGGCTGACCACGAAGCTCATCATCAGCATGGTGAGGCTACCCTCCCAGCTTTTGGGGCTGCCGATAATCTGGTAGGGATGACGGCCAAAATTTTGCCCCACCAGGGCCGCGAGGCCATCCCCCCAGGTCATCACCAAAATGCCGAGGGCGGCGTATTGGGGCAGGTTCATCGGCCAAAAGGCGGCGGTGAGTAGGCCAATGCTGGCGGCATAGAAAAACGTACCTAGGCTGTGCCGTCCCACGCCGTTGATTCCTGGCAAAATCGGATAGCGGTAGGACAACAGCGCCACCAGACTGAACAGCACGGAGGCGGAAATTCCCATCCAGGTGGGGGTTTGCAGCCACCAGGCCAGTAGAATGACTTGCCCTGCGCCAATGTGAACCATTTTGCGGGTAATTTCGGGATTCGCCGAGGTGAACCGTCGCACCCCTTCGGCGGCTCCACCCACCAGGCCCAGCCAGGTTAAGACGATGCCAATTTGGGCCAGGGCAGTCAGCATCATGACGAGGGAACTCGGTATAGTGGTGTGGGACTTTCTAGACCTACTCTCTAGACCTTACTACACTGAACCTACCCCGGCTTCCTATGACAACCCCCTATAAGCGCGTTTTACTCAAGCTGAGCGGCGAAGCCCTGATGGGCGACCTCGCCTACGGCATTGATCCCAATGTGGTGGAAGCCATTACCGCAGAAATTGCGGAGGTGGTACAGGAGGGCATCGAAATCGCCATTGTGGTCGGCGCAGGCAACATCTTTCGCGGCATCATGGGGTCGGCCTCGGGGATGGATCGGGCTACGGCAGACTACATCGGCATGATCGCCACGGTGATGAACGCCATGACCCTGCAAGATTCCCTAGAGCGAAAGGGGGTGCCCACCCGGGTACAAACGGCCATCGCCATGCAGGAAGTGGCCGAGCCCTACATTCGCCGCCGCGCCATCCGCCACCTGGAGAAAAACCGGGTGGTTATTTTTGGGGCAGGTTCCGGCAATCCCTTCTTCACCACCGACACCACCGCCGCCCTGCGCGCCGCCGAAATTAACGCCGAGGTGGTGTTCAAGGCTACCAAGGTTGACGGCGTTTACGACTCTGACCCTAAAATTAACCCCGAGGCGAAACGCTATCGCACCCTGACCTATGGCCATGTGCTCCAGCACGACCTCAAGGTGATGGATAGCACCGCCATTGCCCTGTGTAAGGACAACAACATCCCTATTATGGTATTTGACCTGTCGGTGCCTGGTAACATTAAGCGGGCGCTAACGGGCGAACCGATTGGCACGATTGTAGGAGAGGCTTGTGATGTCAGCTGACGATATTTTGCTTGAAATTGAAGACCAAATGCAGAAGGCCACGGAGGCCACCCAGCGCAACTTCAACACCATCCGCACGGGGCGAGCCAATGCCTCCCTGCTAGACCGGATTGAGGTGGAGTATTACGGGGCTGCCACCCCCCTCAAGCAGATGTCCAACATCTCCACCCCCGATGCCAGCACCCTGATGATTCAGCCCTACGACGGCAGCACCCTCACGGCCATCGAGCGGGCCATTTCGATGTCCGATGTGGGCCTCACCCCCAACAACGACGGTCGGGTGATTCGGCTGAATATTCCCCCCCTCACCACGGAGCGGCGGCAGGAATTTGTGAAAACCGCCCACAAAATTGCCGAGGAAGGTCGCGTTTCGATCCGCAACCAGCGCCGCAACGGCATCGACGGCATTAAAAAGCTGGAGAAAGCCAGCGAGATTTCCGAAGACGAATCCCGCGACTATCAGGATGAAATTCAAAAGCTCACCGATAAATACATCGCCAAACTCGATGATCTGCTAGCCATCAAAGAGAAGGACATCACCACCGTTTAGGCCCAATTCCAGGGGGTGATTCACCCAATTCCAGGGTTTTCTAGGGACAGATCATCGACATCGACGACACCCTAACAGAACCCTGGAATTGTGCCCTCACCGCACGGGTTGCCCCTTCGATCCCCACCTTTTACGGCCCAACGTTCGGCAAACCACACCTAGCCGAGAATTGTCGAAGCTGGAATGGCCAGATAAATTAGCACTCAGGTGGTGAGAGTGCTAAAACACAGGGCACCCCCCCAGGAAATTCAGCCGTTCAGGGGCCTAGACCTGTTCTCTACCGTTGCAGACTAGCCCTTGGGTATTGCGAATTTCCAACCTTCTATGCCGTTAGTTTTTGGAGGAATACTATGGCCGCAGTAACGCTCAATGCGTCCACCGTGAAACCCCTAGGGGATCGCATCCTAGTGAAGGTCAGCGAAGCCGAAGAAAAAACCGCTGGGGGCATTTTGCTGCCCGACACCGCCAAGGAAAAGCCCCAGGTGGGTGAAGTGATCCAAGTGGGTTCCGGCAAGCGCAACGATGACGGCAGCTATCAGGCCATCGAAGTGAAGGTGGGCGATAAGGTGCTCTACTCCAAGTACGCGGGCACCGACATCAAACTCGGCAGCGACGACTACGTACTCCTGCGCGAGTCCGATATCCTCGCCGCCCTGGGTTAAGTCCATCATCCATTTGGCCCATCCCGTAGGGTGCATTCGCGCCAGCAATGCACCAATCAGGAAGCCAAGTACGGGATACGTCTCCCCTATTTGAGACAGCCTTTTGTGCCAAATTTGGTGGGTCGGCGCAGATATCCTTTGGTGCATTGCTTCGCGTTGGCGAAGCCTCGCCTTGGCGTTATGCACCCTACGCAAGATTCTGCGTACCCACACCGATCAATCCTTTCTTCCACCAAACGCAGTTCGTTTCAACATATTCACCTTGTTGGGAGGATAGTTTTTTATGGCTAAAACCATCACCTACAACGAAGATGCCCGTCGTGCCCTAGAGCGTGGCTTTGACATGCTGGCCGAGGCCGTGGCTGTTACCCTTGGCCCCAAGGGTCGCAATGTGGTGCTAGAGAAGAAGTTTGGCGCACCCCAAATCATCAACGACGGCATCACCATTGCCAAGGAAATTGAGCTCGAAGATCACATTGAGAACACCGCCGTTTCCTTGCTGCGTCAGGCCGCATCTAAGACCAACGACGCCGCCGGGGATGGCACCACCACCGCCACTGTGCTGGGCCACGCCATTGTTAAAGAAGGTCTGCGCAACGTGGCCGCTGGGGCCAACGCCATTTCCCTCAAGCGCGGCATCGACAAGGCCACCGCTTTCCTGGTGGATCGCATTGCCGAGCACGCCCGCCCCGTGGAAGATTCCAAGTCCATCGCCCAGGTGGGGGCAATCTCCGCCGGAAACGACGACGAAGTGGGCCAAATGATCGCCGACGCCATGGACAAGGTGGGCCGCGAGGGCGTGATTTCCCTGGAGGAAGGCAAGTCCATGACCACGGAACTCGAAGTCACCGAGGGGATGCGCTTCGACAAGGGCTACCTCTCCCCCTACTTCGTCACCGACACCGAGCGAATGGAAGCCGTCCTGGAAGACCCCTACATCCTGCTGACCGACAAGAAAATCACCCTGGTGCAAGACCTGGTGCCCGTGCTAGAGCAGGTGGCCCGTTCCGGCAAGCCCCTGATGATCATCGCCGAAGATATCGAAAAAGAAGCCCTGGCCACCCTGGTGGTGAACCGGATGCGCGGGGTGCTGAACGTGGCCGCTGTGAAGGCTCCCGGCTTTGGCGACCGTCGCAAGGCCATGCTGGAAGACATCGCCGTGCTGACGGGCGGTCAGGTGATCAGCGAAGACACGGGTCTCAAGCTCGATAACGTCAAAGTCGATATGCTGGGCAGCGCCCGCCGCCTCACCATCACCAAGGACACCACCACCATCGTCGCCGAGGGGAATGAGTCCTCGGTGAAGGCCCGCTGCGAGCAAATCCGTCGCCAGATTGAAGAAACCGAATCCAGCTACGACAAAGAGAAGCTGCAAGAGCGCTTGGCCAAGCTGTCTGGCGGTGTGGCGGTGATCAAGGTCGGGGCGGCTACCGAAACCGAAATGAAGGATCGCAAGCTGCGCCTAGAAGACGCCATCAACGCCACCAAGGCGGCGGTGGAAGAGGGCATCGTCCCCGGGGGCGGCACCACCCTGGCTCACCTAGCTCCCCAACTGGAGGAATGGGCCAAGGCCAACCTCAGCGGCGAAGAGTTGCTGGGTGCCCAGATCGTTACCCGTGCCCTCACCGCTCCCCTCAGCCGGATTGCCGAAAATGCGGGCTTCAACGGTGCCGTGATCGTCGAGCAAGTGAAGGGTAAGGACTTCAATATCGGCTACGACGCCGCCACCAACCAGTTCGTCGATATGTTCGAGGCAGGCATCGTTGACCCGGCCAAGGTGACCCGATCCGGGCTACAAAACGCCGCCTCCATCGCCTCCATGGTGTTGACCACCGAGTGCATTGTGGTGGATAAACCCGAACCCAAGGCTCCGGCGGCGGGCGCGGGCGCAGGCATGGGCGGCGACTTCGACTACTAAGGCGATAGCCAGCCCCTAGACGATCCATAATCACAACGGATCAGGGTGGGAAGATCTCCCCCTGATCCGTTTGCTATGCGCTAGGCGTAGGGTGTCCTGTAGCCCGCCCTTTGGTTGGAGCTTGGCGGGGTTAGATGCGTTACCCTAGCGCTAGCCCATCCTAACCAATCTCTTTTTTTCAGCAGTTATGGCTAAAATTCTTACCTTCCTCGGCAAGGGCGGTTGTGGCAGTACCACCATGGCCATCGCCACCGCAAAGCAACTGGCGGGGGCCGGCAAACGGGTGTTACTGATGATTCAGGATGTAACGCCGGGGCCAAGCATACAACTGGGGCTGAGTCTCAGTGCAGAACCGACGGTCATCAGTGCGAACCTGACGGCGGTACAGATGCACAGTGCGGCCCAGCTAGAGGCCAGTTGGCAAACCCTGAAGGACTTGGAAAGCCAGTACCTACGGACGCCGTTTCTGAAGGATATCTACGGTCAAGAACTGGGGATACTCCCAGGGATGGATCAGGCCCTCGCCCTGAATGCCCTACGGGAGTATGACGCCAGCGGCCAATACGACGTCATTGTTTACGACGGCACTGGGGGCATGGGCACCCTGCGGATGTTTGGCCTACCCGAAATTTTGGATTGGTACGTGCGCCGTTTTCGGAATGTGCTGCAACAGTCTGACCTGTGGCGATCGCTGTCGCCGTTTATTCAGCCGGTTTCCGCAGCGGTGCTGTCCACCGATTGGTCGGGGGATATTTTGGATCGGCCCACGGGGGAAATGCGATCCATGCTGGATCAGGGCCGCGATGCCGTCAGCAATCCCCACCGCACCCTAGCTTTCCTCGTGACCACTCCCGCCGCCGATGCCGTGGCCACCGCTCGCTACCTGTGGGGCAGCGCCCAGCAAATTGGCCTCACCGTGGGCGGGGTGCTGGTCAGCCAGGGCAACCTCGGCCTTGACCAGGAGGGGGCCTTTGCCCCGCTCCCCCACTTTGCCATGCCCAGCCAGCAACAACAGGGCTGGGAAGCCGTGGTTCGCGCCCTGCCCGATATTGACCAAATCGCCGCCCAGGCCAACCCAGCCACGGTGATTGATCTGCCCCACAAGACCGTGAAATTGTTTTTACCCAGCTTCGACAAAACCCAGGTGAAGCTCACCCAATACGGCCCGGAAGTAACCGTAGAAGCGGGCGACCAACGACGTAACCTGATGCTGCCCCCCGGCTTAGCGGGGCAATCCGTGACCGGAGCCAAATTCCAGGATCAGTACCTGGTGCTGACCTTTGGTTAGCCCTTGACTGCCCCAGCCCTGACTGACTGACAAAAGATCCTGCACCGGGCGCGAAAACCGCGCCCCTACGGCATGGGTTCCATGGCGGGGTCAGGTCTCCTGACCCTTCGACGGATAGGGATTCTCGCCAGTTTTGTCGGTCAACCAAGCCCCAACGCCCCCAGCCCATTAGTTTTGGGGATTGAGGCGATTAGCCAGCAGCGCCACGGGCAGCATGGGCAGGGATACCCCCAGGCAAATCAGCCCTTGCGTCAGGGTGAGGGGGGCGGTCCTAAATAGAAGGTTCATGACTCCGACCTGGCTAAACAGGATTTGAAACCCCACCGCCACCCCAATGCCATAGCCAATGGCCGTGGCATCTCCAAAGGGCACCTGCTGCCCTTGCAGCCGCGCCGAAACCGAGGCCCAGAACTGGGTCATACTGAGCAGGTAGATAATCCGTCCGGCGACGAGGGTTTGGATGGCCATGGTGCGGGCCAGGGCGAGGAGTCGTTGATCGGCCCCATCGTCGCTCAGGTTAACGGCAATCCAGCCGAGGTCAACCCCATAGCGGCGCACCGCCTCGAAGACCCCGAAGATCAAGATCCAGTTGAACACCGAAATCAGGGCAATCCGCACCAACAGCGGATGGGAAAGCAGTGGCTGGTTTGGGTCGCGGGGGGGGCGGTTCATTAAGGTTAGGGACTTGGGCTCGAAGGCCAGGGGAACGGTCATGGCAATCGAGTTGACCATGTTCAGCCACAGCACTTGCAGGGAGAGAATGGGCAACACATCGCCTCGGCCTATCAGCACGCTGAGCAGAATGGTCATGGATTCGCCGCCGTTGACGGGCAGGATGAAGGCGATGGCTTTCATCAGGTTGCGGAAGACATTGCGACCTTCCTCCACAGCGGCCTTGATGGAGGCAAAGTTGTCGTCCGTGAGGATCATATCGGCGGCTTCCTTGGCCACTTCGGTGCCGGCTTTCCCCATGGCAATGCCAATGTCGGCCTGCTTGAGGGCCGGGGCATCATTCACCCCATCCCCGGTCATGGCCACGATATGCCCCTTACGTTGTAACGCCTCCACCAGGCGTAATTTCTGCTCTGGGGCCACCCGCGCAAAGACAGAACCGTTCTGGACGGCATTCGCCAATGCCGTGGGATCGAGTTGGGCCAGTTCCTTGCCGGTGTAGGCCATGACTGCTGCGGTGGTGCCCAGCCCCATCCGGTCAGCAATGGCCACGGCGGTGACTTTGTGATCCCCGGTGATCATCTTCACTTCAATGCCCGCCGACTGGCAGGCGGCCACGGCACGGATGGCCTCGGCGCGGGGCGGGTCAATCATGCCCTGCAAGCCGAGGAACATCATCTCGGCCTTCAAATCGTCATGGTCAAAATGGTGACCGTGGAACGTTTTCCCGGCAAAGGCCAACACCCGTAGCCCCCGGGAGGCCATGCGGTCGGCCTGAAGCACAAGGGCATCGCGATTGATCGGCTGGGCGGTGCCATCCCCCATCAGCACGGTATCGCAACAGGCCACCACAGACTCCACGGCACCCTTCATCAGTAACCACTGTCCCTCGCCATCCCGCTGGTGCAGGGTCGCCATGTACTGAAACTCCGACTCAAAGGGGATACTGTCGATGCGAGGATAGCGGACTTCGAGATCGTTGCGGTCAAATCCGGCCTTCTGGGCCGCCACCAGCAAAGCGCCCTCGGTGGGATCGCCCACCACACCCCAACCCTGGTCTTGGCGCTCCAAGGCCGAATCATTACAGAGCATTCCCGCCTGAAGACAGTTCCGCAGGGGGCAAGGCATGGCCCATGGCGGCACGGCCTTCGCTTCGCCATCCCGCAGTTCGCCGTGGGGGGTATATCCTTCCCCGGTGAGGTCGTAGGGGTGACCACCGGCATAGATCGCCTGGACGGTCATCTGGTTTTCTGTGAGGGTTCCCGTTTTGTCAGAGCAGATGACGGTGGCGCTGCCCAAGGTTTCCACCGCAGGCAGTTTACGGACAATGGCGTTGCGGCTGGCCATGCGCGACACCCCAATGGCGAGGGTAATCGTCACCACCGCAGGGAGGCCTTCGGGGATGGCACTCACCGCCAAGGCGACAGCGGCCTCAAACATGTCTAGGGGCGAATTGCCCCAGCCCAGCCCCACCGCAAAGGTCAGGGCTGCGACCAAGAGAATTCCATACAGCAGGGTTTTGCTGAAGTGGTCAAACCGGCGGGTGAGGGGCGTCATCAACGCATCCCCCGACTCCATCAGCTTAGAAATGCGCCCGGTTTCAGTACTCAGGCCGGTCGCAACTACGATCCCTTCCCCCTGGCCAAAGGTGACGAAACTACCGGCGTAGGCCATGTTGCGACGGTCGGCCAAGCTGGTATCCGCAGGTAGGGCATCCAAATCCGGCTGCTTTTCCACCGCCACGGATTCCCCGGTCAGGGCGGATTCGTTAATTTGCATCGTGCGCCCCCGCAGCAGCCGCAGATCGGCGGGCACCTTATCGCCAGAGTTCAGCAGTACCATATCCCCCGGTACCAACTCGCGGGAGGAGACCTGCTTCGTCTTGCCCTCTCGCCGCACCATCGCCTCGGTTTCCACCGCCGCCGCCAGGGCCGCAATGGCGCTTTCGGCCTTAGATTCCTGGACAAATCCAATCACGGCGTTGATCACCGTCACGCCCCAGATCACCCCAGCATTCGCCCAAGAGCCCAGCAGCGCCTTGATCAACCCCGCCACCAGCAAAATGTAAAGCAAGGGCTGGTTGAACTGGAGCAGAAACAAAATCATGGGATGTTTGCCGCCCTTTCCCTTAATTTCATTGGGGCCGTAGCGTTCCAGGCGAGTACGGATCTCCTGGGTCGAGAGCCCTTGATCGGGATGCACCCCCAACTGCTGGATCACAGATCGGGCGGGGAGATGGTGCCACGCCACCTCCTCTGCCCTGGGCCGAAGGGAACTGGGTTGAGCCGAGGCCTGGGACTGGGCCATGGCACATCCTCCTTGCTAAACGCCGTTAAACGCCTGAGGGTGACGCCCAGGCCTCACCCGAGGCCACCCCTGCTTCCATGGTAGGAGAGAATTTTCTACCGCCAGAGGAACCTAGCCCGTCACCGTCCGGTAGAACTTCGGTAAAGCCCTGGGACAACGCCCGCCTTTCCCCTCGCTAAAACCGCCCACTACTGACCCTCGAAATACCGATACCAAACCCAGTTGCCAACCAGGTTCAGCCCCAGAGCCGCTCCACCTCCGAACCAGCCCAGGTGGGGGTCATAGCCCCCCCGGCTAAGATTGGTCATCCACAGGTGGGTGCGGTCATTGCCCCAAAGAACATCCGCCATCGCCGGAAAGAGGTACATCATCGCTGCACCCACGATTAGCCAACCCGCCATCGAAACGAGGAGAAAAATAGTTTTGGCCTTAGATTGCTGTCCAATCATGGGGGTCAGTTTCGGTGAAGTAGGTTTCTACAATCTCAAAGTAGCGTAGGGTGCATTCGCGAAGCAATGCACCAAGCCCAAACCCCAATTAGCGTAGGGTGCATTCGCGTAGCAATGCACCAAGCAGACAACGCTTCACCAAAGCCCTCCATCCCATGACAGCATCCCCCTCAACGCCAAAAACGCCCAGATTCCCAACGAGAACCTGGACGTTCTTAATCTCATAATTCCTGACCGTTCAGGAATTGGCCAAGTCGCTGAAACTAGTCCTTAGAAATGCGAGGGGGTTCGCGGAAGGCAATGGCAAAGAACAAGGTGCCAATGATACAGGCAAAGATGAAGATGTAAGCGACAGCTTCCATGGTTAACGAGCTCCTACTCTATCTATAGATAGTCTACAAGGATTTCAATGGGGTCTGTGCCCCCCAAAACTTGAAAAGCCCGACTGATGTTGCGAAACGCGGTTGGCGAAACGCTCACCAGTCGGGCCATGGGTTAAACCCTCAGATCAAGCGTGGCTTAGACGCGCTCTTCGGTGCGGGTGCTGGTGTCGCCCACTTTTTGGAAGAAGCCCCACTCCACCTGTTCGGGGGAGAGGTCGGGGTCAATCCCGGCGAACACATCGCGGAACAGGGTACGAGACCCGTGCCAGATGTGGCCAAAGAAGAACAGCAGCGCAAAGACCGCGTGGCCGTAGGTGAACCAACCACGGGTGCTGGTGCGGAACACACCATCAGAACCCAGGGTTTCGAGGTCGAACTCGAAGGGTTCGCCCAGTTGAGCCTTACGGGCGTAGCGCTTCAGCAGGGTGGGATCGGTGATGGTTTGGCCATCCAGTTCACCACCGTAGAAGGTGGCGGTCACGCCCGTTTGCTCGAAGCTGTACTTAGATTCCGCCCGACGGAAGGGGATATCGGCGCGGATGATGCCGTCCTTATCCACCAGAACCACGGGGAAGGTTTCAAAGAAGTTGGGCAGACGGCGAACGCTGAGTTCGCGGCCTTCGCCATCCTTGAAGACGGGGTGCCCCAGCCAGCCCTGAGCCAGACCATCGCCTTGGTTCATGGGGCCAACCCGGAACAGACCACCCTTAGCGGGGCTGTTGCCGACGTAGTCGTAGAAGGCCAGTTTTTCGGGAATTTGAGCGTAGGCCGTGGCCAGAGTACCACCTGCATTCACTTCGGCTTGTACCCGACGCTGAATTTCCTGCTGGAAGTAGTTGCTATCCCACTGATAGCGGGTGGGGCCAAACAGTTCGATGGGGGTGGCGGCGCTGCCGTACCACATGGTGCCCGCTACCACAAAGGCGGCGAAGAACACAGCGGCGATACTGCTCGACAGCACGGTTTCAATGTTCCCCATCCGCAGGGCCTTGTACAGGCGCTGGGGAGGACGAACGGTGAGGTGGAACAGACCCGCAATAATCCCGACGATGCCAGCCGCAATGTGGTGGGCCACAATGCCGCCCGGATTGAAGGGGTTAAAGCCTGCCGCACCCCACTCAGGGGCCACGCCCTGAACATGGCCGGTGAGGCCGTAGGGGTCAGACACCCACATCCCAGGCCCCCAGAGGCCAGTGAGGTGGAATGCGCCGAAACCGAAGCAGAGCAGACCGGACAAAAATAGGTGAATCCCAAACATCTTGGGCAGATCCAGGGCCGGTTCCCCGGTGCGGGGGTCGCGGAACAGATCGAGATCCCAGAAGACCCAGTGCCAGCAGGCGGCCAGGAACAGCAGACCCGACAGCACGATGTGAGCCGCCGCCACGCCCTCAAAGGACCAGAAGCCGGGGTTCACAGCGGTTGCGCCCGTGACGCTCCAGCCGCCCCAGGATTCAGTCACGCCGAGACGCGCCATGAAGGGCAGCACGAACATGCCCTGCCGCCACATGGGATTAAGAACAGGGTCGCTAGGATCAAACGTAGCTAGCTCGAACAAAGCCATCGAGCCAGCCCAACCAGCCACAAGGGCCGTATGCATTAGGTGTACAGCAATCAGTCGCCCGGGATCATTGATGACGACGGTGTGTACCCGGTACCAGGGTAGTCCCATTGACTACTCTCCTCCTCTAGGTAAAACAGTGAATGTTTTGGAAGTTGTCTTAACCATGCCAGATACTGATAAGCCTATCAGATAGGGCTACCAGATCCCTCACAGCATCCCCATCTCAGCGCCAATCCCTGAACTTGGCCAGGGCGACTGGGGGATAGAAATTCATTTGGTACAGATCAGATGTAACAATGAAATTGCTTAAAGAAGTGTAACCACTTCAAATGTCCCCTGCAAGCTTATGCGATGGCCACCTCGGTCGTCCATGGAGCCTCAAACGGCTGGGACAAGCCGCCTGAAGCCTGAAAATCACGGCTTTAGTCAGAAAACGGACGCCAACGTGAAGGAGTGTGACCCAATGGCTACCATTAAGTTTCTTAACGAAGATCAAGAGGTCATCGTGGCCGATGGGGCAAATCTGCGGTTCAAGGCCCTGGAAAATCGGATCGATCTCTACACCTTCAGCGGCAAGCTGATGAACTGTGGCGGCTATGGCCAATGCGGCACCTGCATTGTGGATGTGGTGTCGGGCGGCGAAAACCTCTCCCCCCGCACAGCGGTGGAGGAACGCAAGCTGAAGAAGTGGCCCAGCACCTGCCGCCTCGCCTGCCAAGCTACGGTGAATGGCCCCGTCACGGTCGTCACCAAGCCCAAGCGATAGGCCAAGTAGGGGCGAGGTCTCCTCGCCCGTTTGTCCAGCATCGTCCAGAACAGCGGGAAGGTCACCCCTTCATGGACGATGCCCAGCATCAGGATATTGAAATGAACTGAGCCAAACGACCAATTCGTGCGGTTAAGGCTCAGCGTCCAGGGTTGAGGAATCTGACTCCAACTCGCCATCGCCCGCGCTATATCGTCGAAATCCACCGGAAACGCCCGCAGAAACCGCGTCAGACGCTTGTAGCTTGACTCCGGTTTCGCCCGATTGGCAAACACCAGGGTCGGGGCCATGCTGCGGCAGATAAGGTGCTTCGCCGATTTTTTCCTGGTCTGCCTTGCCCTTGCGCCTATTTTGGGCAGCGAGTTTTTTACGGAGCGCGTGATTAAAGCCTGTTGCGTTTGGTTTTTGTCATGCTTCATGTTCCGTTTGAGTTCGTTCAGGGTTTGGCGGCTGAGTTCGGGGCGGTTGAGTGCGCCTGGAGGGAGTCGGATCGCTCGTTCAC
>JAYKHF010000280.1:0-3438 GCA_035285305.1 Leptolyngbya sp.
CGATTTTTCGAGTTATCGATGCATGACGGAACGGCGACCTGGACTAAATCTCGGTTTCTAGAACCTGGGGGAAGACGGTCTGCCGTCCTGACTCTTAAGATACAAGGGTGAGGGCCAAATCAGGGCCATAGAGCAAGTTTGTGATCTACTGAACCTGAGTAGATCCCCGTGGGAGAGGAGGTTGGGGGGTGAGCCCGGGTTAGGGAACAAGGCCCCCCAGGGGCAAACCTGGACGGATCAAGCTCAACTTCGGGTTTCCACGATGCTAGTAGCCCAGGGTTATAGCCATGGCCTAGCCCGGTTCTCCCTGCGACCTATTGATGGCGTTGAACTTCTAGGGCTTCGAGGATCTGGCGGTGCCGATCGCGGTCGATGGGATAGCGGGAGGCAAACCAGAGACTGCCACACAGCAGCAGGGCAGGCAGGGGGCCAATGAGCAGGCGAATAGCCCAAAGCGCTTGTATCGGCTGGCTTGCGGCTTGTGGATTGTAGCCCGTCCAGGCCAGCAGTTGTCCTGATAGGAAGAGGGCCGCCGCGAGGCCGAACTTTTGTAAAAACACGAGGGCACTAAAATACAAGCCCTCACGCCGCCGCCCGGTTTGCAGTTCATCTAAATCTACGACATCGGGCAGCATGGCGAAGGGGATGAGGTAAAGGGTGGCAACGCCCATGCCTGCCACCACCCCCAGGGTATACATCCAGGCGACCTGCCCCTCCTGCACCGTCACGAGGCCCAGCAGGGCGATCATGGCCAGGGGAGCGCCCAGCATCAGGGCGGTACGTTTGCTGGTCCAGTGCGCGACCCGATTCCAGACCACCAGCATGGCAATGGCGGTTCCCTGTACCGCCAAGGCCATCTGGGCAAAGTGGGTTTCCGGCAGCCCCATCCAGGCCCCCACGAAGTAGGGCAGCATTGCGGCGGTGACTTGAACACTCATCCAACTACACAGGTAAATCCCGAGCACTTTGCGAAAAGCGCGGTTGGTGAACACGCTGCGCACATCCGATAGGAGGGAGGTGAACCCCTCGGGCGGGTGCAAACTGGCATGGGCTTTTTGGGCTTGCCAATAGCGACGATAGGTTCCGGTGACGCAAAGGCTGACCATGGCAATGGCGAGACCGGCTGACAGCATTCCTAACAGGGCGTACTGGCGTTGGGGATCCTCCACCCGGCCAAAGACAATCTGGGCCATGATCAGGGCCAAGATGCCACCGCCAATGCTGAAGGCGGCTTTGGTGCCGATTAAGGTGGTGCGTTCGTCGTAGTCGTCCGACAGTTCGGCGGCGAGGGCGGTGTAGGGCAACTGCACCGCCGTGAAGGAGGCGAAGGCAAAGATGGACAGCACCACATAGTAGGCAAAAATACCGCCCTGGGTGGGGAAGGGCGGCACTATCCACAGCAGCATGGCGGTAATCGCCATGGGCACCATGCCACCGAGCATCCAAGGAAACCGCCGCCCTAGGGGAGACACCGTGCGATCGCTCAACCAGCCAATCAGGGGGTCATTAATGGCATCCCATAGCCGCCCGATCAAGATCACGCTTCCCGCCAGGGCTGGGTTGAGTCCGGCGACGGTGGTAAAAAAATACAGCACAAAAAACGCCGACAGGCTGGCTGGAACAGCCGCCGCCAGTTCACCCATGCCATAGGCTAATTTCACGGGCAAGGGCAGAGGCGGTAATTTAGACAACGACGGACTCCCAATTCATAGTGGGTTGATTTTGCCACATTGCGCGGGGAATCCCTACGCCTCCAACCGGCGGCGGTGGACGAGGGTTAGTAGGTCACCCCTCGATAGCGGCGGGTCTTGGGAGGCGTTGCGGGAGAGGGGGCTTCCGGCGCGGAGGAGGGAATCCCCTGGGAGGGCTCATCGTTGGGGCTAGAACCCTGGGTCGGATCGACCTGATGGAGGTGAGATGTTCCGTGGGGGGAACGGGGGGGATGCCCCTGACCCCTGGGGTCGTCATCCTTGGGGGCGTCCAGGGCTCGTAGCCCAGATGAACCCCAGCTAATGTCAGTGAACACACCGGTCTTTGGCGGGGGAAACCCCGCTGCCATCGCCCCCGTTCCGTTGCTATGGACAGGGAGGCTCCCTTGGGGCTTGGCGGCGGCTAGGCTGGTTTGGCTGGGAGTCGCTGGGTTAGGAGTCGCTGGGTTGGGCGTCGCTTGGCTCATTTGCCGCCGAATGTTCAGCAACACCGATAGGAGTGCTTTTTCGTTCAGGAAGGGCGTATCTAGGGTGGTCAGAATCAGCCGCAGGCTGGCGGTGGCGGCACTCATGAGGGTTTCGCGATGGAATCCGTGCAAAAACCCTGCGGCCCCCTGCTGCACAGCCCAGCGGCGCTCTGTTTCGGCGATCGGCCCCCGGTGAGTCCGGGTGAGAAAAATCTGAATCTGGGGAAAATGACTACGACACCAGCGGCAAAACTCGTAGGGATTCAGGTCGTTGATTTCAGTATCTAGGAGAATCACGTCGGGTAAGGGTAGCCCCGCCTCCGAAATTTGACGGATACAATCGACGAGGTCTGTGCGAGAAGGCTCTAAAATCACCGCCAAGGACTGGGACTTGAGCAAAGCCTGCCAAATCAATCCCTGTAACCGATTTGCCTGGATCACAAATGCCAGTTTTTGTGGTGAGTCCACGGGTAGAATCCCTCGTTCAATGGATGCCCAACGCGCCTTTTCAATAGCCTAACGATCTGTCGGCACTCTGACTAGACGGAATAAGGCGTAGACCAAAGATTTACGGAACTCGTCCTACTGTACGAGGGCGGATAACCCTGAGATGATACCTGGGCTACATATCCGCTGAATTACGGATGTATTTTGCTTACGCCGCCCTCTGGATCTCCGTTGAACTATGGAGGAGAGGCGGAGGTCTGACCGCAAGGTGCGGTTGGGGAAGGGTGGATCACGATACTCTGTTCTGTAGCGATAATCTGTAATGATGTAGTCCTGGCGATTCAGGTTTTGCGATGACGGCCCCCATTCCCGAACTTTCGGCACAATACGACCCCACCCAAACGGAAACCAAGTGGCAAACCCGCTGGGAGGAAGACCAGGTCTTTAAGGCCGACCCGGATCACCCCGGTGAGCCGTTTTGTGTGGTGATTCCGCCGCCGAACGTGACGGGGAGTTTGCACATGGGCCATGCCTTCGAGAACGCCCTGATCGACACCATCGTGCGCTACCAACGGATGGCCGGACGCAATACCCTATGGCTACCGGGGACGGATCACGCCAGTATCGCCGTGGCGACGATTTTAGATAAGCAACTTCAGGCGGAAGGCAAGACCAAGGAAGACCTCGGGCGCGAAGGCTACCTGGATCGAGCCTGGGAATGGAAGGCGGAATCCGGCGGTACCATCGTCAACCAACTGCGCAAACTGGGCGTTTCCGTAGACTGGAGCCGGGAGCGCTTCACCATGGATGAGGGC
>JAYKHF010000281.1:0-13093 GCA_035285305.1 Leptolyngbya sp.
GACTGGGCGGCGATGATGCCCACCGCTTCGCCCAAGTCCACCAGGTCAGAATGGGCCAAGCTCCAGCCGTAGCAAAGCTGACACACGGAACGGGTGGCATCGCAGGTGAGGGGCGAACGCACCTTCACCTCTTCAACCCCCGCCTTGACAATCTCCGTCGCCGTCTCAGGGGAAACGGGTTCGTTCTTGGCCAGAACTACTTCGCCCGTTGCAGGATTCACCACATCCTCGGCCACCACCCGACCCAGCAGACGGTTCTCCAGGGGAATCAGCACCCGCTCCCCGTCGGTCATGCTGCGGAGGGGAATGTAGCGCTCGGTGCCGCAGTCCTGCTCGCGGATAATCACATCCTGGGACACATCCACCAGACGGCGGGTCAGGTAGCCCGAGTCCGCCGTTCGCAGCGCCGTATCCACCAGCCCTTTCCGCGCCCCGTAGGAGGAGATCACGTACTCGGTCACAGTCAACCCTTCCCGGAAGTTGGTCTTAATCGGGAGGTCAATGATTTCCCCCTGGGGGTTGGCCATCAAGCCGCGCATCCCCACCAACTGGCGTACCTGGGAGATGTTCCCCCGGGCACCGGAGAAGGCCATCATATACACCGAGTTGAGGGGGTTGTTCTTTTTGAAGTTCTCAACCACCTGATCCTTGAGCTTTTCGCTCGTGTCATTCCAGGTATCGATCACCTTGGTCAAGCGCTCGACTTCGGTGATTTCCCCCCGAATATAGCGCTCCTCCGTGGCGTTGATATCCTCCTCGGCAGCGGCCAAAAGGGCGCGTTTTTCGTCGGGCACTTGCAGGTCTTCCACGCTGATGGAAACCCCAGCCCGGGTGGCGTATTTGAAGCCCAGATCCTTAATTCGGTCAGCCATCTGGGAGGTGCGGGCTGTACCGTACTGAGTAAACGACCAAGAAATCAGTTTCTTAAGCTGCTTTTTGTCGATGATGCGGTTCCGAAAAACCAGCGAGGATTGCGTTGCCCCTTGCTCAGCCATGTGTTTTTGCCCCTCGTGCGGTGTAATGATGTCGTTGCCGTTGCTACGCTCTGCGCGGTATCCATGCCCCAACTGGGGCAGAACCCTAGCCTGCAATGGCTTCTAGGACGGCCTTGTTGTAGATAATGCGGCCCGTCGTGGTTTTGATGTATTGGGAGATGACGTTGCCCTCTTGATCCAGGCGCACCCGTCGCTCGGAGTACACCCGGGTGGTCACTCCAGCGGCCTCCTCCTCCTGCTCCAGCACCTCCGTCTGATCCGATTCCACTGGCCCGTCATACCGAAGCCAGACCTTGGCATGGAGATCGACGAGCCCCTGCTCGAAGGCCATGATGGCATCTTCCATGCTGGCGAAGTAGCGGCCTTCTCCCTTGGTCGCCCCGGGGTTGTCCGCCGTCAGGTAATAGCAGCCCAACACCATGTCCTGGGAGGGCGTGATGATCGGCTGCCCCGTGGCCGGAGACAGCACATTGTTCGAGGCCAGCATCAGCAGCCTTGCCTCGGCCTGGGCCTCTAGGGAAAGGGGGACGTGGACGGCCATTTGGTCACCGTCAAAGTCGGCGTTGAAGGCGGGACAGACCAGGGGGTGAAGCTGAATGGCGCGACCTTCCACGAGAATCGGCTCGAAGGCCTGAATCCCGAGACGGTGCAGGGTCGGTGCCCGGTTCAGCATGACGGGGTGGCTTTCGATCACCTCCTCCAGCACTTCCCAGACGGTGTCGCTGTTGTCGCTGTGCTGGATCATTTTCTTGGCCGCTTTGATGTTGTTCACCACCCCCTGACGAATCAGGCGATGAATCACAAAGGGCTGGAACAGCTCAATGGCCATTTCCCGAGGCAGACCGCACTGGTGAATTTGCAGCTTGGGGCCAACCACGATGACCGAACGACCGGAGTAGTCTACCCGCTTGCCCAGGAGGTTTTGGCGGAAGCGGCCCTGTTTCCCTTCAATGATGTCCGACAGGGACTTGAGGGGACGGTTATTGGCCCCCACCACGGTGCGGCCCCGGCGACCGTTGTCGATCAGGGCATCCACGGCCTCTTGCAGCATCCGCTTTTCGTTACGGACGATGATTTCTGGGGCCAGGATTTCCTGCAACCGGGCCAGACGGTTGTTGCGGTTGATTACCCGCCGATACAGATCGTTGAGGTCAGAGGTGGCAAAGCGGCCCCCATCGAGCTGCACCATGGGGCGGAGGTCGGGGGGAATCACCGGGATCACATCCAGCACCATCCACTCGGTTTTAGACCCGGTGGCGATGAAGTTATCGATCACCCGCAGGCGCTTGATCAGCTTGGCTCGCTTTTGGCCCTTGGAGTTGGCGATTTCCTCCCGCAGCTTTTCCGCCACGGTTTCCAGTTCCAGGTCTTGCAGCAAGCGCTGGAGGGCTTCGGCCCCAATCCCCACCTCAACGCCCGATAGCTCGGTCTCTTCGTCGTAGAGTTGGTCTTCGATTTCGATCCACTGATCCTCCGTCAGCAGTTGCTTGTAGCTGAGGTTTTCAGCGTTACCGGGATCCAACACCACGTAGGCGTTGAAGTAAACAATCTGCTCCACATCCCGCAGGGGCATGTCCAGCAGAATGGCGATGTAGCTGGGGATACCCTTCAGGTACCAGACGTGGGCCACGGGCGCGGCTAGTTTGATGTAGCCCATGCGGTGGCGGCGCACCCGCGACTCGGTCACTTCCACGCCGCAGCGCTCGCAGACAATACCCCGGTGGCGTACCCGCTTATATTTGCCGCAATGGCATTCCCAGTCCTTGGCAGGGCCAAAAATCCGCTCACAGAAAAGCCCATCCATCTCCGGCTTTAGCGTCCGATAGTTGATGGTTTCCGGTTTGGTGACTTCGCCCACCACCTGGCCGTTGGGCAGGGTGCGTTCCCCCCACTGGCGAATGCGTTCAGGGGATGCCAATCCAATTTTGACGTAGTCAAACCGCTGTTCTAGCTTGGCCATGCTGGGTGTTTTCCTTGTAAGCGCGCTCAATCGAATGGAAAGCCGTGATCTATAAAGAGATCCGTGTCGGTTCAAAAGCTGGATGAAGGCGGTTCCGGGGGGGGGAGACCCATGACCCCGGAACCTGGGGTTAGCCGATGGTGGCCCTAATCATCCATGTCCTCGCTGTCGTCGCGGGCAATGGATTCATAGGTGGGCCGAGAGGGGGCTCGACGGGTGTTGACATCGGCCATCAGGTCTACCTCAAGGTCGCGACTGGTGCCGTCTTCCTTGGTTTCCACCTTGTGAACGGCAATGTCCAGACAGAGGGATTGCAACTCCCGCATCAACACCTTGAAGGACTCCGGCGTGCCGGGACGGGGGATGGACTTGCCCTTGACGATGGCGTTGAGGGCTTCGTTACGGCCCTGCATATCGTCGGACTTCACGGTCAGCAGTTCCTGGAGGGTGTAGGCCGCGCCGAAGGCTTCCAGCGCCCACACTTCCATTTCCCCGAAGCGCTGACCACCCTGCTGGGCCTTACCGCCGAGGGGCTGCTGGGTCACCAGGGAGTAGGGGCCAGTGGAGCGGGCGTGGATCTTGTCATCGACCAAGTGAACCAGCTTCAGCATGTAGGCTTTGCCCACGGTAATGGCCTTGTCGAAGGGTTCCCCGGTACGGCCATCCCGCAGCACAATTTTGCCGGGATCATCGGGGTTAAAGACCCAGTCCTTCCCGGTGGTTTCGCGGGCCTCCATCAGCTTGCCGTGGGTGGAGTTGCGGGAGGCTTCTTCGCCGTACATTTCGTCGAAGGGGATCACCTTAAAGCGGGCATCTAGGTTCTCCGCCGCCCAGCCCAGCAGACACTCAAACACCTGACCCACGTTCATCCGGGAGGGCACCCCCAGGGGGTTGAGGGCAATGTCGATGGGGGTGCCATCGGGCAGGTAGGGCATGTCCTCAATGGGCAGGATGCGGGAAATGATCCCCTTGTTGCCGTGGCGTCCGGCCATCTTGTCGCCCACCTGGATCTTGCGCTTCTGGGCCACATAGACCCGCACCACCATGTTGGCCCCGGGGGGCAGTTCGTCCCCCTGTTCGCGAGTGAACACCCGCACATCCACCACGCGACCCTTTTCGCCGTTGGGCACCCGCAGGGAGTTATCCCGCACGTCCCGCGCCTTTTCGCCAAAGATGGCCCGCAGCAGTTTTTCCTCCGGCGGCTGGTCGGATTCCCCCTTGGGCGTCACCTTACCCACCAGAATGTCGCCGGACTCCACCCAGGCCCCAATGCGGATTATCCCAGTTTCATCCAGTTGCCGCAGGGCATCTTCCCCAACGTTGGGAATTTCGCGGGTGATTTCCTCAGGCCCCAGCTTGGTCTGCCGCGCCTCAATCTCAAACTTCTCAACGTGGATGGAGGTGTAGACATCGTCGTAGACCATCCGCTCGCTGAGCAGAATCGCGTCCTCGTAGTTGTAGCCTTCCCAGGGCATGTAGGCCACCAGGATGTTCTGGCCCAGGGCCAGTTCGCCGCCCTCCGTAGCCGAACCATCGGCTAGCACCTGGCCCGCCTGCACCTGATCGCCAGGGAAGACAATGGGGCGCTGGTTCAAACAGGTGTCTTGGTTGGATCGCTGGTACTTTTGCAGCTCGTACTGGTGAACATTGCCTTCGGGATCCTTCACCTTAATCAGGTCGGCATCCAGGTAGACCACATCGCCAGCGGTGCGGCTGATGATCACCATGCCGGAGTCGCGGGCCGCCTGGGCTTCCAGGCCCGTACCCACCAGGGGGCGCTCCGGTTGCAGCAGGGGCACGGCCTGACGCTGCATGTTGGAACCCATCAGGGCGCGGTTGGCGTCGTCGTGCTCTAGGAAGGGAATCAGCGAGGTGGCCACGGAGATAATCTGCACCGGAGACACGGCCACGTAGTCCACCTCCGTGGAGGCGGTGGTGGTGAAGTCTTGCCGATAGCGCACGGGCACGGTGTCGCCAATGATGTAGCCCTCTTCGTCGGTGGCAATGTCGCCCGGGGCCACCCGCAGATCGTCCTCTTCGTCGGCGGTCATGTAGACCGGGGGAATATCCTTCCGCACCCGACCATTTTCGGCCTTGAAGAAGGGGGTTTCGATGAAGCCAAAGTCGTTCACTCGAGCATGGGTAGCCAGGGATCCAATTAGGCCCGCGTTCGGGCCTTCCGGCGTTTCGATGGGGCAAATCCGCCCGTAGTGGGAGGGGTGAATGTCGCGCACCGCAAAGCCTGCCCGTTCGCGGGTCAGACCACCGGGGCCAAGGGCGCTGATCCGCCGCTTGTGGGTCAACTCCGCTAGGGGGTTGGTTTGATCCATGAACTGGGAAAGCTGGCTGGATCCAAAGAACTCCTTAATCGCCGCCACCAGGGGCTTGGGGTTCACCAGGGAAGCCGGGGTGAGGGAATCGGCATCGGACACGGTCATCCGTTCCCGAATAATCCGCTCTAGGCGGTTGAGCCCCACCCGCACCTGGTTTTGCAGCAGTTCACCCACGGAACGCACCCGACGATTACCGAGGTGATCGATGTCGTCGATGTTGCCGATATCGAACTCCAGGTTAATCAGGTAGTCGATGGCGGTGAGGATATCCGTTGGCGTCAGCACCCGTGTGGTATCGGGCACATTCAGCCGCAGCTTGCGGTTTAGCTTATGACGACCCACTCGGCCTAGGTCGTAGCGCTTGGGATCATGGAAGCGAGAGTAGAGTAGCTGTTCCCCCCCAGCCACCGTGGGCGGTTCGCCGGGACGCAGCTTGCGATACAGTTCCAGCAGGGCTTCCTCTTCGCTGAATTGCCCTTCTTTTTCGATGGTTTTCTGGAAGTATTCTGGGTTCCGCAGCGAGTCAAAAATTTCGTTATCGCTCAGCCCCAGCGCCTTCAGCAAGACCTGGGCCGACAGTTTGCGAGTTTTATCGATCCGCACCCACACCAGGTCGTTTTTGTCGGTCTCAAACTTCAGCCAAGCCCCTCGGTTGGGGATCAGGTTGGCATTGTAGGTGCGGCGACCATTTTTGTCGGTCTCCGACTTGTAGTACACCCCAGGACTGCGGACGATCTGGTTGACGATCACCCGCTCGGCCCCATTGATAATGAAGGTACCCCGGTCGGTCATCAGCGGCAGATCGCCGATGAACACCTCCTGCTCTTTGATTTCCCCGGTTTCCTTGTTGATCAACCGAGTGGGCACATACATCTGCACCGAGTAGGTGGCATCCCGCCGCTTGGCCTCATCCACGTCGTACTTCGGGCTTTTTAGTTTGTACTGCTTACCCAAGAAGTGCAGTTCCAACTTGCCCGTATAGTCGGTAATGGGAGAAAAACTTTCAAGCTCCTCAATCAATCCTTCCTCTAGAAACCAGCGAAAACTAGAACGCTGGATCTCCACAAGGTCGGGTAGAACGAAGTTGGGCGTGGTGTAGGTGATAGGTTCAGTCATGGGTTTCCTAAAGCGAGTCAGGCCCGGGCCTGGATGGCCTTGAATTCAGACGAAGTCATCTAAACGAAAAATTCAGCTAGCCAACACAGTGACTAACCGATGACGGTGCAAAGGCAGAATGGGCAGAGCAGTCATGGATGGGGCAGGGTGGATGGCAAACCTCAGCAAAATCAAACCTTAACGTGAATAGACCCTTGGTCTGGGAGCACCGCAGATAGCACTCAGCCAAGTTTTAGGGATTGGCCAGCGCCGCCATCACCGGTTCCGTGGGGACAGGATCAGGCCACTGGAAAAGATTCCATGCATTGCGGGTGGTCGTGGTCGCCAAGTGGTGAAACTCAACCTGACGCAGATCCGCCAGATAACGGGCCACATGGGGGACAAAGGCAGGTTGATTACGACGCTCTCGGCGCATAGGTTCGGGAGATAGGAAGGGACAGTCAGTTTCCACTAACAACCGATGATCGGGCACGATACGGGCTGAGGCCTTGACTTGGTGGGCGTTTTTGAAGGTGACGATACCGCTGAAGCTAATATAGAATCCCAGGTCGAGGAACCATTGGGTTTCCTCCGGAGTTCCAGACCAGCAGTGCATCACCCCGCCCACAGGGCCAACGGCCTCCTGAAACTCACGGATGAGTTGGGCGGTGGCCTGGGCCGCGTCGCGACAGTGAATAATCACCGGCAGGGCCATCTGGGAGGCCAGGGTGAGCTGTGCCCAAAAGGCTTCCCGCTGCACCTCAGCATTGTCGGCCTTGTAGAAATCCAGCCCTGTCTCTCCAATGGCAACCACCCGACGATCCGACCGAGCCCAGCGCTCGATTTCCGCTGCGGTCTCTCCCCCCCACTGATTTACATCCAGGGGATGCAATCCCACCGCCAGGAAAAGCTCAGGGAAGCGATCCGCAATGGCCTGCATCGCCGGAAAGTCCCGAGGCTCAACACAGGAATGCACCATGCGCACAACCCCAGCCTCTCGCCAGGCCTGAGCTAAATCATCAAGATCGTCAGCAAAGGTGTCGAAGTTGAGGTGTACGTGGGTGTCAACCAGCGGCATAGTTTGGGTGGGCAACTAGAAAACAGGGGCGATATCAAACCCAAGGGGTCTTAGGACGCTGCTTCCGTGCCTTGGCCATCTTGACGCTTCAGAGCCCGAGCCAAACCAGACTTTTTCCGAGCCCCGGTATTGGGATGGAGCACCCCCCGCTTCACGGCCTTGTCAATTTTGCTGTAGGCCGTTGCCATTTTAGCTTCCGCCTCGGCCAAGTTCTCTGGCGTGGGATCAGCCTGGTATGCCTCAGCCGCCGCCAAGTAGGCCTTGCTTAAGGTTTTCACCGCTGACTTATAGGAACGATTCCGGAGCCGATTCCGCTCGGCAACTTCGATGCGCTTGAGCGCAGACTTAATGTTTGCCACAGTATGCCCTAGCTTAACAAGAATAATGCTTGATCTGGATATAACATCTTAGCACCAGATGTTCGCTTTTTTGGCAACGGCCCATCGGGATTTTTGAGTCCAGCCCGTAGCCCAGATCCCGTGGCCCAGATCCCGTAGCCCAGATCTGGGCCTTGACGCACCGATCCTCTCGCCCCGGCCTGGAACGGCCCCCGCGATCCCCCAGGAAGCTCAATATCACCCCTGGGCAGTGCCCTAGGCACCTGGCCCAAGTTTGCCTAGAAATCGACTATCCTGGATAGAACGCAATGACTGACCTGGGGCGTTCCCTGGAGACTGTTGATTGGCCTAGTTCCTGGGCCACCGTTGACCGCCGAATCTACCCGAACCTATCCGCCGTAATGCTGCGCATCACTCATCAGATCACCGAGGCAAGGGCCGAGTTACAGCGTATCTGTGCCCGCACCCACGACGATCAGGTTGTTCACAAGGAAGCGACCGTTCGTGAGATTCTCCACGCAGTGAAACGCCAGGGTGATCAGGCTTTGGTGCAATATACTCGAGATTTTGACCGGGTTGACCTCACTCCAGAGCGGTTGCGCGTCACGGGGGCCGAATTGGACGCCGCCTACCAGCAAGTGAGTAAGCCCCTTCTAGATGCCCTGCGGGTGGCCTGTCGCAACATCGAGGCATTTCACCGTCAGCGGTTGCCCAAAAGCTGGGTACAGTTTGAAGACAGCGGGGTCGTCCTGGGCAAGCGATATACCCCGGTCGATAGGGCGGGAATCTATATTCCCGGCGGTCGCGCCGCCTACCCCAGTACGGTGCTCATGAACGCCATTCCGGCCAAGGTGGCGGGGGTGGCGCGGATTGTCATGGTCACCCCCCCCGGCCCCGATCAGGGGATTACCCCGGCGGTCTTGGTGGCAGCCCAGGAAGCCGGTATTTCAGAAATTTACCGCGTAGGCGGAGCCCAGGCCATTGGGGCACTGGCCTACGGCACCGAAAGCATCCCAGCGGTGGATGTGATCACAGGGCCAGGAAATATCTACGTCACCCTCGCCAAGAAGCTGGTCTTTGGCACCGTGGGCATTGATTCCCTCGCAGGGCCATCGGAGGTCTTGGTGATCGCGGACAAAACCGCCAACCCCCATCATGTGGCCACGGATATGTTGGCCCAGGCGGAACATGACCCCCTGGCGGCCTCGGTTTTGATTACCACCAGCGCCCCCCTCGCCGAGGCCGTGGCGGCCTCCGTCGCCCGTCAACTGGCGGATCATCCCCGCCAAACCCTCACGGAAAAATCCATTGCCAACTATGGCCTTGCCGTGGTGGTCGAGACCTTGGAACAGGCGGCGGATCTCTCCAACCAGTTTGCTCCGGAGCACTTGCAGCTTGAAATTGAAGATCCCTGGGCACTGCTCGATCACATTCGCCATGCTGGAGCCATTTTCCTCGGCCATTCTACCCCCGAGGCCATCGGCGACTATCTGGCGGGGCCAAACCACACCCTGCCCACCTCCGGCGCGGCTCGCTATGCGTCGCCCCTCTGTACCGAAACCTTTATGAAGCATTCCAGCCTGATCCAATACACCCCCAAGGCGCTTCAAGACGTTTCCGAAGCCATTGCGGTGCTGACCGAAGCGGAAGGGCTACCCTCCCACGGCCAATCCGTAACGGATCGCGTTTCCGGTCGAGGCGAGGCGTTGGGTCATTCCTAGGGGTTTGTCAGGGTGGTTTGTCAGGGTTAAATTTCAGGGTTGCAGATATCCTCAAAGCCCGAACTCTTAGTCTTGACCCTGCACGAGGGTACCTACCGAAGCAGGAGATAGTAGAGTTGCCCAGGGGTATTGATGCGACCCGCCAACTCCCCCGCCTCGGGGCCAGACCCCACAAAGAGATCCACGCGACCGGGGCCAATAATGGCTCCCCCCGTATCTTGATCCAGCACCAGGCGGGTGGTCGGTTCGCTAGCCCATCCGTCGGGGGTGGGGTGGGGCAGTGGGGCTTGGATGATGGCCATGGCACCGGGCGGCATCAGGGATTTGTCCGTGGCAATGGAGTGCCCTGCCGTCACAGGGACGCTGAGGCTGCCCGTGGGTGAACCGCCATCGGTGGATCGGAAAAAGATAAACCGCTCATTTTGCGGGAGATAGACATCAAGCTGCTCGGGATGGGCCTCAAAATAGGCCAGTAGATTAGGTAAGGACAAATCTTCAGGGGCGATTTTTCCGTCCTCTACCAGGGCGCGGCCAATGCTGGTGTAGGGGTAGTCGGTGCGTCCGGCATAGCCCACGGTGATCACGCGGCCATCGGGTAGCCCTAGTTTGGCCGATCCCTGCACCTGCACCAAAAACGCCTCTAGGCGACTGGCCAGCCAGACCAGTTCCAGACCTTGCAGCAGGCCCAGATTTCCCTGTAAGCCATCGGCCCCCTCTAGGGCTAAGCGGGTCGGGTGGGGTTGGGGCCAGAGATCGAGATCGGCGGGACGGCGATAGAGGGGGTAGCGATACTCATCGGTGGGAACGGGGCTGGCGGCATAATAGGGCTCAAAGTAGCCGGTAAAGCCGACCGTGCCCTCCCCATCGCGGCCCGTAGACTGGTACAGGACAAACTCTCGCCCGAGGGCTGCCTGGAAAGCGGCATCGTTGGGGCTATTTTGGACTAACTGACGTAGCCGCCGCAGACTGCGCTCGACCCGATCCCGCGTGATCCCTGGGGTAGGGTGATCTTGGTAGTCGGCGATCGCCTTGGGGGTAGCCAAGTAGGTCAGGCTGTGGCGAATGGCCTGGAGCAATGGACGGCGATCCGGGGGCAAATTCACCGAAGCCCAGAAATCCGCTGCCTCTGCCGCTGGGACAGGGCAGAGGGGAACCACGGGGATGGGGTTGGGTACGCTCGATTCCTGGGCCACCCCCGGCAAGGGGGCTGGCTCTGGGGCTGGCTCTGGGGAGTCAGCCGTGGGCGGATCGGCGGGCGATTCAGTGGGTAACTGAGCCCCCGACAGAACCTCGCCCCCGCTGATCCCCGGATAGGCAAGCCCGATCAATAATCCGCCGAGTAATCCGCCGAGCAACCCGCCCAACCGAGCCCCCTGCGGCGTTCTGCCATTCTTGCCCATGCCACCTGCCCCGTCGAGGGATCTATCTGCCACAGTCTTGCGGTGCAACCTAGAAGCGTTCAACGCTGGAACTGAAGACTGGTTCCACCCGAATGGCGGTTAGGCGGGACGGGCGAATGACCATGTATTCGCCCGGATTAACCTTGGGCAGAGGCACGGTAATAAATTCATCGGAACTGGCCTTGGGCATCAGTTCGCCGCTATACCATTTTTGAAAGTCTTGAATGGAGGAGAAGCGCACTTCTTCGTGGTGGCCCCCATCAAACAGCATATGAATGACATATTCACTGGGCGTTCTTGGCATGGCTCGCGCTCCCTTCTGTTCTCCGACCCCTATTATGGGCCGTTTACCCCCAAAAGTAGCATGGGCCGCAAGGAAATTTTGGATGCCGTTTCCCTGGGCCGCATCCCCGGTCGGGTCAAGGGTCTCCGGATGCGCCCACGGGTGAATCTGTTACCGAAACAGTAACTTTTCGAGATCGGCTGCTGGCAATCGGTAGAGTGGTGAGTGGGATAGTCAGTGGGCCAAAATCCGATAGTTCTTGATCAAACCCTCGATCAAACAGCGGTCACAGCCCCATCCAAATCCCGCTGAACAGCGTTACCTGTGTGAGGTACATCATGAGTCAATACACCGCCCCCCGGGGCCTGACATCAGCCCTAGGCCTAGGACTCCTCAGCCTAGGACTCAGCCTCGGGGCAGTTGCCCTAGGGCAACCCGCCCAGGCACAAACGGAGCCGGAGTGGCACAACTGTCTCACCCGGGAGGTGTTTAGTCCAGCGAAGCGGGCTTGGTGCAATCGCTGGCAAACCCTGCAAAATGGCACCTACCTGATTGCCACGCCGGGACATCACGACTCTCTGTACACCAATGTGACCCTGACGCATGGGCAATACCAGGCCCCAGGCGAACTGGTGGTGGTGCTAGCGAACGAACCCGGGTGGATAGCCTTTGGCGACTTGAATGGCGACAGGAAAGACGATGCCGCCGTCATCTTGGGGGTTCTGCCGGGGGATGGCGCAACCCTAGCCACCACCTACGTGACGGCGGTGATGGACATTGACGGCAGCGCCCGGGCGATGAATCCTGTGCTGCTGGGAGAACGGATCATGCTGAATGGCCCGATGACCGTTGAGAACCTCAGCATTCATGTGCCCCAATTGACCCAAACCGAAGTGATTAACCGATCCTTTGGGGTGGAGGGCAGTACCCTCAGTGAACTCGATCCACAACCCACCCCAGAGCCCGTTCCCGGTGGCGTTCCCGATGGCACCCTGGTGTTCAGCCACACCACCACCTACGCCGTGCGATTGTTCACCCAGGAGGGGCAGCCCTATATCAACCTGTTTAACCACCAAACCGGGCAACTGGAGGTCAATGCCGAACCGGCGGTGGCTCTCTCCGGCATCGAGGGCACCCACTACCAGTACGGTGGATCGGACATCAGCCCCGCCGTGCGGGTGAGCCTTAGCCCCGACGGATCCCAAACTCTGGAGGTCAATGACATCGTGCAAACCGATCAATCTACGGTCATCGGCACCGTAACCTACTTACCCCGCATCGCCCTGCCCCCCAATGCCGTAGTAGAGGTGCAGTTGGTGGATGTCAGCCGCGCCGATGCCCCCGCCCAACTCCTGGCCAGTCAGAGCACCATCACGGGCGGGCGGCAGGTGCCCATTCCCTTTGAACTGATGTACAACCCCAACCAGATCGATCCCCGCATGACCCTCGCGGTGCAGGCCCGCATTACCGTGGATGGCGAACTTCAGTTCATCAGCACCCGCCGTTTTGCCGTGTCCACCCAGGGCCAAGCCAGCCCCGTCGAGGTGGTAGTCGATCCGGTACAGCCCTAGGGTTAGCTGAACAGGCGGGGGTAGATGCGCAGGGCGGCAAGGCGGGCCAGCAGCGCCATCCAGCCCAGCAGCCACAGCAGCGACAGGGGCCACCAGGGGGGCAACCCCAGGGGCCAGCGCAGCAAATCCACCAGGGAAGCCAAGGGCAATAATCCGGCCAATTGAGCCAGGAGGGGCGGTAGGGTGTCCCGGGGAAAATAGGTGCCGCAGAGGGTGAACATGGGAATCACGATCAGAAAGATCGGTACGTTGACCTGATCCACCTTGTTGACCACCCCCGCCACGAGCAGCCCAAAGGCTCCAAACAGTAGGCTTCCCA
>JAYKHF010000282.1:0-17535 GCA_035285305.1 Leptolyngbya sp.
CGGGGTGAACCGATCCGGTGACTCGGCGTCGGACTCGGCGTCGGACTAGGTCTCTGGGGCACCGGCCACGGCAATCACCTGGTCTTGGCTGGTGGCCGCGTAGCTGTTGGGGGGGTAGCGGTCAACGTGGCGGAACAGGGCGATGGGCTTTTGCACGCGACAGGTATAAAACTCGACAATGACCTCCGAATCGGGGCGCAGGACAACCTTAGGGGAAAAATCCTCCGGCATTTTGGCCCGCCACTGCCAGGGCAGCTTAGCGGGTACCGCATCCACAAAGCGATGGTGGATCCAGCGGGCGTAGCGCCCATAGCGACCGAATTCTAGAAGTTCGCGGATGAGAATCGACGCAGACAGAAAAGACGCGAGGGATCCATCCCCCTCAATGCTGCCCATCAAATTGGGTAGACATCCCATGGGGCTGGGGGAGTGATCCGGGGCCAGGGATTCAATGGCGGCCTCCAGTCGTTCCGTGGTGCTGAGCAGGCCGGGTAGGGCTACCGTGGTGCCCATGCCGCCCTCCTGATCTTGCCGCAGGTAGGTGACCAGCCGCAGACCGGGGGCGAGCCACAACCCGGGCAGTTTATTCAGAACCTCCGAGGGATCGAGGGTGCTGATAAACCAGCGGCCATCGGTGTTGGGGGCAGGGAGGTTGTCCTCCAGATCATCCCCGACCCGAAACAGATCGCCGAGGGCATCGAGGGAACCCGGGACGTTTTCGTCTTCCTCCGAGGGAGCCTCCTTGGTCTGGGCCTCCGCCATGGGCAGCACCAACGTTCCGCGAATCAACTGACTCACTTTCTGGATGGTTGGCAAGGGATATCGTTGAAACGCCATGAATCCGAATCCGGCGGCTAGGTGCGAAGCCCAGGGGGAGATCCCCAAGGGATGAGGTTGATCTTCAGCATAGGCAACATTCTCGATGTTGCCCAGGCCGGAAAGGGGAATGACCCTGAGCATACCCTGAGGCCCAGGTGGAGTTAGCCTCCCTCCCCTAAATAACCATATTTCTACATTAACCTTCTGGCCCTTCGGGATAACCCTGAAACCCATTCCAAAACGTAAGGTGAACCAAGCGCCTCGGATCGCAGGATTCCGTTGGGGGATAGGGGGCTAGCTGGTTGGCTGACAAAAGATTCTGCACCGGGCGCGAAAACCGCGCCCCTACCGCCTTCGGGCTATGTCGGGGTCAGGTCTCCTGGCCCTTTGACAGATACGGGTTCTAGCCAGTTTTGTCAGTCAACCAGGGGGGCTAGTTGCACAAGACACCGAATAGCTATAAGAATGGAGTGGTTAATCCCCCTATCCCCCCACCCCCCATTGGCCACTTGGCCCCGGTTGGGGTGTCAGGGGACGACCCACGGGACAATCCCCATCGGTCTAGAGGTAGGGTTCCCCAGGATTCACCCACCATAACCGCAAAGACGCAATCACAATCGGACGTCATTATGCTGAAACAAGCCATTTCTCGTTTCCAAGACCGCTTCCCCGCCGCTGAAGCTCACGCCCACTGCGATGGCCCCTGCGGTGTCTACGATCCTTCCTCGGCCCGGGTGGCGGCTGAAGCGGTGGTCTCCATGACCAAAAAACTGCTGGATCTGGAA
Source organism: Leptolyngbya sp. (assembly GCA_035285305.1). GTDB lineage: Bacteria > Cyanobacteriota > Cyanobacteriia > Phormidesmidales > Phormidesmidaceae > Nodosilinea. The sequence continues at coordinate 1,605 of JAYKHF010000282.1, forward strand.
CTGCCTGCCCCCGGCGATAAGGCGGCGGCCATTGCCTACCACAACACCTTCGCCCGCTACAGCGCCATTAAGGAAGAACAGGCCCAACTGGCGAAAGAAGAACTGCTGATCCTGTGGACGGACTACTTCAAGCCCGTTCACCTGGAGCAATTCCCCGACCTCCACGACACCTTCTGGAAGGCCGCCAAGCTCTGCTCTGCCTGCAAAGTGGAAGTGAGCGCCCAACACGCCACCGAACTGATGGCCGCCATCCAAAAAATCCACGGCATGTTCTGGGCCACCAAGAACCGGGATGTGGCCTGGTTCACCGCCAGCTAGGATCAAGTAGATCGCTAAGCCGATGGAAGACCTCACCCCCACCCCCTCTCCTTCCAGGAGAGGGGATCCGGAAGGGCGTCAAAGTCCCTCTCCCCAAGGGAGAGGGATTTAGGGTGAGAGTCAAATCAGGGCAATAGCGCGAGTTTGTGATCCACTTCGCCCAACGTTCCCAACGGCCCATGGTTGAGCGCCCCCACCCCACCGCGCCCCGCGCCCTGCGCCCCAGCCGCTGGACGGATGTCGGACTGTGGCTGTTGTGGCGGCGGCGGCGATTTCGCGTCACTGGGGATTCTATGCGGCCCCTGCTCACCCCTGGGGAGGAGGTGCTGATTGACCCGACGGCCTATCGTCGCCATGCGCCCCAGCCGGGGGATTTAGTCGTGGCGGAACATCCCCAGCGTCCGGGGTTTCGGCTGATTAAATGGGTGGTGACCGTGGAACCCCAGGGCTGCTTTCTGCAAGGGATCAACCTAGCCGCCAGCACCGACAGCCGCACCTTTGGCTGGGTCTCCCTTCATTGCATTCTAGGTCAAGTGGTTTGCCGGTTTCCCTAGTGGTTGGCAGACCTCACCCCCCCGGCCCCTCTCCTCCCAGAACAGGGGGGAGATCAGCCTAGGGACGTCTGTCGTAACGGTTCTTTTCCTGGGGGAGAGGGGTTTAGTGGCCGATGCCGACATATTGGAACCCGGCCTGAATCAGGGTTTCGCGATCCAGGAAGTTCCGGCCATCAATCAGGATAGGGCTGTGCATCCGTTGGGCAAGAGCCGCATAGTCTAGGGCGTTGAACTGCGCCCAGTCGGTGACGAGCACGAGGGCATCGCAGCCATCGGCTAGGTGAGTGGCGTCGCCTTCCACAATCACCCCGGTTAACCCGTGGCGGAGGCCGCTTTGGGAGACGATGGGGTCGTAGGCTTTGACCTTGGCCCCGAGGCGGTTGAGCTGTTCGATCAGCACTAGGGACGGGGCATCCCGCATATCGTCGGTGTCGGGTTTGAAGGTGAGCCCCAGCAGCCCCACGGTTTTACCCTTGAGGATTTTGAGCACCTGCTGAAGTTTTTCCAGGACGATCAGGCGCTGGCGCTGGTTCACCGCCACCGCTGCCTTCAGCAGGGGCGCTTCGTAGCCGTAGTCCTCCGCTGTGTGGATGAGGGCCGAGACATCCTTGGGAAAGCACGATCCGCCCCAGCCTAGACCCGCCTGGAGAAATTTCTGGCCAATGCGAGAGTCTAGGCCAATGCCCACCGCCACCTGGGTGACGTCGGCCCCGACCCGGTCGCAGATGTTGGCGATTTCGTTGATGAAGCTGATTTTGGTGGCGAGGAAGGAGTTGGCGGCGTATTTGACCATCTCCGCCGAGTTCAAATCCGTGACCAGTACGGGGACGGGATCGCCGCCAGGAACCTCTCGATATTGCCCCGAGACGATGGGGGCATAGAGTTGTTGCATCCACTCGATGGCGCGGGGGCTGTTGCTGCCCAAGACAATGCGGTCGGGGTTGAAGGTGTCGTAGATGGCGGATCCTTCCCGCAAAAATTCGGGATTGCTGACCACATCAAAGTGGGCGATGACCTCGGGGGAGGGGGCGTCATCGCCGCACCCTGCGGCTACGGGCACCTTCTGCCCCTCGGCTAAGCCATCTAGAACCAGCATCCGCACCCAGTCGCCGGAGCCAATGGGGACGGTGGACTTGTTGACAATCACCCGGTAGTCGCTGTTGAGGTGGGTGCCGATGCCCTTGGCCACCGCTTCGACGTAGCGGGTGTCGCTGTCGCCGTTGGGCAGGGCCGGGGTGCCTACGGCAATAAACAGGATTTCGCCGTGCTCCACGCCCTGTTGCAGGTTGGTGGAAAACTGGAGATGTCCGGTCTCCATGGCGGATTTCATTAGTTCTGACAGCCCCGGTTCAAAGATGGGCGATTGCCCCGACTGCATCAATTTCACTTTTTCTTCATTGACATCAATGCAGATCACCTCGTGGCCCACATGGGCGAGGCAAACCCCTGTCACCAGCCCCACATACCCTGTTCCAATTACGCATACCCGCATGGTCGCTTGTCCTTAATAATTGCTATATCAACGTCCTCTCCCCTCAACCCCGCCCCCAAATTCACTGGCCTCCACGCCGTGATCACCCCGGGTGGGGCTTGCTTCCGACGGAGTGCAGATCAGGAATGGGAGGCCGAAACCGGCTGGGTTGGCTGTTCTGAGGCTAGGGCCATCCGCTGCCGAAAGTCTTCAACGGTGCGGGTGAGTCCCTCCTGGAGCGGCACCGTGGGGCTCCAGTGAAGGAGGGTTTTGGCCTTGGTAATGTCGGGTTTACGCCGCTGGGGATCATCCTGGGGCAGGGGCTGGTAGACCAAATCCGTATCAGGATTCACCATGGTTTGTACGGCCTGGGCCAGGTCGAGGATGGTGTACTCATCGGGATTTCCCAGGTTCACCGGCCCCAGATAGTCACCATTCATCAGCCGAATCAGGCCCTCCACCAGGTCAGACACGTAGCAGAAGCTGCGGGTTTGGCTACCGTCGCCATAGACCGTGAGGGGAATGCCTTGCAGGGCCTGCACCACAAAATTACTCACCACCCGACCATCGTTTTCGAGCATCCGGGGGCCGTAGGTGTTAAAAATGCGTGCCACCCGAATCTCCACATTATTTTGGCGGTGGTAGTCAAAGGCGAGGGTTTCCGCCACCCGTTTGCCCTCGTCGTAGCAACTGCGGATGCCGATGGTGTTGACATTGCCCCAATAGTCTTCGGGTTGGGGGTGCACCTGGGGATCGCCATAGACCTCGGAGGTGGAGGCCAGCAAAAACCGGGCCTTCAGCCGCTTGGCCAAGCCCAGCATATTGAGGGTGCCGATGACATTGGTCTTAATGGTTTTCACCGGGTTGTACTGATAGTGCACCGGGGAGGCCGGACAGGCGAGGTGGTAGATCTGGTCTACCTCTAGGCGAATCGGCTCGGTGACATCGTGGCGAATGCAGTCAAAATAGGGATGATCCATCCATCGCACAATATTTTGCTTGCGGCCTGTGTAGAAGTTGTCGAGGCAAATCACCTCGTGGCCCTCGGTCATCAGCCGATCAATTAAGTGAGAGCCGATGAACCCAGCCCCTCCAGTGACTAAAATGCGCATAGCACGGTGCCCAGCAATTGCGATTATGGTGTCTCCACGGTACCTCAGTTCAGCACCCCCTACCAGCCCCAGGTGCCTGGGCTGCCCTTGAACGGCCCCACAATATCCGAGGTAATCCAGCCGCCATAGAAATCCCCGGGCTGGGCCTGCACCCGTTCGTCATCCACATAGCAGGCCTCCATTTTGCCGGGATAGATCGCGATGTAGTGGGCGATCGCTTGAAAGGGGGCGGTGGGTTCTGGGTAGGCCCAAGCCCCGTTTTCGACCTGGCGATCGCCCACGGCAATGGTGTAGTAGGTCGCTAGCCCCTTCCATTCGCAGAAGGTGGCCTTGGGGGTGGGCTGGAAGTAGGCCATCTGCACGTCCTCGGGCGGCAGATAGTACACCGGCGGATGGCTGGTTTCAAGCACCCGCTTGGCTTGGCAAGAGTCGGCAATCACTTCCCCATTGAAAATGACGCGAATGCGCCGCGAATCATCCTCAAGGCGAGGGGGGCGGGGATAGTCCCAAACGGATTCTTGGCCGGGGCCGGGGGGAATGGGTGTTGGCATCGATCCATCACCAAACTCAGGATTAGAAACCAGCTTATCTAGAAACCTATCTCGCAATCTATCTAGAAACCTACTGGGCCACACCTGGTTGGCTGACCAAAGATTCTGCACCGGGCGCGGAAACCGCGCCCCTACCGCATTCGGGCCAGGTCGGGGTCAGGAGACCTGACCCTTGGACAGATACGGGTTCTAGCCAGTTTTGTCAGTCAACCAGGGGCCGCACACCTAGAACCGGAGTCCGCAACAGAACGGTCATGGCACCCAGGAAAGACCTCGCCCGGGGTGACCTACTGGCCTTGCCAGGTTTGGATGTCCTGCTGGGCCTGGTCGTAGGCGCTAGTTTCGGGGGGCACCCGCTCGGCGGCGGCAATGGCCCCGGCCACATCTCCGGCGGCAGCACGGGATCGGGCAATGGCCAGAATATCCTGGCTCCATTGGCTAATGCGATCCTGGGCGACGGCATATTCTGGGAAATCCGGGGGCACCTGCTGGGCCAGGGCAATGGCCTCCTTAAAGGAAGTGGCCTGGTCGGGTTGGAGCATGGCCTGGGCCTGTTGCAGCAGTTGGCGGTTGGTTTTGCGTTGCTGCCAGCGTTGGATGGCCGCCTGGGCCTGGGCATAGGTTTCCGACTGGTCGCCTGGAACCAAGGCCGCCGCCGCAATGGCCCCATCAAAATTGCCCGACGCTGCCCGACCTTCCGCCAGGTCTAACATCACCTGACTCCAGCGGGCAATGTCAGCCTGGGCCTGGTCGTACAGCGGATCGTCCACGGGCACCTGTCGAGCCCGCTCGATGGCATCGTTGAACAACGAGGCGGATACGGGCTCCACCAACCGGCGGGCATCATCCAGGATCACCTCCCCCGTGACGACGCTGGTGGTCTGCCCCACCTCCGCCTGGGCTAAAAGGGCATCAAAGTCCTCTGGGCGCTCCCCTTCTGGAATTTGGTTCAGCCAAGTGATCGCCTCGCCAAACTGACGCTCTGCCAAGGCTTTACGGGCTAGTCCTAGGGCTGTGGGGCCATCAATATCGGTGCTTGGGAAGAGGGGGTTGGCCGGGGGATCAACCTCAGGGGTTGGGGGTTCCCCTGGGGGCGGTTGGGAACCCTCGCCGGTGGGGGTGGTCTGCGGGGTTGCGGGAGGTTCTGGGGAGGGTGGGCGATTGCCCCAAAAGACGGTCTGGTGACGGAGCAGCACCCCAAACAGCAGCACCCCTGCCGCCAGGAACGCCCACTGGGGCCATCCCAGGGAGGCGGTTGCCCGGTCAGGGGAGGAATCCTCTACCCCAGGTTGAGGCGGCGTATCGTCCCTGGCTGGAGCCCCAGAACTGTCTGGGGAGGTCGCCGCCCTGTCTTCGTCCGCCAGGGTCGTTAGGGCTGGGGCTATGTCGCCCGCCCCCTGGGGCAGCATCGGGCCATCCATCGGGCCATCCATGGGGGACGCCCCCTCGCTGGGCATGGGGGGGGCGAGGCTAGGCCCCCCGGCAATGTTGCCCGCCGCCGCCGGAGGAACCAACATCAAAAACCGCTGGGCCGCTGGAATCACCGCCACGGGGTGCTGCTCTGGCCGCCAGTGGTGACGGCAGAGTTCCGGCACTCGGTTGGCTAAATAATCGGCAATCTGGGTCAGGGTGAGGCAGCCGTGGAACCGCAGCCCTTCTACCATGGCCTCGGTAAATAACCCGTGGCGCACCGCCAGGGTCTCCTGGGAGAACTCCTGGGGCTGGCAGGATAACAGCAGCGGAATATCTAAATCCTTGGCCAGTTCCAGGGTTTGCTGCCCGAGGCGAGACGGCGCGATGGCCGACTGGGGACGGTTCATATCCAACATCACGAGCACCTGGGACGGGGCTCCCTCGGTCAGCGTCTTGAACAAATCGGAAATCAAAATCCCGGTCTGCATGATGCGGCTGGGATCGGCATCAATGGGCAGCAGATAGTCCTGCCCCTCCCAACTCACCCCATAGCCACTAAAGAAAAATAAAATCGTATCGGTGGCTTCGGCCTTAGCCACCGTTTGGCTCAGCCGTTGTAGCAACACCTCGCGGCTGGGGAACGCCGCCCCCTGATACACCATGGGAGAAACGTCCGTCAGCAGGGCGCAGGCTTCGGGGGCCAATCCGGCCTCCTGAACCAGAAAATCCCTCAATTCGATGGCATCGAACTGAGCGTACATCAGAGGCTGAAGCTGTTGGTATTGGTTGATGCCGACAATCACCGGCCAGTGACTAGCCATGCCTGGGGGAGATCTCCGTAAAATGTACCTGCCATAGTAGCGCCTACCTTCCAGAGAGGTGCACGCCGCCGCCAGCATTTTCGCCATGCGCTGGTTTGAGGCTGGCCAGGATTTCCCAGCCCCGCCCCCAACGACCTGGGGCGTTTTCCCACTGAATCAGTACAATGGGGGCAAGCTTGGACATCCAAACCGTGGGGGCTCAACCATCGAAAGCCTGTCCTAGGCGGTTCCAATCCGGTGATTACAGTTCTAGAGGAAGGAGTTATGGCGCACTATCGCACTCTCCGGCGACGGCAGCCCACAGCGGCGATCCCATGGCGACGGCGGCTGATGCCCTTGGCCCTAGCCATGACCCTAGCCCTAGGATTGGTGGGCGTTCCCTTAGCGGTGGCTCCCCCCGCCGCCGAGGCCTATACCTCCCGCCTCAATCTCTTCCTGGTGCGGGATACCGATGAAAGCTTTGAAACCTTCCTACGCCGCTCGGAAATCATTGCCCGGGCCGGTGTTCAGCGTAGTTTTGATAGCGATGTCCTGATGACCGATGTGGTCGTTACGATTATTGGCGAAAGCCAAGGGCTCTCAATGCCTGTGCTGGCGGTGGCCGTCAGCCGCAGTGACTGGCAGCGCCAACCCGATGTGCTGGCTTGGGTTCAATACTATCCAGCCGCTCGGGCCTTGTTGCCCTAGCGTCGGTGCCGAGGACTGAGCATTGCCGAGGCTGGCGCAGGGACATTGCCCAACGGCTAGGTTTTGCCCTATGCTTGTAAGGTTGTCAAGTTTAGCGTATTGCAGCCATGGCGGTTCCTAAGAAGAAAACCTCCAAACAAAAGCGCGACCAACGTCGGGCTACTTGGAGACGCACCGCAACCCTTCAGGCCCAAAAGGCGCTGTCTTTGGGTAAGTCGGTTCTCACCGGTCGTTCCACCAGTTTTGTCTATCCCTCCGATGAGGATGACGAAGACGAAGAGTAGGTTTCCTGTTGCCCTATGGTCGCCATGGGAAATCTATCGTCCTAGGGCAGGGTGAGCCGCTTACCCTGCTTTTTGTATATCGGTCTATTCCAAGGGCATGGCTGGAGGGTTGGCCCATTGATCCGTTGAGCCACGGTCGTTTTCACTAGGGCTGTTATCCCCAGGGCATTCCTAGCTAGGAATTACAATGCAAAAACGTCGCTGTCTGCGAGGGGTTTGACCCATGGCCGAGACCAGTCGCCTGATTTCCGATGATCTGTTCTATCCCGAAAGCGATGGGCAACCGATGACCGAAAGCGACGCCACCCGAGACTATCTGATCTATGGGGTCGAGGTGCTACGGCTCCATTTCCAAGGTCGCCCCAATGTTTACGTCTCTGGGAATCTGTTTATCTACTACGAAGAGGGCAACCCTCGGGCGTCGGTATCACCGGATGTGTTTGTCATCTTTGGCGTCAGCAACCGCCAGCGCCGCAGCTATAAAGCGTGGCAGGAGGGTGGCAAACTGCCCAGCTTCGTGCTGGAGATTACCTCCCGCACCACCAAACGCCAGGATCAGGAAGAAAAGCCCAAACTCTACGCCAGTCTTGGGGTTGAAGAATACATCCAGTACGACCCCACCGCCGATTACCTCAAGCCCCAACTGCAAGGCCAGCGCTTGGTTGAGGGCGTCTATCAGCCCATCCCCCTGCTGACCACCGAGGCGGGTATTCCCTACCTGCACAGCCCGGTGTTGGGCCTCGACTTGCAACTCCATGATCCCTATCCGGCCTTGGGGTTGGCCCCGCTGCCCCGCGCCCTGCGGTTCTACGATCCAGAAACGGGCACCAAACTCCTCAACCGAGCGGAGGCCGAACAAAAACGGCAGGCCCTAGAGCAGGAGAATGTGCTGATGCAGCAGGAATTGGATACGGCTCAGATGGAACTAGACACCGCCCAACAGGAGCGAGACACCGCCCAACAGGAGCGGGACACCGCCCAGCAGGAGCGGGACGAAGCCCTGCGCCGAGCGGAAGCCTTGGCCGCTCGGCTGCGCGAGTTGGGGCTGGACATGGAGTAGCCCTCTGGCTATTTGGGTTGTCCTGTTTCTGGATAGCTGCTTCTAGACGATCCCAAACCATTCTATTGCCCCTATCTAAACCCTATCTAACCTGTCGCTAACCTGACTGCTCCCTTGCCATGACCTCCCTATTACGCGATATCCAAACCGCCCAGGGCGCTGAGTTCGACCCACTCCAGGGGCCACCCATCAGCTTTGGCAACGATGCCGCCGCCCTAGCCGCCGTCACCACAGGGGTGGTACTGGTGGATCGTAGCCACTGGGGGGTGTTGGCAATGACCGGGGCGGATCGACTGCGGTTTATCCACAACCAAACCACCAACGCCTTCACCCAGCGCCAACCGGGGGAAGGGTGCGACACCGTCTTTGTTACCTCCACCGCCCGCACCCTAGATTTGGCTACGGTGTATCTCATGGAGGACAAACTGTTCATCGTGACCTCCCCCGGCCAGGATCAGCCCCTGCTGGACTGGATGGATCGCTACATTTTCCCGGCGGACAAGGTGACGTTGACCAACTACACCGGAGAGATGGGCCTATTTTCCTTGATCGGGCCGGGGAGCCATGCCCTAGCCCAAAGCCTCGGTGCCACCCTTTCCCCAGAGAGCCCCTACGGCCAGCATCAGTTCCTAGGCGATCTGGGCTGGTGGGTGGCGGTGGGCAGTGGCCTAGGCTGGCCGGGATATACCCTGTTTGGCCCGGTGGCCAACGCCACCGAGGTCTGGCAACGGTGCAGCCAAGCCGGATCGATCCCCGCCGGAGAGCGGCTGTGGGATCGGTGGCGGGTTCAGCAGGGGCGTCCGATACCGGGGGCCGAACTCACTGACGAGGTCAACCCCCTAGAGGCGGGGCTGTGGCACACCCTGTCCTTTGATAAGGGCTGCTACATCGGCCAGGAAACCATCGCCCGCCTGAACACCTATCGCGGCGTTAAACAACAGCTTTGGGGCCTGCGCCTCAGCCAGTGGGCCGAGCCTGGGGAACCGCTGACCCTGGGCGAGGAAAAGGTGGGTCGGATCACCAGTGTGGTAGATACTGAAACTGGGGTGTTGGGCCTGGGCTATCTGCGTACCAAGGCTGGGGGGGCAGGGCTCACGGTCACCGTCGGCCATGCCACGGCCCAAGTGGTGGAGGTTCCCTTTTTGTCCCGGGGCTATCTGGCTGAGCACCGGGCAGCGACAGACCCCAGTACCTAGGCCGTTGCTCGGGCTGGCCGAAGCCTGACCACTGCCCTTGACCACCCTTCAACCCACAAGACGAGATACCCATGAGTCAATCTAAACGTGCACTAATCACCGGCATTACAGGCCAAGACGGATCCTACCTGGCCGAGTGGTTACTCGATCAAGGCTATGAAGTGCACGGCATCATTCGCCGCACCTCCACCTTTAACACCGACCGCCTAGACCACATCTACATTGACCCCCACAGCGAAGACGCCCGCCTGTTTTTGCACTACGGAGACCTGACCGATGGCACCATGCTGCGCCGCATCCTCGAACAGGTGCAGCCCCAGGAGGTCTACAACCTGGGGGCTCAGTCCCATGTGCGGGTGAGTTTTGATTCGCCGGAATACACCACCGACACCGTGGCCATGGGTACCCTGCGCCTGCTGGAGGCGGTGCGGGACTACCAGCAGCGCACGGGGTTAGAGGTGCGTTTCTACCAGGCCGGATCCTCGGAAATGTTCGGCAAGGTACAGGAAATTCCCCAAAAGGAAACCACCCCGTTCTACCCCCGCAGCCCCTACGCCTGTGCCAAGGTCTATGCCCACTGGCAAACCATCAACTATCGCGAATCCTACGGCCTCTTTGCCTGCAACGGCATTTTGTTTAACCACGAATCCCCCCGTCGCGGCGAAACCTTTGTCACCCGAAAGATTACCCGCGCCGTGGCTCGCATTGTGGCGGGGCAACAGAAAAAGCTGTACTTAGGAAATCTGGACTCCAAGCGGGACTGGGGCTACGCCAAGGACTACGTGCGGGCCATGTGGCTGATGCTTCAGCAGGATCAGCCCGATGACTATGTGGTAGCCACCAACGAAACCCACTCCATCCGCGAGTTCCTCGACCTCGCCTTTGGCCATGTCAACCTCGACTGGAACGACTACGTGGAGTTTGACCCCCGCTACCTGCGCCCCGCTGAAGTGGATCTGCTGATTGGCGATTCTACCAAAGCCCGCCAGCAACTCGGCTGGGAACCCAGCGTCACCTTCAAGCAGTTGGTACAACTGATGGTGGAAGCGGATCTGGCCGCCGTGGGGGTTTCCCAGGGCACCAGCGACGATATCGCCACCATTCGCCAGGATCGGCTACACCTGTTGTCCTAGGCCCTGGGAAACTCGGGGGGTATGCCCCTCGGCAATTTCTTCTCGGGGGAAGCGCTTTTCGTTGGGGCTTTCCCTTAGTATGGAAATGTCCCATGCACAGGGGAATGGGGATGGCTCGGCAGAGGGCTGGGCTCCTAGCCCCGTGGGGATAGCTTCGGTTGTCAATGTTTGGTTGTCGATTTGAGTACGGTGCCCTATGGCTGACGAAAAGACCCCCCCAGCGGCCCCTGCGGCTGATGCCAAGCCCGCTGCGAAGGCTCCCAAGAAGGAAAAACCCCCGGCCCTAGAGGATAAGCCCTTTCCTGAATTCATTCAGCAGCACTTTTTGCCCAGCCTAGAGACCGCTCTGAAGGCCAAGGGCATGGGCGACATTCAGCTCAGCTTTGTTCAGCAGCCCCTCACCGTGTTTGGATCGTCCGATGGCGAAGCGTACTGGCAAGTGAAGGGCCAGTGGTTGGGGGATAGCCGCCAGTTCACCATTGCCTTCACCAAGGACAGCATCAGCAGCCCCAAGCTGTTTTCCCTGGCCGATGGCGGCAGCCCGCCCAGCACCATCGAACAATTCATGGGCGACGAGCGCAAAATTACCCTCGACCTCATGGTGCTCTATACCCTGCAACGGCTGAACGGCCAAAAGTGGCTGGTGCGGAATTAGCGGGTCGGTGATGCGTGGCTGATCCCAACCAAGCGGCCTACGCCCAGCCCGGGCTGGTGCGCTACTATGCCCAACTCCAGCGGCTCCAGCCCGCAGAACAGTCCATTGGCGAGAAGCTCAAGGATCGTCTACCCACGATGGCCATGCTGGATTTGGGCATTGGTGGCGGGCGCACCACCCAGCACTTTTGGCCCCAGGTGAGGCAATACATCGGCATTGACTACTCGGCGGACATGATCGCGGCCTGCCGTGCCCGCTTTGGGGCCGATGGGCCAGCCTTGGCCGTGATGGATGCTAGAAACCTGACCGCCTTTGCCGACCATAGCTTTGACCTGATCTGGTTTAGCTATAACGGCCTAGACTACGTCTCCCACGCCGACCGCCTGCAAATTTTGCGAGAAGTTCACCGGGTGGGCAAACCGGGGGCCTATTTTGTCTTTTCCAGCCACAACCTGCGGGCCATGGCGCGGCTGTTTGACTATCGCCAACACCTGAGTTTCAACCCCGTCACGACCTATGTGGATCTAGCCATGTGGGGGCTGCTGCGCTGGTTTAACCGGGGCACCAGTCCTACGGATTTGCAACGGGCCGACTACCGCATCCTGCGGGACGAGTCCCACAACTTCGCCCTCCACACCTACTACATTCACCCGATGGCCCAAAGGGAGCAACTCGCCTTTGGCTTTCGCGACATTGAGGTGTATCCCTGGACACATCCTCACCCCGTTCAGGATTGGGACGATCCAGCCTTGGACAAGCCCCTGTGGCTGTACTATTGCTGCACGATGGCCTAGCGGCCCCCAGGGGCATCCTGGGTTGAACCCCGTCACGGCTTGGTCAATTACCCACCGGCTGGAGGCCAGTCACCTGGGGATGCCGGGTGAGAGAGAGCCTCCTGGAAAAAATCAATGAATCCACGACTACAAGTGATAGCTTTGCCCCAGAAGCTGTGCTACCATTAGTAACCGTGCTTGAGAATTAATTTTGATGGCACGTCTCCACGGGTCGCTAGCTCAGCGGTAGAGCACTCGGCTTTTAACCGATTGGTCTTGGGTTCGAATCCCAGGCGACCCATTTTTAAACCATAGATCTGTAGTCCTGACGACGTTGGCGATTGCCCCCTAGTGCAGTGTCAAGACTAAGAATTAGGGCTTCGGCCAGATCAGTCCGAACGTGTTGTTTACGGCTGGTTGACTGACAAAACTAGCTAGAACTCGTATCTGTCAAAGGGTCAGGAGACCTGACCCCTACATGGCCCGAATGTGGTAGGGGCGCGGTTTCCGCGCCCGGTGCAGAATCTTTTGTCAGCCAACCAGCGTTTACGATCGTCCTGAGCGGTGAGCCTGTCGAACAGTCGAAGGGCTTTGAGGATATCTGCAACCCTAAAATTTAACCCTGACAAACCACTACAGGAAAAAACCGTCCCGCTCGATTTCTTCGATCACCTGGAGGCCACGGGTGTCGCCAACCTTCAGGATGGCGGTGCGGGTGTCTTCGCGTACACCGAGGTCTTGGTCTTCGGCGAAGGTTTCGATCAGGGCATCCACCGCTGTGTGGTAGACCACATTGGACGGCAGTTCGCGGCAAAGTTGGCCGATGGCCCAGGCGCAGTTACTCCGCACGGCGGGGACGGCATCCCGGCGCATGGCTTCGATTAGGGGCGGAATGGCAGCAATGACTGATTCGTAGCTGACTTGGGCCATTTGGGCAAGGGCGCTGGCCGCCCACAGGCGCACCGCTGAAATGTCGGTTTTCAGGGCAGTGATCAGCGGCCCCAATGTGCGGGCATCGTGCACGTTTCCCAAGGCCCACACCAGGCCTTTTCGCACATAGCCGTTCCAGTCTTGGCCAAGCTGGGCAATCAGCGGCTCCACGGCATCGGGGTCGGGGTTGCGGCCCAGGGCATAGGCGGCACTCACCCGCACCAGGGGGCAGCGATCCGCCAACAGGGCGATCAAATCCGCCACGGCCCTCGGTTCCTCCAGTTCGCAGAAGGCCCGTGCCGCCAACATCCGCTGCTGAGGATCCGCCGCCGTGAGCAGGGGCAGCATCACCTCCGGGTCAAACTGAGGCGTGCCGGAGTCCTCCACTGGCCCCAGGGCATCCAGGGGGTCGGCAAACTCCGAATCGGGGTTTAGGGTAGTGAGATCATCATACATAGGGCCTACTTTATCGGTTTCCGTTCCCCTTTGATCGGTCTGGGGCGGTTGTTGCAAACTTTCGTTAACGGCCTACGGTATCGGGTTCTAGCCCCGCGCTTTGGGGCCTAGGCTCGGATAATGGCGGAAGCCGGTGGTCGTTTGCCCTGGGGATGCGGTATGAATAGTCTTCGTGCCCCTTGTGATAGGGTGGCCTCTCGGTTTTTCCCTCGGTTGTTCTCTCGGTTCATCTATGTCACTGATTTGGCCTACGCCCGATTTTTCTAAAGCGGCCTTTGTGGCCCCCAACGCCACGGTGATGGGGCAGGTGATCCTGCAAGAGGGCTGTAGCGTTTGGTATGGGGCGGTGCTTCGGGGGGATGTGGAAGCCATCACCATTGGCCCCTACAGCAATGTGCAGGATGGGGCGATTCTCCATGGGGATCCGGGTCAACCGACTTGTCTAGAAGATCGGGTGACCGTGGGGCATCGAGCGGTGATCCACAGCGCCTATGTGGAAACGGGCAGCCTCATCGGCATTGGGGCGGTGGTGCTGAACGGGGTGCGCGTTGGCCGTGGCAGCATCATTGGCGCTGGGGCCGTGGTAACGAAGGATGTCCCCCCCTGTTCTCTGGTGATGGGGGTTCCGGGGAAGGTGATCCGCGAGGTCTCCGAAGCCGAAGCCCTCGACCTGATTGAACATGCCCATAAGTATTACCAACTCGCCCTCGTCCATGCAGGCAAAAGCACGGATTTGGGGTTTCCCTAGCCAGGGATCTCTCTTTTGGAGCCAGAACTACGTTACCCAGTGATCTACTGATTCACCGCTATCACGGCGAGAGTATTCAGCCGAAGCGGTTGGCCCTCACCCCGGCCCATCGGGCGATGGCTACGGACTTAATCGGCATCTTCCAGGCCCAGGTGGGCCAGACCCAGGGCGATTTGAACCGCCAGCTTCAGGATTTGGAAGGGGAAGACACGAACTACCGCATCCGGCGAGGACTGGCCCATTTATTACGCAATCATTTCGCGACCTTTGAGCAGGTTAGCCCCCTAGAACCGGAGGAACTGCGGCAGCGGATCTTTACCCTGGCGGCCCTGACGGCCCCTTCTCCAGATCATAGTCAGCGCACCTATGCCCTGCTTAGCCAGCAGCTTAGCCAAGCCTTGAATCGCGAAGTCACCGTAGAGGAAATCCGTCAGGGACTCTACGCTGACCTGCTGGAAAACCGCATCCTCACGACCTTTGATGCCCCTGAACCCGATGCCCTGCTGCACCGCTACAACCTCTCCCAAACCCAGGGCGTGTTCTACAAAGCCAGCGACCTGGTGATGCACCTCTACCGCAACGATCCGGGGGAATACAAACTGATGTTCCGCTATCTGAAGCTGTTTCGGCTGATGACCTACATCGAAGGCGACGCCGACCAGGGCTTCACCATCACCATCGATGGCCCCGCCAGCCTGTTTAAGCCCAGCACCCGCTACGGGGTGGATATCGCCAAGCTGATCCCCGCCATCCTCCATGTCAGCCGTTGGCGACTGACGGCCACCTTGCAAATCAAAGACCCCTCCAGTCAGCAAGTCCGCAGCCGCCAATTCACCCTCGATAGCAACTGCGGCCTCGTCACCCACTATCCCCCCGGCAAACCCTACGACAGCATGATCGAAGAATCCTTCGTCAGCCGATGGCCCACCGATTCCCCCTGGAAACTGGAGCGCGAGGTAGACCTGATTCCCATCCCTGGCAGCGTGATGATTCCCGATTTTCGCCTTGTCCATGCCGATGGACGGGAATATTTGCTAGAAATCGTCGGCTATTGGCGACCGGAATATCTCCGCAAAAAGTTTGCCCAGGTGAAAAAATCCGACCGCACTAACTTGATTCTGGCCATTTCGGAACGCCTAAATCTGGAAAAGGCTGGGGTGGATCTGTCGGCGGTGCCTGTGCCGATGGTGTGGTTCAAAAACAAGCTTCAACCCAAGGCGGTGCTGGAACTGTTGGAACCCTAGGAAAACCTACGTTCAGAGGGGCCGGGGTATCGGGTCGCTGACCTTAACCGGAACTGAGGTTCGCTTAACCCCACCGGAGTTTAAAACAAGTAGCAGCCCCATCATAGTGACACCAACAGAGGGAGTCAGACGGGGCTGGAGACGCAGTTAGGAGGTATCTTGGCTTTCAGCATATCTGTCCCCCACGGATTGGGGCCAAGCCTTAATAAGTTTTTAAGGTCTTTGCCCGAGGGCTATCCCTGGAGACCATCCGGTTTTCAGCCGCCTGTGCCTAGGGGTCTGTCAAGACTAAGAATTAGGGCTTCGACAAGCTCAGCCCGAACGGGCCGTTTACGGCTGGTTGACTGACAAAACTAGCTAGAACCCGTATAGCAGACCGCAGGTAGGTTAGGACAGTGCGCGAAAGGCATTATCAAGGGCATCCCACAGGTTATCAAACTGGTGCAAGGTCTTTCGCACATAGTGCTTGATCCGCGCCCAAAACTTCTCAATCTTGTTCAAGTCAGGCGAGTAGGGTGGTAGAAA
>JAYKHF010000283.1:0-11735 GCA_035285305.1 Leptolyngbya sp.
CCTCCCCCCAGGAACGACCCAGCCCTCAGAGCCGCTAAAGCATGGCCATAAACACTTCTGGCAGATAGCGCCAGCTCATCGCAATGGTGATCACCACCACACAAAGGGCAATGGTCAAGCCATAGAACTGAAAGCGCCCGGTGTTGTTGTATTTCAAGGTTTCTCCACTCACCAGGGAAGCCACCCCAATGAAGTTCACCAGACCATCCACCAGGTAGCGATCTAGCCAATCGGTCAGCCGGGACAACAACGCCACCAGCCCCACGACGCTAGCCCGGTAGATCCGGGGGGTGTAGAAGTCAAAGGCTAGGAGATCCCGCAGCGGGGTAGGCACCAGATTGCCGGGTTGGGGCATCCAGCGGCCAATGTAGAACACAGCCCCCACCCCAAAGCCCAAGCCACTGGCCCAAGTCAAGGCCAAGGCCATATCCCCATTGAGATCAGCCCAGGCCGGTAGGAGATCCAAAGTGTCCAAGATCAAGGGCAGGTGCAAGGTGAAACCCATCAGCGTGGCCATGGGAACCACCATCAACCAGATCGGCTCCGGTGCCCGCAGGGTCATCTGATTGGGTTCCCCAGCAAACATCAGGCCAAACACCCGCGCCAGGGCAAAGGCCGCTAACCAGTTCACCGCTAACACCACCGCCACCAGCCCGCCATGGTGCCCCACCCAGAGCCCCGTGGTCAATTTCAACATGGCCCAAAATCCCCCTAGGGGTGGTAAGGCCACCAAGCCAAACAGCCCCACCGCCATGGAGAGGCCCGTGATAGGCCGCCGCTGCCATAGCCCCCCCATCTGGGTCACATCCTGGGTAATCACCGTCAAAATAACGGAGCCTGTGGCCATCACCAACAGGGCCATCGCCAACCCATAGGTCAGAACCAGGAGCAGGGCTGCTTCCGGCTGCTGGGTGCCGATGGCAATGAAGATCAGCCCCATGTAGGCACTGGATAGATAGGAAAGGACTCGCTTAGCGTCAATTTGGGCGATCGCAATCAGGGTCGCCCCCACAGCAGTCACGGCCCCAACGGCGATCGTCCCCGTCGCTGCCACCGGAGATAGGGCAATCACCGGGGCCAACTTCACCAAGATCCAAGCCCCCGTCGCCACCACCACCCCATTGCGCAAAATCGTGCTGGGGAGCGGGCCTTCCATGGCCTCATCCAGCCAGAGGTGTAGGGGAAACTGGGCACACTTACTCATCGGCCCAGCAATCAATCCCAAGCCAATCAGGGCCATCACCGTCGGATCCACCGTTGCGGTCTCTGCCCAAGCCGCTAACTCCCGAAAGTCCCAAGTATGGGCCAAGGGATAGATGGCCAGCACGGCCATCAGCAGGATCAAATCCCCCACCCGCTTAGTCAAAAAAGCATCCCGAGCCCCAGTCACCACCAGGGATTGGTTGAACCAGAAACCCACTAGCAGGTAGGTACCCAGGGTGAGAATCTCCAGCAGCATGTAGGAAAACAGCAGGGAGTTGCACAACACCAGGCCACACATCCCGGCCTCGAACAGGGCCATCATGGCGAAGAATCGGCCCCAGCCCCAATCCATTTCTAGGTAGCCCACCGCGTAAATTTGGGCCAGCAGGTTGAGGGTGGTAATCAGCACACAGGCCCCCAGGGTGATGGCCGATGCCTCCAGGGGAATGGTGAGATCCAGCCCCGCCACATTCAGCCAGGGGGCAAAGAAGAACTGAGGGGACGACTTGCCCCAAAAAGCCAGAAACGCCAGCAGGCTATGGGCTAGGGCCAAGGCCGTCATCACAATGTTGATATAGCCCACCGGACGCGGCCCCGTGCGGCGAATCATCGCCGGAGACCAGGGAATGGTGAGCAGCGCCCCCATCAGGGGATAGAGCGGAATCAGCCAACTCGTTTCGGCCAAGAGCGGTGTGAGGATTAGGGTCATAGACAGACGACTCTCTGGCAAAGGAACAGCAACGGGAAAAGCCTAGCCCATCGACCGAAACCGACATGGATCCTAAAAACCCCTTGACCAGAGCCAATGAGGCCTGAACGGATCCTAAAACCGATTGACTCTAGTCAATCCTTTCTCTATATCGATAGATTTAAGGCTATTCACCTAGGATAGAGTTTAACCAATGACTGTCCCAAAAAGGAAGATGCTGATTGATTAGGGGCAATTTATTTTTCATGTCCGATTGATAATTTTCAATAATCACTCGCCCCGGCACCACCCCGGCGGGGGATGCCTGCCCTGCAAATTGTCCTGATACCCACCGTCTTGAACTGAAAAATGAAAATGAATGAGCGCTTGGCAGGCCCCCTGACGCCCCCACCTAACCCCTGCCTCGTCTCGTGCATCTTTACCTCTCATCAGGGGAACACATCGTGGTGTATCAATCGTGGTTAAAGCACACTGAGCAAGCCCTGCTCGTTGGATCCGGTTTGGGCACGGTGGCCGCCATTGCCGCCCAGAACGTGGCCCTGGCATCGGCCCCCTTAACGGTGATGGCCGCCGTGGGGTTGCTCAGTCGTCGTCAAACGGAGCAACAGATTGAGGCGGCCCAGGAAAAGCTCACCCGTCAGCAGCGCCAGACCAGCCATCGGCTCACCAGTCTGACCCAGCAGGTCACGGCCCTGCCGTCGCCAGAGGCCTTGACCAATTTTCAGCGGTCAGTGCTGGAACGCAATAACCGCACCTTTTTACGGATGGCTCAGGATATTAAGGACATCCGAGACTACGTAGATGATCAGGCCCAGACGTTGCGTCCTCCGGATCTGAGCCACATCCACCAAGACATTGCCCGCCTGCAAGACCAGTTTGCCCATAACTACACCACCACCCAAAATCTGGCCAGTTATGTGCAGCGGTTGGCCACGGTGCCCCGGATTGAGGGCACGGAAACCAAGTTGTCCCAGGTGCGAACCAGCCTGATGCAGACCCGGGTTACCCTGGAGGCGATGCGGTCGGAAACGCGCAGCGCCATCACCAATCTCCAGGACAACGTGGCCCAGCTTGAGCGCCGTTCCCAGGAGTTGGGCCTCTCTCCGGAGGCCAAGGCCATGCAGACGGAACTGGCGGAGGTGGTGAGAACGGTGGCCAACTTGGTGCCCCAGGCAGACTTTACCAGTCTGGCCACCCATGTGAAGGAACTCACCCAGCAGCAGGCCGACCTGGAGATGGCCTTGACCAAGGGTCGCTTGGGGGCTGGCAGTGGTCTATCATCGGAGACCGTGGCCAAGGCGGATCGGGCGGTGGCCGATCTTGAGCGCCTAGGTCAGGTGGTGCATCGGCTGCAACAGCAGGTGAGCCGCCAGGAAACCGCTGGCCACACCCGCGAACAGGTGCAGCAGGTGGTGTCGCAATATTTGGGGCAGCTCAAGGCCCAACTGGCCCAACTGGAGGGCGTCACCCAAGACCTGGCCGAACGGCAGCGAAAACTGGCCAGCCAGTGGGCCAACGCCAGCCCCGCCCCAGGGGGGGATGCAGCGGCTCGCCAGGGCTTAACCCAACTGGCAAAACGTCTACACCACACTGAAGCCACGCTGAAAACCCTGAAGCAGCAGTCTCTACCGCCCCAGACCCAGGCCACCGCTGCGCCCCCTGCGAACCCCGTCAGCCCTTGGATCTTGGACTTTCCAACCCCCCTGATTCCCGATGTGCCGATCCCGCGATCGGCCAGTCGGCAGGCCTTGGAAGAGGCGCTGGATCAAGCAGAACGCCGCCTGTTAATCGTTTGGCCCTGGGCCAGCCAAGTCACCCTGGATGACGACCTGCTCAAGCGCTTCACCCGACTGCTGGATCGGGGGGGACGGTTGGAACTGGGCTGGTGCCACCGGGGAGACCCCCAGGAAGGGCGGCTGGTGTGGCGCATTAGCCAACGCTGGAATATCGATGGGGGCCAGTTGGCCGCCCTGAAGACGGCCCTAAATCGGCTGCTGCCCCTGCGCGAACATTACCCGGATCGGTTCAAGTTCAAGATCATGGGTTCGGCAGAGAGCTTTTTGGTGTGCGACAGTGGCCCCGATGCTGGCCCAGACCGCACCTATGCCATCGTGAGTCTCAAGGCCCTACCGACCCACAGTGTGCCCATTCCTGGGGTAGAAGCCAAGCTCAAAACCTCGGCAGCCCAAGTGGTGAGCACCCTGATTCATCGCTTCCAGGATCCGGCCATTGCGCCCCAGGATCGAGAGGCGTTCTTTAACCGGGGTACCACTCGCCACGATCTACGCGACCAGCCCGGAGCCATCAGCGACTACAGTCGGGTGTTGGCGCTCCAGCCCGATCAGGCCGTGGTGCTCAACAACCGGGGCGCAGCCCGCCTGGAGATGAACCTAGTGGACGAAGCCGAGGTAGACTTCACTGAAGCCATCGGCCAGAACCCCCGCCTGTTTGCCGCCTACTGTAACCGGGGCTGGCTGCGCTTAGAGCAAAAACGCTATCCGGCGGCGGCGGAAGATTTTACCCGCGCCATCGATCTCAAGCCCAACTTGCCCATGGCCTACGTGTACCGGGGCAGCGCCCTCCAAAAACTGGGGGATCTGAAGGGGGCCGTGCGGGACTA
Organism: Leptolyngbya sp.; assembly: GCA_035285305.1. Lineage (GTDB taxonomy): Bacteria > Cyanobacteriota > Cyanobacteriia > Phormidesmidales > Phormidesmidaceae > Nodosilinea. Next base: position 4,533 of record JAYKHF010000283.1, read on the forward strand.
TAGCGACGCCATTGCCTGCGGTGACCCCATCGCCCTCCCCTACTGCTATCGCAGCGCCGCCTACGAAAGCCAGGGCGATGCCGAGCGAGCCATTGCTGACCTCGAACGCGCCAGCATCCATCTGGAAGCCCAGGGGGATCGCCAAGCCCTGTCATCGGTGCAGCGCACCCTCCAACGGCTGCAAAATCGCACCCTTCAGGTCAAGCGCTAGCCTGACCATCGCTGAAGCGCCTGGAACCGCAACCCGATCCAGGCTAGGCTAGAGCAGGCTAGAAGCCCACGCATCTGCCCAATGCCGTCCGATTCTATGCCCCAACCCTTTGCAATGTCCCACTCCCCACGGTCTCGCCGCTCCCGATTGCGGCCATGTCAGCGGATCTCCATGTCGCTGCCCCATCCCAGGTTTTCCGGCCACCGCAGCCCCCTGCGTCGGGTCGCCCTGGCCCTGGGTTTCGCCCTGGCCGGAGTGGCCCAGGGGCCGATCGCAACCCCGGCCCAGCCACCGAGGGAGGCCGATATTCCCGCGTTGGTGGTCGCCCAGGCCCCCAGCCCAGCCCAGCCCCAACCCCATTCGCCCCGGCCACAGCCGCCCCTGCCCCCCACCATCCCCGAGGCTGCGGTACCTCCCAGGAGCGGCATTGTGGGGATCAACCCTGCCCCCACAGCGGATCTCGGTATCGGCCTCTTGCATCCCCAAAACCTATCGTTTCTAGAAACCACCGACGGGGATCCGCATCCCCTCACCTATGGGCGTTGGCTCCGATCGGTGGCCCTTCCCCTCTATGCCAGCCCCAACGGCGACCCCTGGGGCTGGATCGTGAACGGCTGGCTGATGATCAACGGCTATGAGCCCTTGGCCATCGGTCGAGATGCCAGTTTTTCCATGGTGGAAGCCCATCCGGGTCTCTATAGCTTTCCGGTCTTAGAGCAGCGGCCCGATGGCTGGCTGCGGTTTCAATACACCGCCGCTGGTAGCGCTTGGACCCACCGCGATTACCTCCATGCAGGGGCGATTCCGCTGACCATTCAGCCCTGGGAAGGGGTACTATCCAGCGCCTCCCACCTTCGATTTCGGCAGCATGGCCTATCCCAAGCCCTGCGCAGCGGCCCCAGCACCACGGCCTCCCTGCAATCGCTGATCGTACCCAATAGCCACATTCGGATCCTCGCCCTGGAGGAAGACTGGGTGCAAGTGGAAGTCACCCAGCCGGTACAGGGCTGTACCGCACTCCCCGGCCATAGAACCCAAACCGGCTGGCTGCGCTGGCGTGATGATGAGACCCAAGCCCTGCTAGTCTGGCCTGCCAGCCCCCCTTGCCCCGCCACAGAAGCCGAGTAACCAGGGGCTTAAGCCCCTGCGCCCCCAGTGACTCAGAGCCAGTGCCCCAGACAAGCCGCCCCTGCGAAACGCGCCTCCATCACTAGGATAGAATCGGTGTGCCCCGCCTTTGCCGAGTTCTGCCGCCGCCCATGCAACGCACTCGCCTCAGCCTGTTGTTTGATGAACTGGGAGACCAGATCAGCCTGTGGTTAATTAACCCCTGGCGGCGGGTATCCCTCGTGATTATCAGCCTGCTCGGGGGCTATTTTGCAGCGGTGGCCCTCTCCGCCATTGCCGGACAGGCCGCCATTCAAGATGTCACCGTCTCCATTTTTCTGGTGCTGGGGGCCGAGGTGGTGAGCTGGCTAGTCTATAGCCGTCGCTGGCGAGAACCAGCCCTCGTCCGCAAGGTGCCCAAACCCCTCTGGCTCGACTGCCTCAACAGCATCAAGCTCGGTGGCCTCTATGCCCTGATTGTGGAGGCCTTCAAGCTGGGCAGCTAGATCCTGGCCTTAACCCATGCCCCCGGTCAGCAGAGTTTGGCGCAGTTGGGTCGATTGTTTGCGATCGCAGCGCACCTCTAGCACCCGTACCCCTTGGCTGGGCAAAAATCCTAGGCGAGATTGCAGTTGGCTCCAGGTGTGGATGCGTTCATAGTTCACCCCATAGGCGGCGCAGAGATGGTTCCAGTCCACGGTTTGGGGGGTGGCAAAAAAGTCCTCAAAGGGGGGCTCAAACTGGGAAATGGGAAGCATTTCAAAGATGCCGCCGCCCTGGTTGTTGACGAGGATCACGGTCAGATGCCCTTGCAGACGGGGGAGATTCAGCCAGCCGTTGGTGTCGTGGAGCAGGGCTAAATCCCCGGTCAGCAGCACCGTGGGCACCCCCCGATGGGCAATACCGAGGGCGGTGGAGAGGGTGCCGTCAATGCCGTTGGCCCCTCGGTTGCAGAAAATCCGCAGGTGGCGCTGATTGGGGGGCCAAAACCATTCGGCATCACGAATCGGCATACTGTTGGCAATCACCACCGCCGTGCCCTGGGGCAGGTTACGGCCCATCAGCCAGGGCACCTTGCCCTCAAACCAATCCGCCATATCCTCTAGGGCGTAATCGAGGTGGTGCCGCATTTTGCGGTCTAGGGTTAGCCACAGATTTGTATAGGCGGCAAGAGGATCTAGCGGATCTGGTGGATGGGCTTGCGTTGGGGTGGACGAGGCGACCTCGCCCCTACGGGGAGGCGGGGAGGTTGGGGTGGGGTTAGGGGGAAAATTCGCGACGTTTGCGGCCAAATCCGCCACTGTCAGCGGCAGGTGGGTCGTTAGGCCATGCAGGGGGTCGAGGTTGCGGCTAGAGGGATCGATCACCCAGCGTTGGGGATCATGACGCGCTAACCATTGACGCAGCACCTTACTGGTGGGCAAGGGGCCAAGCTGAATCACCTGGCTGGGCCGCAAGTCCGCCGCCCAAGGATCCTGACGCAAAATGGCGTCGTAAGTTGTGATCAGGTAAGGATTTTGCTGGGCGGCATGGCGCAATGGGGAAAGGGTTTCTGCCAGTACAGGCCATCCTAGGCTTTGAGCGAGGGCCGCAACACCTTGACAGTAATCCTCAGCATCCACAGGTTGAGCAGGGCCAGCGATGATCAGGCCATGTTCACAGGCTTGCCAAGTTGAAAAAACCCTCACCCCCAGCCCCTCTCCCATAGGGAGAGGGGAGTTAGACGCCCTCACCCCCGGCCCCTCTCCCATAGGGAGAGGGGAGTTAGAGCCAGTTGGAGTCTCACCTACAGGCAAGAACTCAGCCACTCCGGCCTCCCCCTCTCCCTGGGGGAGAGGGGGACTGAGGGGGTGAGGGCTGTCCGAGGCTGGGAGAGGGGGGCTGAGGGGGTGAGGGCTGTCCAGGCCGCCAGGAACCAACCCCATCCAAAAGTCCTGATTTAGCACCTCCCGCAGATGTTCGGTGGAACCATCACCGATCGGCGCGAGGGGATCGCGAAAAGGGCAATTCAGATGGACGGGGCCAGCGGCAGGATGGAGGGCTTGTCGCCAAGCCTGTACCAGGGTTTGGCGGAGGTAGCGCAGGAGGCTGAGATCGGCAGCGGGAATCGCGAGTTCGGTGTAGGCGTTGGGAAAATCACCAAACAAGTTCTGTTGATCGATGGTTTGGCCAGAGGCGCAGTCCCGCAGTTCGGGGGGGCGATCGGCGGTGAACACCAACAGCGGCACCCGGCTTTCTCGGGCTTCGATCAGGGCTGGGTAATAGTTGGCCCCGGCGGTGCCAGAGGTGCAGACAAGGGCGACGGGTTGCCCGGTGCGCTTGGCAATGCCGAGGGCAAAGAAGGCGGCGGATCGTTCATCCAGGATGGGGATAGCCTCGATGGTGGGATGGCTCGCCAAGGCAACGGTGAGCGGCGTGGATCGAGATCCGGGGGAGATCACCGCTGTGGTGAGGCCCAATCGCGCCAGGGTGCCCGCCAGCACCGAAGCCCAGAGGGTATTGGTATTGCGAAAATCGAAGGTCATGGAGGCCGTGCACTACACCAGGGATTCGCCCAGGGCACGGGATTTGAGGGTAATTTCCGCCCATTCCCGCGCCGGGTCAGATCCTGCCACAATACCAGCCCCAGCGTACAGTCTGGCCCAGTTGCCGTTAATCAGCGCCGAGCGAATGCCGACGATAAACTCACTGTCCCCCCTGGCCTCTACCCAGCCCAGGGGGGCGGCATAGAGCCCCCGATCAAACCGTTCGTAGCGGTGGATATGGTCGCAGGCGGCGGCGGTGGGCACCCCAGCCACGGCGGGGGTGGGGTGCAAGGCTTCCACCAAATGCAGGGGATGAATCTGGCCAGAGACCCGCGCCTGGATCGGGGTATGGAGGTGCTGGATGTTCGACAACCGCAGCAGGGTGGGGCGGCTGGGGGATTGGGGCCGCAGCCCTAGGCCACGCAACTGTTGGTGGAGAAACTTGACCACAAGCTGATGCTCCCCCTGTTCCTTGGGGCTGTGCAAAAGCTGTAGGGCCAGTTGTCGATCCTCCTGGGCACTGCGGCCACGGGGGGCCGATCCAGCCAGGGCATCCGTGAGCAACTGCCCTTGGGTGATGCTCAGCAGGCGTTCTGGGCTGGCCCCCATGAAGGTTGTGCCGCGCCCATTCCCCACCGCAAACAGGTAGCAATCGGGGTAGCGTTGGCGCAGCTTGGCCAGGGAGGGCAACACCTGAAAGGGACTCTCGCGCACCAGATCAAAGGCGTGGGCGAGGACAATTTTTTGCACCTGACGATCCAGGTGGCGGAGGGCCTGGGCCACGGCGTCCTGAAAATGATGGCTGGCCTGGGCATCAGGCCAGGTGGTCAGTTCCCCCACCCCCAGGAAACGGGGTGTGGCGTTGGGGTTGGGGTAGCTGTAGGGTAAGGCTCGGACGATATCGAGGCGTTCTTCTAGGGTTTTCAGCACGCTGGCTAGGGTGGTTTCAGCGGTCACCATCAGGTTCACCGTGAGCCCGTGGCGATCGCCCCGACGCAGCACCTGCCACTGGGGCAACACCACCATCGCCGCCGGAAAATCTAACTCCCCCTGGGGCGGTTGCGGGAAAAAGCTAAAGTTACAGAAAAATCGAGGGGCAAGGGACAGGCCCGCCAGGGATGGATCTTGGTAGCAATGGAGGCTTTGCTGCCAGGTTTTGATAAATCGCTGGGTAGCGGCAAAGCGATCCCTCCCGGAAAACTGGCCAAACACCGCACTGCCAAAGGCAACCACCGCCTCCTGTTCGGCGGGACGCTCTAGATACAGGTGATAGCCCTGCCGATGGGCCAGGGGAGACAAGGCCAACAGCGGGTCAAGGGGAGGGATGGCAAAGCTGAGACTGGCCAACAGCGGCCCCTGTCCTTGGGCCGCCCGTGCTAAACATTCGTTAATAAAGGGCTGGGCGGCTTGTAAATCCTGGCGGCTAGGCAAGCAGTAAGAAGCAACTGGCATGAACTCAAAGGGTTTAAATCGGTTTAAATTCACGTTTTGAAAATTGGCCGAAAAGTGCTTCAGCCAAGCAGCACAGGCATTCCGCCAGTATCCCTACTGGTAACACATTCGGTCATGGCCTAGCCAATTCTGCCCCCGTCGTTCATGCAGCTTAATGTTCACACACCGTTACATCGGCTTTCCCTCATCCCAGTTCGGGTTAAGCCAAGGGCTTCAATCGATAGAAACCCGCTTCCGGCTCCGACGCTGGCCCACCCTAAATCCCTCTCCTCTGGGGAGAGGGACTTTGAAACGCTAGCTCCCCGGGGGAGAGGGGGTTGGGGGGGTGAGGGCTAAGCGGCCAACTGTTGGGCGAGGGCCTGGTGGCGGTGCAGCAGGGCCGTGCCATCCAGGGTGAGCAGGCCATCGGGGCTGAGGACGGTTTTGCCGTGGATAACGCTGTAGTCTACCCGGTCGATGGGGCAAAAAATGAGGGCGGCCACGGGGTCGTAGGCGCTGCCGGAGAGGGTGAGGCGATCTAGGTTGACGGCCACAAAATCAGCGGCCATGCCGGGGGCCAAGGTTCCAATGTCGTCTCGACCGATCACCCGTGCGCCGCCTCGGGTCGCCAATTCCAGGGCTTCGCGGGCGGTGATCGCACGGGCGTCTTCCTCGCGCACCCGAGCCATCAAAAAGGCCAGCCGCGCCTCTCCCAGCAGGTGTCCACCGTCGTTGGAGGCCGATCCATCCACCCCCAACCCGACGGGAACCTGGTGATCCAGCATTTTGCGGATGGGGGCCATGCCGCTGGCCAGACGCATGTTGCTACAGGGGCAGTGGGCCACCCCTGTGCCGGTTTGGCCAAAGCTGTGGATGGCCCGGTCGTCTAGTTTCACGCAGTGGGCGTGCCACACATCCTCCCCCAGCCAGCCCACGGAGGCGGCATAGTCCCCCGGGGTGAGGCCAAAGGTTTGCAGGCTGTACTCCACATCGCTGGTGTTTTCCGCCAGGTGGGTGTGCAGCCGCACCCCAGGGTAGGATCGGGCCAGGGCGGCGGATTCCCGCATGAGGTCTGGGGACACGCTGAAGGGGGAGCAGGGAGCCAGGGTAATGCGCACCATGGCGTAGCGCTGATGGTCGTGGTATTGCTCGATCAACCGCTGGGAGTCTTTCAAAATGGCCGTCTCGTCTTCCACCAAGGAATCCGGCGGCAGACCACCCTGGCTTTGGCCCACGCTCATGCTGCCCCGGCTAGCGTGGAAGCGCAGGCCAATCTCCTGCACCGCTTCGATTTCGTCGTCTAATCGGCAGCCGTTGGGAAAGAGGTACAGGTGATCGCTGGCGGTGGTGCAGCCGGAATAGATCAGTTCCGCTGCGGCCACCTGGGCACTGAGGCGAATCGCCTCCGGGGTGAGCCGTTGCCAGAGCGGATAGAGGGCGCTAAGCCAGTCGAATAGGGCGGAATTTTGGGCACCGGGCACCACTCGGGTCAGGGTTTGGAAAAAGTGGTGGTGGGTGTTCACCAACCCGGGCAGCACCAGGTGATTCTCCAAATCCATCACCCGATCCGCCGACTGGGGCAGGGTTTCCGTCGGCCCGACCTGCTCGATGACGTGATCTCGGATGAATAGCCCGCCGCCGCGAATTTCCCGCCGCTGGTCATCCATGGTAATGAGCGTATGGCCGTTTTTGACCAACAGCGTAGACATGGCCCTAAGCTCCGTCTAGACAACCTAAGCGGGTAGGGCCGGGTCTCCCAGCCCCAGCGGTTGACCCGGTGGCGGATCGGGGGTATTCACACCGCCGGGAACATTCAACCCCCAGCCTAGGCCAGTTGGAAGGCCGCCCCCAGGCCTACCCCAATTTCGTGAACCGAGAGCTTACCGTCATGATCAGAGTCGAGGGCATCGAAAACGGCATCGGTGCCGA
>JAYKHF010000284.1:0-6076 GCA_035285305.1 Leptolyngbya sp.
TTGGCTGACAAAAGATTCTGCACCGGGCGCGGTTCCCGCGCCCCTACCGCATTTAGGCCCTGTAGGGGTCAGGTCTCCTGACCCTTTGAGAAATCTGGGTTCTGGTAAGTTTTGTCAGTCAATCAGGGGTTAGATACAGGGCTAGGGGGATCGATGGGCGTGATTCCGACGGCACAGCATCCCAGGGATAGGCCCAGCCAAACCACGATAAAAACCGATGGTTGATATAGATAACCTAAAGGCGAAGGGCATTATTTCTCCAACAGAGAATACTCACATTAAGTATTCTAAAGGTCTATTCAGGATTTTTTAGGAAACGCGCCCCATGCCTATCCGTGTTGGCGATCTCGCCCCCGACTTCACCCTGCCGAACCAATCCGGCCAATCTGTTACCCTCAGCGACTTTCGGGGCAAGCGGGCCGTCGTGCTGTACTTTTATCCGAAAGACGACACCCCCGCCTGCACCCTCGAATCCTGTACCTTTCGCGACACCTACACCGACTTCCAGACCACCGGAGCCGAAGTGATCGGCATCAGCAACGACTCGCCCACCTCCCACCAGCAGTTTGCCGCCAAGCACAACCTGCCCTTTACCCTGGTCAGCGATGCAGGCAATCAGGTTCGTAACGCCTACGGGGTGCCCAGTACCCTCGGGCTGCTGCCCGGTCGTGTTACCTATATCATCGACCTAGAGGGCAAGGTGCGCCACATCTTCAACTCCCAGTTCAACCCCAAGGCCCACGCTAGCGAGGCGATGAAGGCTCTGCAAACCCTCTAGACTTGGTGCGTTCTTTCGGTTGCCCCCATGGCCCAGGCAATTCCCGATGATTCTGTTCAGTCCACCGTTGATCACCTGCAAACCCTGGTGGCGAATCTGTGGTATCCCAGCGAAACCGACGCGCCGGTGGAGGTGGTGGTTTGGCCCACTCCTCCAGGGGAGATCGGGGATGCCTTCCCTCCGGGGGCAACCGTTGCTGAATATCCGGCAGACCAGTTTTTTCACCCCATTCTGAGTCAGGCCTTTTGGCATTCTTCCCAGGGCCATCACCTGGCCCAGCGCTACCAGGCCCTTCAGGCCTTCCTGCGGGATACCCTGAGCGATCTGCGCACCTACCGCGCTGGCCAGGTCGAAATCACCTTGATGGTGGTGGGACGGCACCCCAGCGGCCAGTACATCGGCGTTCAAACCAGCCTAGTGGAAACCTAACCCCTGGCTAGTGCAGTGTCAAGGTTAAGAATTAGGGCTTCGACAAGCTCAGCCCGAACGTCTCGTTTACGGTCGTCCTGAGCTGTGAGCGGTGAGCCTGTCGAACCGTCGAACCGTCGAAGGGCTTGGAGGACATCTGCAACCCTAAAATTTAACCCTGACAAACCACTAGGCCACCGAGGCCCATCAATACTATGCGCATCCATGCCTCGTTGATGCGAATCCTGCATGGTAGGCCCGCCACCCGGGGGACAAATTTGTTAGACCAAAGATGTTCGTCCGATCAACGATGACCAACACCGAATCCTGGCCGCTGTTCAGGGGAGTTCCCTGACCCTGTGTTCCCATCATTGATGATCCTTGACCTAGGAGGTCCCTATGCCTGCCTCTCCTCGCACTGAGTACCCCACACCCGCCCCAACCGCCCACAACGCCCTGAGCAACCGCGAAGACTTCACCCTGTGGGCTGAGGCGGTGCGGCAACAAATGCTCGATGCCCTGCAAAAACGCCAAAAAGCTTAACCCAGAAAGCCTACTCCCGATCCGAAGCTGGCCCTTCCGTCCTAGGGCTAGAGCCTCGGTGATCGGCCCCAGGGGTGGCTAGCCCGGTCATCCCTCGGTCGGGCCAGCCCTAGGGCCTCTGGCGAGATGGTGGACATCTAGAGCTACCCTAGGGAAAGACCCCAGGCTGACCTACTGTGCACCACGATTTTTCCCTCGCTGATTTTGCCATTTTCTATTCCCCGGCCTTCCTCACCCACGACACGGGGCAAATTCACCCGGAAAACGCGGGACGGTTAACGGCCATTGTCCAGGCTCTGCGGGCGGCTCCCTGGGCCGATCATCTCGACTGGCGCGAGCCCACCCCCGCCGACCAGCGCCAGGTTGACCAGGAGATTGCGGCCATCCATGACCCGACTTACCTCCAAAACCTTCAACAGTTTGCGGCGGCGGGGGGGGGCTACTGGGATGGCGATACCGCCGTGTCTCCCCCGAGTTATGACGTGGCGCGGCTAGCGGTCAGTGCCTGGTTGGATGGGGTAGATTACGTCCTGGAAACCGGGCATTCGGCCTTTGCCCTGGTGCGCCCCCCCGGTCACCACGCCATTCGCGACAGCGGCATGGGCTTTTGCCTGTTGTCTAATGCCGCCATTGCGGCCCACTATGCCCTCCGACAACCCGGAATTCAGCGGGTGGCAATTTTGGATTGGGACGTCCATCATGGCAACGGCACCCAACATTTGGTGGAGGCCAACCCGGCCATTGCCTACTGCTCTCTGCACCAGTTTCCGGCCTATCCCGGCACCGGACGCAGCACCGAAACCGGGCCGCATCACAATGTCCTGAACCTGCCTATGCCACCGGGCAGCACCAGCGCCGACTACCACAAAAAGTTTGACCAGCAGGCGATTCCCTTCCTGCGGGCCTTTAATCCAGATATCTTGCTGATCAGTGCTGGCTATGACGCCACCGCTGCCGATCCCCTGGCCGCCATGAACCTGCACCCCCAGGACTATGGAACCTTCACCCAATTTGCCCTGCGGGTGACGGACAAGATTCTCTTTGGCCTAGAGGGCGGCTACGACTACAACGCCCTCGGCCAGTCCGTGATGGCCACCATTGGCGCAAGGCTAGGACTGGCCCCAGCGTAGCCGCCAGCCCCGCCGAGTTAGGCCGTAAACCCCGTCCTGCAAGGCAGGGCTAGTGGTCTGTCAAGACTAAGAATTAGGGCTTCGACAAGCTCAGCCCGAACGTGTTGTTTACGGTCGCCCTGAGCGGTGAGCCGGTCGAACCGTCGAAGGGCTTTGAGGATATCTGCAACCCTAAAATTTAACCCTGACAAACCACTAGGTGGTGACGATGGACACCTGTTCTGGGTCGGCCCAGAGGATGAGTTTGGGATCGTAGGGGCTGTTGAGGGCGGAATGCTGGGGCAGAATCCGCAGGGAAAGACCCTGGAGGCCGCTGGAGGCATAGTCTACCTCCGTGGCGTAGAGGCTGTGGCCGTGGGTATCTTGGCCCTGGTAGGTCATGGGAGTGGCGGTGCCCGTGTGGATTTCGCCATCCACGGCCACCGCCCCCCGGTAGAGTTCCACCTGGACATCCTCCGGCGAGATTGCCCCCAGTTGCAGACGGGCGGAAACCCTCAGGGGCTGGTTCACTCGCAGGTCAGTGGCTTCGGAAATGGCGATTTCCTGGAAACGGATGTCGTACCAGTGTTCCGTCAGGTGGGCTAGCCATAGGGCCAAGTCCTTGCCGGGGCCATAGTGCTGGGCCGCTAGGGCCTGGGCGCGGTTGCTGGCGGCAAAGTAGCCCCGGGAGGCGTAGTCCTTCACCATGCGGGCAGTGTTGAACTGGGGCGTATTGAGGTAGATCGCCTCCTTCATTTTGGCCACCCAGCCGCGAGGAATTTCGTCCTTATCGCGATCATAAAACAGCGGCACAACTTCTTTTTCCAGGATTTCGTAGAGGGCGTTGGCCTCCACGTCATCCTGGTAGTCGGGGTCTTCGTAGTCTTCGCCGTGGCCAATGGGCCAGCCGGTGCGAATGTAGTCGGCCTCGTCCCACCAGCCGTCTAGGACGCTGAGGTTGGGCAGACCGTTCATCGCCGCCTTCATGCCGCTGGTGCCGCTGGCTTCGCGGGGGCGGCGCGGGGTGTTCAGCCACACATCGCAGCCCGCCACCATATCCCGTGACAGGTGAATGTCGTAGTTCGGCACAAAGACAATGGACCGACTCAGGCCGTGGTTGCGGGTGAAGTGAATGATGCTGCGGATCAGTTCCTTGCCGGGAATGTCCCTAGGGTGGGCCTTCCCGGCGATGACGAACTGCACGCGGCGGTGGGTGCCGTTGCCGTTAATGATGGTCTGGGTGCGGTCGAGATCGCGCAGGAACAGGGTGGCCCGTTTGTAGGTGGCAAAGCGACGGGCAAAGCCAATGGTGAGCACAAAGGGGTCAAGGCGCTCCTGCGACTCGGTCAGTTCCCGGGGGGATCCCCCCCGCTCCAGGAGGTTTTTGGCCAGCCGTTCCCGCACCACCATCACCAACTGGGATCGGCATTGCTCGTGGTTTCGCCATAGTTCTTCATCGGGGATGCTGTGGACTCGCCCCCACAGGGACGCACCCGGACTGGCCTGGGACCAGTTGGGGCCAAGGTAGCGGTCATAGAGGGCCTGGGTGGAACGGGCCACACAACTGCGGGCATGGACGCCGTTGGTGATGGCATGGATGGGAACCTCGGCTAGGGGCAATCCGGCCCAGAGCCCGCCAAACATCCCCTGGGACACCTTGCCATGGAGTTGGCTCACCCCATTCACAAAGGTGGCAGTTTTGATGGCCAACACCGCCATACTAAAAGGGGCCGAAAAATCCCCGGTGTTGGTGCGGCCTAGGGCCAAAAATTCCGCCTCCCCGAGGCCAAAGCGCTGGCGATAGTGCCCCAGGTAGTGCAGCACTTTATCCGGCGGAAACAGGTCAATGCCCGCTGGCACGGGGGTATGGGTGGTGAACATTTGGCTGGCCTGGGCCACCTGAAGCGCCTCGGCAAAGGTGAGGCCGTCCTCCTCCATCAGCACCCGCATCCGCTCTAGGGCCATAAACGCTGAGTGGCCCTCGTTCATGTGGTAGGCGGTGGGGACAATCCCCAGGGCCTTCAACATCCGAATGCCGCCAATCCCCAGCATGATCTCCTGGTGGATCCGCATGTCGATATCGCCGCCGTAGAGCCGATCGCAGATGTCCTGGTCGTACTGGCTGTTGGGTTCAATGTTGGTATCCAGCAGGTAGAGCGGCACCGTGCCCACCTGCACCCGCCACACCCGCGCATAGACCGTCCGCCCGGGATAGTCCACGGCAATGCGAATCTCTTGGCCGGCATCGTCCCGCTCCAGGTGCAGGGGCATATTGTAAAAGTCGTTGATCGGGTAGCGCTCTTGCTGCCATCCGTCGGCATTGAGGTACTGCGCAAAGTAGCCCTCCTGGTACAGCAATCCCACCCCCACCAAGGGCAGGCCCAGGTCGCTAGCGGACTTGAGGTGATCCCCCGCCAGGACGCCCAAACCGCCAGAATACACGGGCATACAGGTCGTTAGACCAAACTCCATGGAGAAGTAGGCGTAGCGCTCACCGGGCACCGGGTCGGGCCGATGTTTCTTGTACCAGGGCCGTTCCCTCAGGTAGTCCTCTAGGCGTTGGGCGGCGCGATCCATCTGGGCCAAAAAGCCCTCATCCTCGGTAATTTCGTTCAGCCGTTCCTGGCCAATGGTGCCCAGCATCAGCACCGGATTGTAGCGGCTCGATTCCCATAGATCGGCATCCAGCCGCCGAAAGAGGTCGGCCATCTCCATGTCCCAATCCCAATGGAGGTTATAGGCTAGGGTACGCAGGGCCTCTAGGCGCTGGGGCAACGATGGCGTGACATTGAAGGTGCGAATTGGTCGCATAGGAATCGAAACCAGGGAACGACGACAGGGAAGATCGATCATCGGTACGATAGGCCAAGGCGACGGGATTCTCAAGCCGCCTACGGAACAAATCGACCCATCCGTTGGCCCGAACGCTGAAAGTGATCGCCATCTTGACCAACGGTTCAGGTTCATTGTGCCCCCAAGGGCGGAACTTTCCGGAAGGTTTAAACTTTCCCCTAGATTTCGCCCCCCTGCGCCCAGGGCAGGCCGGAATCGGGCACTCCCGCTTGCCCCAAACCTACCCTGGGGGACATCTGTCAATCACCATTTAGACGGATCAGCAATTCTCAATATGGCAATTCAGCTAGTATTTGGCGGGATTTCTAGCTCTAGCCCTTCCAGCATGAAGGTAAGCAGATGATCCCAACTGTCGAAATACATGTACCGGGTTAACGCCCGCAAA
>JAYKHF010000285.1:0-7634 GCA_035285305.1 Leptolyngbya sp.
TGACGGCTATCGTTGGGGATGGCCTATGGTGCAGGGAAGGGAGAATCCTCGGTTAGCTAGTCATCAAAGCAAGCTGGGGCTGCGTAGACCATGGGTTTAGGCTATGCCGGATGAGTCGTTAAAACGCTTGATTTTAGTCATCGACCAGAACCCTGACCATGGGGAAACCATGCGTCAGGTGCTGGCAGATCAATCAGATCGCTATCATCTCCAGGTGATAGACAGTGGTGAAGCCGCAATCGCCTGGGTACAGTCCCCTGAGCGAGTTCCCTCTGAGGCACGTCCAGATTTGATTTTGCTGGATCTTCACCTGCCTAATCAGGCCAGTTTTACTATCCTCACCACCCTCAAGGGCAACGCCGACTGGCGACGTATTCCCGTCATTATGCTGTCAGAGTCCGGGCAGACCGACGACGTTTTCCAGAGCTATTTTCACCAGGGCAACTGCTATATCGTCAAAAGCCGACATCCACAACAGCTTGCCGCCATGATTCAACAAATTGAAAGCTTCTGGCTGGAAATTGTGACCTTACCCACCTAGCCAACATAGATGATAGGAGGAGATGGTTAACCTTTTAAACGTTTTGTCTCGATACATGAAAGTCGGATTGTAAACCGTAAGCTTCTATTTTATTTAACAATCTCTTTCCTAGTCGCCAAAGTATCTGCGATATGCTGCTAAGTAGCGGATAGAGCCCTTCCTCGCTCCATGGGGTGAAGTTAAAATCCCGTAGCCTGTAGAGAAAACGGTGAATTTAGGTGTCTTACCTGTCAGGCGAGCAGTGTCTTAGCCATTCTATGGCGCTGGCTAAGCGAATTAACTAGGATTATGGTTCGTGATTTTCGCTGAAGCGGTTGAGTAGCCGTAACCGTCGAGAAAAATGCTAGGCTCAGCCTTCATTGCCAAAGCAAGAACTTTTGAGAACTCTGAGTGAATGCACCGCTAGATTGCCCCTTTCCTGTTTAGGAGTCTGTCACTATGGTTAACGTTAAGTTTGATCAGGACTATCGGTTGACGGCCCTAAAGCAGCCGGATATTAATTCCCTAACCCAGGTGCAACCTCACGGGATACTGTTGGTGCTGAATGAAGCAGACTTAACCGTGGTGCAGGTGAGTCAAAATACTCGAGAAGCCTTTGGGTTGCCCGTGGATGAAGTGTTGGGTAAAACCCTAGATGAACTGCTGGATGATTACCAGGTGGATCGGTTTCGAGCGGGGCTTTATAGCGACAATTTAGACGTGATCAACCCCACCAAAATTTGGGTGCGGCGGCATGGCGATGACTATGGGGTATATGATGCCGTATGCCATCGCAATGGGGCGGGCTGTTTGATTTTGGAACTGGAACCCACGCTCAATTCAGACCCGATTCCTTTCCTCAGTTTCTATCACCTGGCCCGCACCTCCATCGGCCAGCTTGAGGCCGGATCGGCTAGCCTATCAGACTTTTGCCGCATCATTGTCCACGAAGTGCGCCAGGTGACGGGCTTTGATCGGGTGATGCTCTATAAGTTTGATGACGATGGCCATGGTGAAGTATTGGCCGAAGAAAAAACCGAGGATATGGAGTCCTATCTGGGGCTGCATTTCCCAGAATCTGATGTACCGGCTCCGGCCCGCAAGATGTTTTTATCCAACTGGATTCGGGTGATCCCCAATGCCAGCGCTGAGCCCGTGGATTTGGTGCCTGCGATTAACCCCATCACCCAGCAGCCCACGGATTTGGTGATGTCGATTTTGCGACAACCCTACCACTGCCACATTGAATATCTGCACCACATGGCTGTGGAGGCGTCGCTAACCATTTCCTTGATGAAGGATCAAAAACTGTGGGGATTGATTGCCTGTCACCACAAGACGCCGAAGTATGTGCCCTACGAACTGCGGAAGGCTTGCGAATTTCTCGGTCGGGTGATTTTCTCAGAAATTTCCACCTTAGAAGAAGAGGCGGATCAAAGCTATCAACTGCAACTGGCGGCGGTGCAAACGGCCCTAATTGACCACATGGCCCAGGAAGATTACTTCATTGACGGCCTGGTGCGGCACGACCCGAACCTGCTGGATTTGGTCGGCGCTAAGGGGGCGGCGATCTGCTTTGGCGGACAGTGGACGACCCTGGGCCGGACGCCGCCGGAGGAGGAGTTGAACTACTTAGTGCAGTGGCTGGGCAAGGCGGTCAATGGCGAAATCTACGTCACCAATGCCCTGCCGTTGGAGTATTCCGAGGCCCAGCGGTTTAAGGATGTGGCCAGCGGGCTGCTGGCTATCCCCATTTCCAAGCGCAGCTATGTGCTGTGGTTCCGCCCCGAGGTGATTCAAACCGTGAACTGGGGCGGCAACCCCAACGAAGCCTATACCCTGGTGGGCGAGGCCGAAAATCAGTGGCTTTGCCCCCGCAAGTCCTTTGAACTGTGGAAGGAAACCGTGAGCCTGCGGTCTTTGCCCTGGCAGGGGGTGGAGGTGAAGGCGGCCCTGGAATTGCGGAAAGCGATTGTCAACATCGTGCTGCGGCAGGCGGAGGAACTGGCCCTACTGGCCACGGATTTGGAGCGTTCCAACGCCGAACTGAAGAAATTCGCCTACGTCGCCTCCCACGATTTGCAGGAACCGCTGAACCAGGTGGCCAACTTTGTGCAGTTGCTGGAAATGCGCTACGACGCCAAGCTGGACGAGGACGGCAAGGAGTTCATTGGGTTTGCGGTGGAAGGGGTGAGCCTAATGCAAACCCTGATCGATGATGTGCTGACCTACAGCAAGGTGGATCTCCAGGGCATTGAGTGGCAACTCACCCAGGTGCAGGATTCCCTCGACCAAGCCCTGGGAAACCTGCGGGGGCGTATCGCCGAAACCGGGGCGGTGATCACCGTCGATCCCCTGCCCACCATCGTGGCCGATGGCACCCAGTTGATGCAGCTCTTCCAAAACCTGATTGGCAATGCGATCAAGTTCCGCAAGCCGGAGGAAACGCCCCGCATTGCCATTGGGGTGCAGCGCCAGGAAGACCAGTGGTTATTCTCGGTGGCCGATAACGGCATTGGCTTCGATCCACAGTTTGCCGAACGCATTTTTGTGATTTTCCAACGCCTCCACACCCGCGACGAATACGCCGGATCGGGCATGGGGCTGGCCATTTGCAAGAAAATCATCGAGTGCCACCGAGGGCACATTTGGGTAGAGGCCGCTCCCGGACAGGGGGCTACCTTCTACTTCACTATCCCCGTTGAAGGACGTGATCGTAGCCATGGCAACGGACGCAAGACCCAAAACTATCTTTTTAGTCGAGGATAATCGGGGCGATATTCGCCTGATTCAAGAGGCGCTAAAGAGCACCGCCGTCCCCTGCGAGATTGTGATTGCGCGGGACGGCATGGAGGCCATGGCCTACCTCCAGCGCCAGGGGGAATTTGCCGACGCCATTTCCCCGGATTTGATTCTGCTGGATTTAAACCTCCCGAAAAAAGATGGGCGGGAAGTTTTGGCCGAAATCAAAGGCAACGACGCCCTCAAACACATTCCCATCATCGTGCTCACCACTTCGCGCAATGAGGAGGACATTTATAAAAGCTACGATCTCCACGTCAACTGCTACATTTCCAAGTCCCGTAACTTAGCCCAACTGTTCAAAATTGTTCAGGGGATTGAGGCCTTTTGGTTAGAAACTGCAACATTACCGCCGAACACCCCCTAAACCCGGCCACGGTGCAGGTGCTGTTGATTGAAGACGACCTGGCCGCCGCCCGGTTTTTACAGGAGGTGTTGAAGGGAGCCCCCCACAGCCGCTTTACGCTCAGCCATGCCAAATGCTTGGGGGAGGCGATCTTGCGCCTTCAGGCCCAGTCCTTCGATGTGGCCCTGCTGGATCTCACCCTGCCCGACAGCAGCGGCCTCGACTCCCTCGACCTGTTGCTGAGCAAAGCCCCTGGACTGCCGGTGGTGGTGCTGACCAACACCAATGACAATGAACTGGCCGTCAGCGCGGTTCGGCGGGGTGCCCAGGATTATCTGCTGAAGCGATCCCTCCAGCAGGAAGTATTGGTGCGAGCCCTGTTCTACGCCATTGAACGACAGCGGGCCGAAGATGCTCTGCGGGAGGTCAACGAGGTGCTGGAGGATCGCGTCCGCGCCCGCACCGCCGAACTCGAAGCCGCTAATCAACATCTGCGCCAGGAAATTCAACAGCGCCAGCACATCCAAGAACGCCTGACCCTGGCCCAGGAAGCGGCGAGTATGGTCACCTTTGAATGGGCCTTGGCCGATCTCCCCTGCCTTCAGAGCGCCAATGCCCAATGCCACAGCCCCCATTGCCCCCTGCCCTGGCGGCTTCACCCCGATGATTGTGACGTTGTGGCCCAGGAACTATGCCAATCTGTACAGGCCGGACGAGGGCTAGATGCCGAATTTCGGATTCTAGAGGGCGATACAATTCGCTGGCTGGCGATTAAAAGCACCCTGCTCTATGACGAACAGGGGCAGCCGGATCGCCTGCTGGGCATCCACATGGATATCACCGACAAAAAGCAGATGGAGGCCCAATTCCTGCGTTCCCAGCGCCTAGAGAGTCTGGGCACCCTGGCCAGCGGCATCGCCCACGACCTCAACAACATCCTGACGCCGATTATTCTTGTGGTTCAATTGCTCCCCCTCAAGCTCGGCAATTTAGACCCCTGGGTAGACAACAAGCTCAAAATCCTGGAATCCAGCGCCCAGCGTGGAGCCGACATGGTGAAGCAAATCCTCACCTTTGCCCGGGGGCTAGAGGGCAAGCGCACCGATCTGCGGGTCAACCATCTGCTCCTCGATATTCGCAAGTTGATGCAGCAAACCCTGCCCAAGTCCATCGATATCTATGTGGATGTGCCCGATGACCTGTGGGCCGTCAGCGGCGATGCCACCCAACTGCACCAGGTGCTGATGAACCTCTGTGTCAATGCCCGCGATGCCATGCCCCAGGGGGGCGTGTTGCAAATCACCGCCCACAACCTGGCCCTCGATGCGACCAGCCCCCATCCCCAGGCCCACCCCGGCCCCTACGTGGTGGTGATGGTCACCGACACCGGGACGGGCATCGAACCCAAGGCGCTCAATCGCATTTTTGACCCGTTCTTTACCACCAAGGAACCCGGGAAAGGCACCGGACTGGGCCTTTCGGCGGTGCTGGGTATTGTGGAAAACCACGGTGGCTTTATCGATGTTCACAGTACCGTCAACCAAGGCAGTCAATTTTGCGTCTATCTGCCCGCTATCCTCCAGGTGGATCCCGCCCAGCCGGATCACGCCGATCCCCTCGATGGGCACCAGGCCACCATCCTCGTGGTTGATGATGAACCGAGCATTTGCGCAGTGATTAAGTCCATGCTGGAATCCCACAACTACCAGGTGATTCTGGCCTGCGACGCCCCCAGCGCCCTGGCCCTCTTCGCCGAGCACCATCTGTGCATCGCCGCCATTATCACCGACATCATGATGCCCACCATGGATGGCCTCACCGCCCTACCGCTGCTGCGGCGGATCAACGCCGACATTCCCATCATTGCCATGAGTGGGCTCAGCCTCGCCGACCTAGCCCAGGCCGAAGCCCGGGGCTTTCAAGGCTTTCTCCCCAAACCCTTCACCCACCAAGATTTGCTTCAGCAACTCCAGGCCCTACCCCTGAGGGCCTCTGGCCCCTAGGGCGGTCTCTCCTTGGGGGCCACCGCCACAAAAAAAGGCTTGACATGGGGCCGGACAAACCTGTTATATTACGAAAGGCAACGCAATGGGGTGTCGCCAAGCGGTAAGGCAGCGGGTTTTGGTCCCGCCATTCCTAGGTTCGAATCCTAGCACCCCAGTTTTTAATCGTCCTCATCGTCCTCCAACGCTTGCAGCGCCAGGAGGATTTCTTCTTCTTGGGCCATAAACTCATCCTCTGGAATTTCCCCCATATCGAAGGAAAGCTGAAGGGCGAGGAGTTGCTTCTGTAAGCTTTCGGCGTCGTTGGTGGAAATATCCGCCTGCTCCAGAATTTTATCGGCAATCCAGGCGACCCCTTCAATGGGGCCAAGTACCGGGGCAAACAGCAATTTCAACAGCATGGCAAAGGGCGAAAATCACAGTAAAGAAGCAGCGGAGGGCGGCATTCTGACGGCCCCCAACCGCCAAGGTCGTCGTTGTCCTAGCGGTTTGTCAGGGTTAATTTTAGGGTTGCAGATGTCCTCAAAGCCTGGATGACTGACAAAAGATTCTGGGTCGGGCGCGAAAACCGCGCCCCTACGGCATGGGTTCCACGTAGGGGTCAGGTCTCCTGACCCTTCGACGGATAGGGGTTCTAGCCAGTTTTGTCAGTCAACCAGGTTCAGTAGATCACAAAGATGTCTCTTCGTATGGGCTTGGGCCACCCCCCCCGCCCCGCTACCAGGGGGGAGAGGGGGGCTAGAAAAATCCTCAAAGTCCCTCTCCCACATTGGGAGAGGGATTTAGGGTGAGGGCCAAATCAGGGCCATAGAGCAAGTTTGTGATCTACTGAAGATGGTTGAATATTTCGCTCCTTCATCTGGAATCGAGCGTGATCAGAGAGTTCAAACTCATTCATGGTTATCCCCTCCCCTCAATGATGGCGCGTTCTGTGTCGGTGAGGCCGTAGAGGCGGGCGACGATGGCATCAATTTCAGCCTCGGCAGCGGCCACGGCTTGCCCCTGGGCGTTTAGGCAATGCTGCACCAACGTTTCAATCCGGGCTTTGTCTTCGGGAGAGGCGGGAGGAGTAGATGAAGCAATCATGGCTTTATCTTTCTTTCTACAATTTCAATTTCTTCTTCGGTTAATCCATAAAGTTCATATACCATTCGATCAATTTGTTTTTCGTATTCTTTGACCTGTGCTTGCTTTTCAGGACCGGCAAAATAGCCAGAGTCTTGGGTGATAAAAATTATCTTATTGACAATATCGACAAATGGATTCTGATCCTGCCTTGCAATTTTCTTGATAGGTATTTCAGAAAGTGGCGTGAGATACAACTCAAGAGTTTCACCTTTCAACTTTCCTCTATGATAAAGCCACGTGAAATATAGCCTAGAATTAAGCAAAGCCAAAATATATTTTAGATCAGACGATCTATCCTTAGCAGTCATAAAATAAACATCAGCGCTTGCATACCAGGAAGATTCATTGTAGGCAAACGTGTTGGAACTGCTACGTTGTGGAGCAATGATTTTAGGGCTTTCAAAATAATCGATTCCTGTATCTCTTGCATATGAAATGCAATAGTAGTCACCTCGCTTAAATGCCGAAGAAATCATCACATAAGATATCTCATGATTTCCTTTTACAAAAGCATCATAGGTTTCTGGCTTTATGATCGGGGTTCCACTTCTAGTATTGCGATTAATCAGAATGGACTTATATTTCCTAAAGTGATTCGCAAGATTTGAACCCAGGCTTCTCTTTTCCTTGCTTGTGTAATATATCAAGGTCTCTTTATTTGACGTACTGCTAAGCCATTTTCTTATATCCGAATTTTTAAACCATGGTCGGCTCTTCCGGGTTCAGGGTGATAAGTTTTTCTAATCAGCGAAGCACGCTAATAGACGCCGACGAAAGTTTCCGAAGTTCCTAAATCCATAGGCTTGGCGCTTAATCAACTTAATTCGATTGTTGA
>JAYKHF010000286.1:0-3887 GCA_035285305.1 Leptolyngbya sp.
CTGCCCCCCGGCCACGCGCTTCGGCTTAGCCTTGCCGCCGCCGCCTTCCCAGCCTACCCCGTCAACAGCGGCACCGGAGCTACCGTGGATAACGTTCCCAAGATTCAGCACCGCATCATCACCCTGACGGTGTGGCATGGGTCAGAAACGGCTTCCTGCCTTGATTTACCGATTCAAAGGACGGAGGGCTAGGCTATCTGGAAGACCCTAAACCTGGGTCAGCAGGGAGGCCAGGGATCGGTCAATCACCTGCTTTAGCACGAGGGCCGTCCAGTCCACGTCCTCGGTGGTGGTGTGTCGGCCCAAGCTGAGCCGGATGCCGCACTTGGCCGCTGAGGGGCTGTAGCCCATGGCCGTGAGGATGGGGCTGGGGGTGAGGGTGCCGCTGTTGCAGGCGGATCCGGCGCTGAGGCCGATCCCGGCGAGGTTCATTTGGCGCACGAGGGTTTTGCCGCTGACCCGGTCGCCATCGGCTAGGGTGAGGCAAAAGCTGGCGTGGTGGGGGAGCCGGTGGCGAAGATCCCCCGTGGGCACGAGGCCCGGGACATCCGCCAGGTGGGCAAAGAGGCGATCGCGCAGGGTCTGCAACCGCTGGGTCTCCTGGGCCATGTCTTGGCTGGCCAAGGCGGCGGCTCGGCCAAACCCGGCAATGTTGGGCAAGGCTTGGGTGCCCGACCGCAGATTATATTCCTGACCCCCGCCGCCGAGGACAGGCTGCAACACCACCCCGGGCCGCACATAGAGCGCCCCCACTCCTTGGGGGCCGTAGAGTTTGTGGCTGGAGAGGGACAGCAAATCCACGGGTAGGGCTTGCACATCAATGGGCAGGCGTCCGGCCACCTGCACGGCATCCGTGTGGAAAATGGCCCCGTGGTTGCGGGCGATCTGGCCCAGTTGGGTGATGGGTTGTAGGGTGCCCACCTCGCTTTGGCCGTAGATGATCGACACGATCACCGTGTTGCTTTGCAGGGCACGGCGTAGATCGTCGGGATGCACCCGCCCCCAGCTATCCACGGGCAGGCGCGTCACTTGCCAGCCCTGGGCCTCCAAAACCTGAGCGGGCTTCTCAATGGCGGAATGTTCCACCGCCGAAATAATCAAATGCTGGGGCCGCTCGAAGGTGCGGGCCACCCCCAATAGGGCCAAATTATCGGCCTCGGTGCCGCCAGCGGTGAAAATCACCGAATCCACGTCAGCGTGGATCAACGCCGCCACCTGGAAGCGGGCCTGTTCCAGCACCGTCGCCGCTCGGTTGCCCCACTGGTGCAGGCTGGAAGGATTGCCCCACTGTTCCGCCATCACCAACTGCATGGCGGCGATCACCTCGGGACGCGGCGGCGTCGTGGCACTGTAGTCCAGATAAATTTGCATCGCCCATCCTCTCCCGCATTGGCCGTGGGGAATCGCTCCCATCGCTTATCCTAGCAGGGTGCCAGGGCCGGACTCCTGCGCTAACTGCAAGGGGAGACGACGGCCCCGCTGCGATTAATCGCGGCGAGAAAGCCACACGGTCATGACAGATGTAAACTTTTGTACCGCATCACGCCAGCAATTCTCATTTTGGCAAATTGGCTGTTCACCCTGAGCCTGTCGAAGGGTGAAAAGGCGGTGAAAAGGCTTCGACAAGCTCAGCCTGAGCGGTATTTTATTCGCCAGCCTAGTCATACTGAGAATTGCTGACGGAGGCCTGAGGGGATGGTTTTTCTGACGATTCAAGGCTACTGTAAAGGGTTATCGATCTATTTTGATGCCCAGGCTAGACTGACCGACCTTCGCTTACCCCACCTTCACGCTGGCAGCCCATTTCAAGGAGGTTTTTCCATGGTTGACTATGCCCTAGCCCTGACCTGTGCCCGTTTGTGTCAGGAGATCTACCGTGACTTTAGTAGCCTCCGTTTTTCTGCCTATCCTGAGGTAGATCCGACCCTGATCGAAAGCCGGGATCAAGGCTTCACGGATACCCAAGCCGCCGTGCTGAATCAACCCCATAGCGACCGGATTTACCTAATTTTTCGGGGTACTGATAAATCCATCGACTGGATGAACAACGTTCAATTTCGCCAGCAGATCTACCCCTATGGTGATAGCCACACCAACGTTCGGTTTCACCAGGGCTTCATGACCGCCTATTTTGCCGTGCGGGATCGCCTGCTGACCACGCTGTCTACCTGCACCGGGCAAGAGATCGTGATCACGGGGCACAGCCTGGGCGGAGCCCTCGCCACCATTGCCGCCCTGGATCTTCAGTACAATTTTGGTCAAGCCAACGACCTCCGGTTCATCGTCAACACCTTTGGCGCACCCCGTGTCGGCAACCAGGCCCAGGTGGAATCCTATAACCGACGGGTGCCCAACAGCCAGCGATTTATCTACGGCTGGGACGTAGTCACCCGCGTCCCCCGTGAATGGCAAGGGTTTGCCCATATCAACACCGCCATCTACCTCGGATCCCGCTTCACCTGGCGCATCCTCAGCCGCCGCTTTAGCGACCACGCCATCGCCGCCTACGTCGCCGCCCTCGAAGCCGCCCTGGAAGCCGAAGTCTGCCGCTCCGCGCCTGAAGCTCTGGATCAGGCCAAACCCTAACGCCCAGTCCCAGTCCCCGATCCGGGCCACCACGGCCCTTGGGTTGGCCCGGTAGCCCCAGGCCACGGGGAGGGTCGATCCATGGGTTTGCCGATCACCTTCGGCATCGTTCCACTCCACAGGTAGGCCTATGAAGATACTCATCACCGGTACGGCTGGCTTTATCGGATCGGCCCTGGCCCTGCGATTGCTCCATCGTGGCGATGTTGTCATTGGCATTGATAACCACAACGCCTATTACGACCCCGCCATCAAGGAAGCCCGTCTGGCCCAGTATGCCCATCATCCCAACTACACCCATCTGCGCCTCGATCTGGCAGACGGGACAGCCATCCAGCAGGCCTTTGCCACCCATGAACCCCAGCGGGTGGTGAACCTAGCGGCCCAGGCCGGAGTGCGCTATTCCCTGGAAAATCCGCTGGCCTACATCAACAGCAATATCGTTGGCTTCGCCCATATTCTGGAAGGCTGCCGTCATCACCGCATAGACCATTTGGTCTACGCCAGCAGTTCCAGTGTGTATGGGGCCAATACCACGATGCCCTTCTCGGTACACAGCAACGTCGATCACCCCCTATCGCTATACGCCGCGAGTAAGAAAGCCAATGAACTCATGGCCCACAGCTATAGCTATCTCTATGGTTTACCCACCACCGGCCTGCGCTTTTTCACCGTCTATGGCCCCTGGGGGCGTCCGGATATGGCACCGTTTAAGTTCACCAAAGCGATCCTGGCCGGTGAGCCCATCGATGTCTTCAACTACGGCAAACATCGCCGAGACTTCACCTACATCGACGACATTGTAGAGGGCATCGTCCGCGTCCTAGATCGACCTGCAACCCCCAACCCCGACTGGCAGGGCCATGCCCCTGACCCCGGCACCAGTTCCGCCCCCTGGCGAGTCTACAACCTTGGCAACCATCAACCCATCGATTTAATGGACTATATTCGTGCCCTGGAAACCGCCCTTGGCAAGACCGCCCACCTGAATCTACTGCCGATGCAACCGGGCGATGTGCCCGACACCTATGCCGATGTCGATGACCTGATGGCGCAGTTTGGCTATCAACCAACGACCCCCATAGAAGAGGGGATCGCACGGCTAGTAGATTGGTATCGAGGGTACTTTAGGGTTTAAATCTAGGGTTTCAATCGATCCTCAACACACTCTGCTCTGGTTGGCTGACAAAAGATCCTGCACCGGGCGCGGGAACCGCGCCCCTACCGCATTTAGGCCATGTAGGGGTCAGGTCTCCTGACCCTTTGAGAAATCTGGGTTCTGGTAAGTTTTGTCAGTCAAT
>JAYKHF010000287.1:0-2838 GCA_035285305.1 Leptolyngbya sp.
GCACCAAAGTCCTCAGGGGTGGTGCATTGCGGCCAAGGGGGTACCCGCAGGGGCAAGGCATGACGAGGCCGCGAATGCACCCTACGAATCGGCGGCTATGTTTGACGACCACCAAGATCAAGGGTGCGATGTCGTCTGGAATACCCTAGAAGTCTGCCCTAGCCTGGGCTGTGGTAACGTCTAGGCATCAACATCTTGAGGTGTTCTGTGTTTGCCGTTGCCCTAAAAGCTGGCCCTACGCCCACGTACGTGCTGTCGGATTTGGAAACCTCATCCAAGCTAGAGTTGGTGCCCCAGCGAGGGGGGATAGTCACCCGTTGGCAGATCAAGGATCACGATATCTTGTATTTCGATGAAGCCCGCTTTGCCGACCCTACCCTCTCGGTTCGGGGTGGCATTCCGATCCTGTTTCCCATCTGCGGTAATCTGCCCGACCACCAATACAGCCTCGATGGTCAGACCTACCACCTCAAGCAGCACGGCTTTGCCCGAGATCTGCCTTGGCAAGCCACCGATCAATCCACCACCGATGCGGCGAGCCTGACGCTGGTCCTAGAGAGTTCCCCCTCCACCCTCAGCCAGTATCCCTTCGCCTTCAGGCTATCCTTTAACGTGGTTCTGCGCGGCCATCAGCTAGAACTGCGGCAGCGGTTCACCAACCGGTCTGACCGGGCGATGCCCTTTTCCACCGGGCTCCATCCCTACTTTTTCGTGAAGGATAAGGCCCAGCTTGAGTTTGAAATTCCCTCTACCGAGTTTCAGAACCATCTCACTGGGCAAGTAGAGCCCTTTGGGGGAGGGTTTGACTTTCACCAGTCAGAAATTGACCTGGCCTTTCAACATCTAACCGCCAGGGCCGCCACCGTCACCGATCACGACCTCCGGCGACGGCTTACCCTCAATTGGAGTGAAGCCTATACCCGTCTCGTGTTTTGGACTGTACAGGGCAAGGATTACTACTGTTTAGAGCCCTGGACGGCCCCCCGCAACGCCATGAACAGCGGCGATAGTTTGCTGATTATCGATCCCCAGCAAACCCTGGAAACCTCTGTTGCCATGACCGTCGCGTTTTTGTAGGGGATGAAATCGGAGGAGGCCAAGCGATCCATCCCCTGGCGGGCTAGACCGGATCGTGGTCAATCATCACAGGGCTTTGGTACAGCAGGGTGGTAAAGGTGACGGTGGATCCTAGCCCTTCTCCCATGCTGATGAAGTGCACCGTGCCGCCCATGGCTTCGATGAGGCGCTGGGAAATGGCGAGGCCAAGCCCGGTGCCGCCATACTGCCGGGTGCGTTCGCCGTCCACTTGGCTAAAGGATTGAAAGAGGCGATCTTGCTTTTCGAGGGACACCCCAATTCCGGTATCAATCACGCTGATTTTGACGGTTCCGGGCCAGGTTGTCCCCTTATACTCGACCTTGTGCGGTTTCACCTCGGCCTGGATGGTGATCTCGCCCTCATGGGTAAATTTCACGGCATTGCCCACCAGGTTGAGTAGAACCTGGAGTAGCCGCTGATAGTTGCCATTCAGGGTGATTTCATCGCGGGTGGCGGGCTGCACAATGTTGAACGCTAGACCCTTGTGTTCGGCCATCGGGCGGGCAAAGTTTTCCACGTTAGCTAGCAATTCTTTGAGGCTCACTTGCCCCATCTCGATCTGCATTTTGCCCGCTTCAATCTTGGCAATATCCAGCACATCGTTAATCAATTCCAGCAGGTGAATGGCCGATTTATGGGCCTCCTGCAAAAACTCCTGCTGCTCTTCGGGGTCGTCGGCCATGCCGTCTAGCACCAGCCGCAGAAAGCCAATGATGCCGTTGAGGGGGGTTCTGAGTTCATGGGAGGTATTGGCCAAAAACTCGCTCTTTAGCCGGGAGGCTTCCTCTGCCTGCTGGCGGGCTTCCTGAAATTCCCGCTGCTGTTCCAGCAGACGATGATTGGCCTGTTGGAGTTTGAGGGCGAGGGCCTGACTTTCGGCAAACCGCTGGGCATGGGCAATGGCGGTACCCACCTGGTCGGCGAGGTCGGTGATCAGCCCGAGTTCCACCCCGGTCCACTGACGCCCCCGCAGGTCGTACATCAGAATAAAGCCATTAATCTGATCTTGGTGACGGGTTGCCACCGCCAGCACCGAAGCCGGTGGCTGGAGGCCTTGATCTGAATCTTGGTCTGTGGTGGCGGCATGGAGAACCGTTTCAGTGGCCTGGGCGGCTCGTTCCAGATAGATCTGCTCGCTGGTGGGCAGCGGTTGTCCCAGCCAACTCGGCCAATCAGGGTGCTGACGATATTCCGCCGCCACCGTGGCCGGATCGGGCGGTTCCGCCGCCGTGCAAATGAGGCAGCGGTCGGCCTCGAATAATTCCCCTAACCCCGCTATGGTTTGCTGCTGGATCACATCGAGATCCAAGGTCCAGCGAATGTTGCGATTAATGTGATGGAACCGAGGCGTGTAGGCTTGCAATTGCGCCAGAACCTTGGCACGTTCCTCAGCGACAGCACAGTCCTCAGCGGCGGTTGCTGCCCGCAAGGGATCATCGGGGGACGGAGCATTCATGGCGGGATCTAGTCGTTCCACTCGCCCTTGGGGGGCACCGTAGGATTGCGGGGCAAGGTGCGCACCAGGTCATCTTCGGCGCGACGATCCCCCCGTAACCATTGACGGAGCGCGACCTCAATCACCTTGGCGGGGTCGGAGGTGAGATGGTTCACCTGATCCAGCAATTCTCGGTCAAGCTGTACTGAAAACTCTACCTTATCGCCCTGGGGAGGGGCAGCGGGAGTCGCAACGTCTTCCATAGTTTTGTGGGGTGCCGTGGGCTGTAATCGCAATTTATTCTA